>NZ_JACJRC010000002.1:0-300000 GCF_014697025.1 Alkalinema sp. FACHB-956 | reverse complement strand
ATATGACTGGGTTTCTCTGGCCGAGTATCAACAGGGTCGCATTGCGGTTTTACAAAACTTTCTCCAGCGCGATCGAATTTACCACACCAATCGACTCTTTGCCGACCTTGAACAAGCAGCCCGCCACAATTTACAAACTGAAATCCACTGCCATCAGCGATCGCTCAATTCCTGATTATTTTTATTTAAATAATTCAAACTACAAGGCATTCAATTTAGTCAATATTTAAATCGAGTATTGGATAGATAAAAACTGGATTTTGATTCACTTTAAAGGTGAATTTACTGAAGACTACCCTTATGGGTAGTTTTGTATTAGCCCTCTATATTCCTATAACTATAAATAGGCAAAAGCAACATACAGTCTGAGGTTGACCATGCTGAATCAATAATGTGAATCGCATAAGTTTAATGATCTCAAAGAGATTGATATTCGAATTGCTAAAGGCACAAGCTGTCTTAATACCCGCCTTGCAGTGCAAAAAGCATTCAAGGATGCGATCGACAAAGCAAAGAGCGAAAGCAATCCAGACATCAAAGTGATTGCCACTCAATTGATTACCTATTGGGAACAAGGTAACGCTAAACACCAGGATCCCTTGAAAAATGTGAGTGCTGGTGTTGAAAAATGCCAGAAATGCAAAAAAGGTGATTTCTAGCTTCCCGCGATCGCAGTCGTGAACGGTGTCTTTACTGTAGTTCTTTTCTGTAGCAGCTTGGCTGTAATGCGGCCAGACTGCCGTACTTGTTGATGACTTGGCTAGTTGATGATTTGGCTAGTCCAACAATTTCTCTCTGTCTATTTTTACAACTGACTCTTCTCTAGGAGAACATCATGAAACTGAAATCTTTGTCCCCCTTGGTTGCAATCGGGATGTCTGCGGCTATGTTGCTGGCCCATGTCCCAGCTAGCCATGCCAAACTGGATGAGTCTCGCAAAGTGAATTGGGAAAATGCCAAGAAACTTTATCCTATGTTGATGGATGCGGTGGCTACTCAGCGGCTGCGAGATGCCTACAACCTTACCGGGGAATTGCGCCTCAATCTAGACTATGTACAGGAAAAACTGGAGGCCACAGGACAACGCTTGCATGAGAAAGATCGGAATTGGGCTTGGGCTCCCAAAAAGAATGCCGTGGTGGAAAACCTGAAACGCACTCGAGTGGCGATCGGTATTTTAGGTTCCAAGCTGAAGGATGTCGGCTCCAGTCCCGATTCTGAAATGAATACGGTCAAGAGCGAGTGGCAGACGTTTGTGACCAGTTACGATGATCTGTGGGCGGAATATGTCAACCACGGGAAAGAACTGGACGCCATGGTCAAAGCATTCTACGAGGATTGCCCCGGTTGTCGATAAGTGTTCAATCACAGTAATTTTTAGTGCTGTGCTAGTCATGTGTTAGCTGTGTGTTAGCCATATCTCAATATTGGCTGTTGTATGAATAGAGCTTTTACTGAGCAACTTCTATAGTTCGATAGCAGCCAATATTAACTCAGTTTTCTTCTGTAAGATTTGCATTTCTGTGAAATCTGCATTTCTGTGAAATCTGCATAGTCTTCGACATAAACCATTGTTTATTCCATGAGTGAGCTAAAGTTATGCATTCACGCAAGCAAGTTCGTTTCCTAGGGCTCGATCGTAGATTTTTACTCATCCCCTGCGTTTTGATGCTGTTCGTGATTCTGATGAACTTCTTCTCTGCCCCCGTTTCTGCGCAGATGGAACGCGGGATTATGGGCATTTTTCAGAATGGGAAGGAAGTAGGACGAATTTATGTTCCTGACCGCAGTGTCAAGGCCGATCGCTATTCTGAATATTGGTTTTTGTACCCCAACTACATCTATCCAAGCCAGAGTCTTCCAGGCTTTGAAACAGTGATTATCCCCTTACCTGAAAAAGCTGCTTCCTTGGCGGAATTTCGCAAAACTCAGAAGTTTGCACCGGGTACCCGATCGATCAAGGTGTTATCCCAAGAAGCCCAAATTAACTTAATCGACGATCCAGACGAAGGAGGGCAATAAATGGAGCGTCATCATTTCATTTCTGCAATCGACCGGGAGCAATTCATCATGGGCCGTTTCATTACATTGATCTACGGCATTGTCACCTATCTGATTTTTCTATTCACGTTCTTGTACGCGATCGGGTTCGTTGGCAATTTTCTGGTTCCCAAAACGCTAGACTCTGGCCTAACTCGATCGTTCCCAGAAGCTTGTCTGATCAATTTCCTACTGTTAGGTTTGTTTGCGATCCAGCATAGTGTCATGGCGCGTCCGGCCTTTAAGCAACAGTGGCGGCGGGTGATTCCAGACCCGATCGAGCGCAGTACCTATGTCCTGGCATCGAGTGCCGCGTTATTGCTCCTATTCTGGCAATGGCAACCCATGGGGGGCATGATCTGGCAGGTCAACCATCCCCTCGGGCATGCATTCCTCTACCTGCTCTGTGCCCTCGGCTGGCTGATTGTACTGGGTAGCACGTTTGTGATTCATCACTTTGATCTTTTTGGATTGCGGCAGGTCTATTTGTATTGGCGTAACCAGTCCTATACCCCGATCGCCTTCAAAACCCCAGGCCCCTATCAGCACGTTCGCCATCCCCTCTATCTCGGCTGGCTATTGGCCTTCTGGGCGACGCCCCAAATGACTGCGGCCCATCTCTTCTTTGCCGTTGTGACAACTGTTTACATCCTTGTTGCCATTCAATTTGAAGAACGGGATTTAATTCACGTCCATGGCGAAGTTTACGCGAACTATCGATCGCGGGTTCCCATGCTGATTCCATTGCCCTTCCTGCATAAGGCTCTGTCGAAAAATGTGTAATTCCGATGTAGCAACTCTCTCAGAGGTTTCCATGAAAAGTATCCTGGAATTGATTGAACGGAAAAAGCAAATCTATGCGCAACTACCGCTCTTTACCTTCATGGCAGATACCAGCCTTGATCCCAGAAAACGGCTGGCCTTTGCGCCTTGTATGGCCCATTTCATCATGAGTTTTGGAGATCTGAATAAATATGTATTTCGGAACAATGCCGATACCCGTTCAGTACAACAACTAGTCAATGAACATACCTATGAAGATGATCACCACTATCCTTGGTTTTTAACCGATTTGAATAAGTTGGGATTCAATACTTCTAAGGGATTTGTTGATACATTACGATTTCTCTGGGGCGATGATACACCCATCACAAGGCAATTGTCCTATCAATTAGCAGCTTATACGTTCAATGCTGAGCCCATTTATAAAGTTGCTGTCATCGAAGCGATCGAAGCTACGGGAAATATTTTGTTTAGCTTAACGTCCAAAGTGGCCCAAGAGCTCCAGGCTCTGAATCAACAGGAATATCAATACTTTGGTCAATTTCACTTCAATCTAGAAAATGGCCATGCTGCAAAATCCTGCGAAAGCGAGCAATTACTGGAATCACTTGTATTGACAGAAGCGGAGCAAAGGTTCGCGATCGAGTTAGTCGAAAAAGTATTTGATATTTTCACAGCATGGACTGATGAGTTACTGGCCTATGCCCAAAAAGAAGGCGATGCTAGCCAGCTTTCTGATAGCCAGATTTCTGGTAACCACATTTCTGCTAGTCAGTTTGTAGACAGCCGATCGCGCCATAGTCATCCCACAACGGTGATCTACGCCAACGATGTCCTCAATGCTTCTTGATCGCGCATTTTGAGGAAATTGCAGACCTAGGAGGAGAACTTTACTTAACTGCGAAGGGAACCTCGTAGCAGCGATGGATACGATAGACGATCGTGGTTCTCTGGCTTTCCCAGGTGAGTTGTTGAATGATCACTTCTCCCTGGGCTTGCCATTGGTCATCTACCAGTTGCAACGGAACATCGATCGGATAAATGCGGTATCCGCTTTTCTGGGCAGTGTGAACCGTTTCCTGGGTCAGGGACATGGGAAACTCGTCCGCCTTCAGTTTCACAATACTATTCACCTGGCAGGGCATTCCCATTGTTCCACGCCTCGCATTGTACTCACATTGCAATTTTTGAGTTCGTGACTTTTTAAATTAGTGATTTTTTAAATTGGTCATTTGTTAAATTCGTAATTGTTTTCTGGATTGCTAGCTGATGCTTTTAGGAAGGGACAGGGGATGTTGGATCTTCTTTCCAACGTTCGATCGGAACACAGTCGATATCCAGTTGATCAAAGGCACGGGCAACAACAAAGTCAACCAAATCCTCGATCGTTTTAGGATGGTTATACCAAGCCGGAATGGCCGGAACAATCTTGGCACCGGCTTCCGCCAAGGTGGTCAGATTGCGTAAATGAATCAGGTTAAAGGGCGTTTCCCGGGGCACAATCACCAGTTTGCGACCTTCCTTTAGTTGCACATCCGCTGCCCGTTCCAACAAATCGGAACTGAGGCCCGCCGCCAATTTTCCCACGGTGCTCATGCTACAGGGCATGACCAACATCCCCACCGTCCGAAAGGATCCGCTGGCAATATTGGCACCCACGTTACCAAAGGGGTGACAGGTCAGTTTTCCGCTGTGCATCACTCCGCATTTTTCCCGCCAGAAAGTTTCTTGATGCCACGGATCGGCGGGCATTTTAATCCCTTCCTCCTCCAACCAGACCATGTAGACAGCCTTAGAGGCCACTAATTCAATTTGCCAGTCAGCTTCTAACAAAAATTTGAGCGCTCGAACAGCGTAAATTAACCCTGAAGCTCCAGAAACACCCAAAATCAAAGGTCGCGCCATGGTTTGCTATTCCCTGTGATGCAGAAGGGCACAGACGTGCTGTGCCCTAATGTGATGAATTTCCAGCAGTCTACCAGAGGGGTTTAAGCCAGTCAAAATGGACGGACCCAAAATCCCTCGGAGGAGTTGGTTTATTCATCATCCCCATCGAAATCATTGTCAAAACTCCCCCGATCGTCGTCATCATCATCAGGCGAAAGGAAGATATCTTCGCTGGCCGTGCTACCACCACTGACTGCCACCAAATCTATCTGTTGACGGTAGTAGTCTACGCTCTTGACTTGGACTTCGATGCGATCGCCGAGGCGGAACTGCTTGCGGTTTTTGCGACCTACCAAGGTTTGCTGGCGCGATCGGAATTCATACCAGTCATCCTTGAGGGAACTGACATGGACTAAGCCCTCCACCAGTAATTCCTCAATTTCCACAAACAACCCGTAGGACTGAACGCCTGTGATGACGCCGTGGAAGATTTCTCCCGTGCGTTCCTTCATCAGCTCCGCTTTTTTCAAGCCTTCCAGGTCGTTCTCGGCATCCTGGGCCACCTTTTCCCGCTCGCTGAGGTGGGCCACAACGAGTTCAAAGTGGGAAGCCAGTTCCTGTTGCAACTTGTCTGGAAGCACGTTCCAGGTGATTTCACCATGGCAGGAACTGTGGCGAATATCCACGCCCTCCTTCGATCGCGCCGATTTGCGATCGCGACCTTCCTCGAACATGGCATGGAGAGTGCGATGGATCAGCAGGTCAGGATACCGCCGTACCGGGGATGTGAAGTGCACGTACCCCTGTTCTAGGGCCAGCCCAAAGTGAGGCTTGGCCGTAGTGCTGTAGAAGGCCGGTTTGAGGGTGGACAGCAACAGGTAGGTGAGCACCCGCTCCGACCCCGATTCAGCAAAGCGCCGGGTGAAGTTTTGGAAGTCGAGGGGAGAGACTTCTTCGTCATTCTCCAAAGTGAGATTGATGCCCATGCCCGCAACTAATTTCATCAAGTCTTGAACCGCATTTAAGTCCGGTGAAGGATGGACGCGATAGACCGCTGGCAACTCCAACGCTTGCAGATGTTGGGCCACGGTTTGGTTGGCCAACAGCATCAGTTCCACCACCATGGAGTGGATGGGCAAGCTGGGGGAAAGAACGACTGCCCCCAAGGCCCCTTCGTCGTCGTAGTGGAATTTGCTGAAGGTGTATTTCGCGGCTTCCTCCGGGGTCTCGATCGCGTCGGCACGGGCGTAGATTTTCTCGGGCAGGTTCAGTTCAAAGGCTCCCCGCGATCGCCGCTGTTCCTTAATGGCATGGCTGAGGCGATCGAGGTTGACTAGCATATCCGCGATCGGTTCAAAGGCTTCCAGTTCCTTGGACTCTTCCTCCGCAAGAATGGCCTCGGCTTGCTCGTAGCTCAACTGGTAATCGACTTGAATCACCGTGGGCTGAATTTCGTACTCCAGCACTTCCCCTTCATCATTCAGGTTGAGCAGGACGGAGACCGCTAGGCGATCTTTGCCCGGTTGCAAGGAGCAGAGGTTATCCGTAATGGCTTCCGGCAGCATGGGAATGACGGTCTCGCCCAGGTAGATCGACACCCCGCGCCGCTGGGCCACCCGATCGAGGGGCGTCCCCGGTTGGACGTAGTGGGCCACATCGGCAATGTGGATCCCCAATTGCCAGGTATCATCTTCCAGTTCTTCTAGGGTGATGGCATCATCGGCGCTGTCTTCGCTATGGGCCTTGATGGTGATCGTCGGCACGTCGCGATAGTCAATGCGCTGTTTGAGTTCAGCCTTAGCAATTTTGTTAGGCAGGGCTTTGGCCGCAGCTAGGACATGATCGGGGAAGCTGCGGGGCAGGTCATGCTTGCAGCAAACAATTTTGATGTCGTCGGCTTCGTCGTCGGTACCAAGGAGTTCCGCCACCTGACCGATCGGGCCTGTACTACCGAGGGGATAGCGCAGAACTTCCACATGCACCAGTTGATCGAGAGCTTCGTCAAGGTCGAAGTCGCTTTCTTCCAAAATGACTTCAAACAACAGCCGATCGTCCAGGGGAACGGCCCTAAAGGATCCGTCTTCTAATTTTTTCAGCCGCGCCAAAATGGAGGGATTGGCCCGTTCCAGAATCAAACGCACTTCGCCTTCAGGACTGCGACGGCGGCTACCTTCTTTGGTGACACGTACTAGGACCCGATCGCCGTTCCAGGCGGTGTTGAGTTGGCTTTCACGAATGTAGACATCCTCGGACTCTTCCGAGTTTTGAATGGCAAAACAGAAGCCTTTACTGGAGCACCGTAGCTTTCCTTCTACGACCCCCTCTTCCGCCAGCCGACGATATTTGCCTCGTTCTTTCTCAACAACGCCTATTTTCTCTAGGGCATCCAGTGCAATCTGTAACTTGCGAATATCGTTGTCCGTTTGACACTCCAGCTTATTCTCTAGGGTTTTTGGGGCAACGAGTTTGTCCTCATCCAGATTGGCCAAGAGTTCGGCGATCGAAAAATCCATTGTAGCGATCTGTCCTTAGTTGATGGTTTGCTTGCGGCATCACCCTAGTCCGGGGCACTTCAGCACAGTCGGCAAGCGATCACCTCGGTTAGAAAACACCCATCCAGTTCTAGATTGCATAGGAGTTTGGCGGTTGCAACTCTCTGCAAACTATTGGCGGCACAACATCCAAGCCGATTGGGCTACACGCTCACTGAAGCATCTTCCCCAGCAGTGCTTCTGCAATCCCAAATATTATGCTTTGCCTAGGGCAGAACAACACAATATTCCTGTCCAGCAGAAGCGGATACTCACGGATCCGGAGCTTCCGCACTGTCTATATAATCGTTCCTCAGACCCGATCGCTCTGTCAACCCGATCGCCACAAAAGATCCAAGACGGGTCTGTTGGATCTCTGGAAATGTTGATTGACCGAGATGAACTCAGGCTGAAAGAAGATCAGGCTGAAAGAAGGCCGAGCAGAGAGCTGAGAGGGGCCTAACGCCGTCTTCGCAGGTGCTGCGCTGTCTAGCGCTGTCTAGTTACCCCCAGCACCCTCCAGCACCCCCTCAGCTGCCCTCAGCCTCTACAACGGGCTTTATCACGCTGCCCAGTGACACAGGCTTAGCGCTGCCCGGTAACGATGTAGGACACCCGCTTGCCGATGTTGGTGGCATGGTCAGCAATGCGTTCGAGGTGACGGATCGCTAGGACAAGGAGGACGATCGGCTCAATCACTCCCTGAACCTCAGTGCGATAGGTCAGTAGGTTATAGAGCATCTCGTAATCTGAATCGATCGTGTCGTCCTTGAGCTTCATTTCTTGGGCAGATTCAGCATCCAGATCCGAAAGGGCCGCCAAGCTCATGGCTAGCATCGCGCGACAGCGATCGAACATGACTTGGACTTGATCCAGGTGGGGTGGATTTTCGTAGGGGAACAGGCGAACGGCAACTTCGCCCAGATTCTTGGCATAGTCCCCAATTCTTTCCAAATCACGCACCAGTTGCATCATGGCACTCAGGAGGCGGAGATCCTGGGCAACCGGAGACTGGAGGGCGATCAAGTTTACACAGTCAAGTTCAATCTGCTTATATAGACTATCGATTTCTTTATCTTGAAGATTAATCTGGTCAGCAGCATCTAAGTCGCCATCAAATAGGGCTTGCCGTGCCAGACAACAGGAGTTCTCCACCAGCGCACCCATTTTGAGAACGTCTCGCTGAACCCGCTTGAGCTGCCGCTCAAAGTTAACCCGCATTGGTTCTTGACCTGCCATCGATGCATTTTTAAACACCATTTTGCTTTATCTCTCGCCCCCGGATTTTATTAAGAAAATCTTTAAGCCTTAACTATAACAACTGTGACCGGATTGTGCGGGTAGCGTGAACAACCTTATCGATGACAAGTCGATGACAAGTCGATGACAAGTCGATGACAAGTCAATGCCAAAGACGCCAAAGATGCCAAATCGGTGGCAATGGGCTGAGACAGTAGGCCAAGATCATGGGCCAAGATCATGGGCCAAGAAACAGGCAACTAAGTCATGGATCCCTCAAGAACCTCCTGAATGGGGTAGGGAGAATGACGGGTCGGGCTATGGAATGGGATCTGGGGACGATCGAGGCGATTAGGCCCCAGCTGTGATGGCGAATGGATTACGAGGATGGGATCAGGATTCGGAGATTTTTCAGGAAATTGTTTTAAAGGCGCTAAGATCCGTTACGCTTGAGCCTAAAATAACTGATCATTTTCTGGGATCAATTTTGGGGTTGGCTATTGAGTCCGATCGTTCTGATTCAAATCTTCCCGCGAACTGCGATCGCAGAAACTGTCTGTCCTTACCTACCACAAACAGTATGAATATGTTGGCAACTGCTCCCACAACGCCGTTAGCGGCTGCAAGTTCCGCTGAATCCGTTTCCAATTTCCGTGCGGTTTTATCCAGTCAAGCGCTGTTGAATCAACTCCGGGCCCATTACGCAACGGGCTGCTTGCTGTCGGATCTGGTGCAAGCCCAGGGTGACCAGTTTATTGTGAAGGCGATCGTGGAAGTGGAGGGGCGTGCTTTGGCCTCTGCCCTGGCGAGTGCGTCTACGGTGGAGGCGGCGGAGGATCGGGCCCGGATTCGGGTGTTGGCGGTGTTGGGCATTTCGGCGACGGCTCCCTATGTATCATCGAATGTGTCATCGAATATGTCATCGATGGCGGTTCCCATGGCAGATATCGCCGAGGTTGCTGGGCCGATCGCAGGTTCGATCGCAAGGCCAGGGGTGGATGTCTCGGTTGCCAAGGGGATCCCTGGGGTTGCTAGTGGAGCAACCAGTGGAGTTACTAGCCGAGCTGCCAGTGGGGATAGCGGGGTGAATGCTGAACCGGGGGCCAATTCTGCGACGCCGAAGCGCAAGACCAAGGCGGAGAAGGCCAAGCTGGAGAAGGGGAATCCAGAGGATCCGATCGCGTCGGTAGCCGTGTTGGATCGGGAGGCGGAGGTCACTGTTGCGAGTTCAGTATCCCCGCTCGTGGCTGCCATCCCAGGCGCGAGCGCCATGGATTTACCGATGGATTTGCCGGTGGAGGCGTTTGAACCAATGGAGTATGAATATATTCCGGAGGAGGAGCCAGCGTTTATGGCTGCGGAGCCTGCGGAACCCCCGATGGATTTGTCGGATGCGATCGCGCAAATTGGGGCGGAGATCGATCGGATCGGTTGGACGAAGAAGCAGGGAAGCGCCTATCTTCAAGAAACCTATGGCAAGCGGACGCGGGCGGAGTTGACCGAGGCAGAGTTGTTTGCGTTTTTGAAATATCTCAAGTCTCTGCCATCGAAAATGCAACCGAATTTGAGTCAGATTCCGTTTTAGGCCAGCCAGTGGATTGGCGAGAACGTTGATCGACGGCATAGCCTATGGGGGTGACCAAGCTCACGCTGGATTGGCAAATGCAGGTCTATAGTCTGTAGAAAGGATGGCTGTTGTCGTTGGGGGTTGAGTCAATGCCTGCGACAACAGCTTTTTGATGGTTATCCATCAAACCTCCTCACTGTCTAATGAGGGTCGGCTGGATGACTTGAGTTTGGATCTGCTGTAGTGCTTCCAGAGCACCTATGACAACGGGTTCCAATGCCCGATCGACGATCGGTTCACTCCATTTATCCAGCGGATTAAAATCCACGATGGAACGCCCTAACTGAATGCCAACGGGTTCCAAATGTTTCCCTTTTAGGGCCTGAAAGAGTGCGTTGGGATGTCTCTGGAGCAAGCGATCGCAGGTTTCGATCGCGAGTTTATCGGCATCAAAGGTAATCAACCGAGTCAGATTAAATGACTGACTGCGATCGATGAGTTGATAGGTTTGTTCCACGGTGGGCAAAACTTGCAAGCCGACATTCTGGAAAGCCCGCTGGAGAAAGGGTAGGGGAATAGCCGCGTTTAAGTCCTGGATGACAGGCGCGAGGAGTAATGACGCTTGGTCGGTAATTCCCACGGGCATCGCTGCGACCGATAACGTTGCGCAAATTGGCAAACTTTGTAACCGTTGTTCTAACCGCTCGCCCATCTGTTGTAAGCGGTACTGGATCATTTGGGTTTCAGATTGGGCATCCGCGATCGCTGCCATATCCTGCAAAACCTGATCCGAACCATCATTGAGCAATTCCAGCAAGGCAATGTATTTACAGCCTAGACTATGCCCAACCCAACAATAATTGGACGCTGCTAAATAGGGGCGGTAGTCGTAAGCCCGATCGGGTTTATCCGGTAGTTCTGCCAACTGTTCAATGATTCCCAAGCGAACCGCATAGTGTTCTTCCAACAAATCCAGAGCCACTGACCAATGGTTAAACGTAAACCGAAAGGGCAGAGAAATGATTGTATATCCTGCTTGAAAAAGCTGCTTTAGAAAATACTGGTAACTCAAGGTTGGAAACGAACCAAAGAATGCACCACCAATAAATTGAATAATTCCCTTAGGATGGGGATGAATCGCAACCCAGCTAGAAGAAAGCCGTTGAAATTGTGGTTCGATCGATACAGCGTTATCCATCATCGTTATATAGCAACGTTACGCAGCTTATGCATCGGAAAGATTTCTCCATATTGACATTCATAAAAATTTAAGGAATCACCCACGCGGGTACTGTCAAAGGGTTCGATCGGCGACGACACTAAAAACATCCCGGATGGCATTACCCCAATCGAACGACAATCCATCCATTTATTTAATCCTGGAGATTGACAAGAATGGCTATTTCCTCAGTTGTATCCAACTATGAATTGCTCGTTAAGCCCCTCGTACAACCTGAAGCCGATATTTTGGGTGCAGGTCGGACGATCGTTCAAGGCTATTTTTTAACGATTACGAACCTCAATACTAGCGTTGCAGCTCGCTTACGGCTTAATTTCCGAGCCCAATCGGTTGATTTAAATAGCCAACCTCTATTAGCCTTTCTGGATGCCAATGGCACAAATAGCTTGCTCATCCCAACCCTATCGGGGGCAACGAGCCGGACCTATACCTTTACGATCGAACCCGGTGACACGGGATTATTTATCCTGCAACCGGACGTCACCCAAAAAAGTGTCGTAGAAAATGCCAATGTGGAAGTTCGAGGCTATGCCACGCTGTCTCTGGCATCCCCCTTTGGTTCCAATAGCTTTAACCTACTGGTCACGCCACAACAACGGGGCACCTTTCTACCCAAGGGTTACACCGTTCCCCCGGTCCCCCCTGCCCCTGCCGCCCGCACCCGCGAGGACTTCGACCAACTGGCCTATGGGTTACCCACGGCCACTGGCGGTTCCCAAATCACGCTAGCCCAGATCAACTTCCCGATCGGTCGTCCCCCCATCCTCTCGCCGGATCTCTTGGAGTTGGATCCCGATTTGCTGCGTCAAATCCAAGAAAATCCAGCCCTGCTGACCCGCAATCCAGGGGTTGATCCTGGGCGGATGGCTCCCGTTGCAGCCCAAGGAGATAGTTTGCAGCAGGCTCTCAACCTGATGAGTGAGCGGATTGAAGGGCTCGAAGTTCTGATGACCAATCAAGTGAGTCGATCGGCTGTAGCGAACGGCACTGTTGTTGTGAAGTAAGGCACGATAGAATCACTCACAGGTCAGCCCAACCGAATAGCATCTGATCGCTAATCATCCGACAATCAGACCTAGTATTCTCCAGCTATTGAGAATGCTAGGTTTTTTGTAGTTCAATCAACGATCGACCGCTGCTTGACGCTTGCCAGTCCATCACTGCGGGATCCAGAATTGACTATGATGAGGAACCATGATGAAGGACTATGATGAAGGACGAGCAATTATTTTTCCATAATTACTTGTAAATAATTTAATTCGGGATCACTGTTACCTGTGATAAATCCACCGATCGCTTGAATATGTTGTAAATATTCGATCGCCGCTGTAGTAATCATTTCCCCTGGCATTAGAACAGGAATTCCCGGTGGATAGGGACAAACCAGTTCCGCACTGGGGTATCCGATCGCTTCGGCGATGGCACATTTTTGGCTCGGTGCGAAAAATGCATCCCGTGGGGAATAGGCAGTTGGGTGCTGCAAATTTGTTGTGGGAAAGGTTGGTAGCGATCGGGCTGAGGTCACCTGGGCAGCAGCGCGACATCGTTGGGACAAAGTGTCTAACGCGGTGACGAGGCGATCGAGATCCGCCTGGGAATTGCCAGGGGTAATGATGAACGTGAGGTGATGCATCGAAGGAAGCTCACAGGTCACCCCCAGTTCCTGATGTAGAATTTCATCCGCCGCAAATCCGTCAATGCCTAAGCCTGTCACGATAACGGTTAATCGTGTGGCATCAAGGGCAACAAATCCCGGCGTAGTGGCCCGATCAATCCCCAGGACTTGTAGTCCAGGAATTTGGGCAATTCGCGATCGGGCATCATTGGCGAGGTGAAGGGTGCGATCGAGCAGCGCTTGCCCTTGGGTTGCCATCTGCATTCGGGCTGCATCCAAGGAGGCCAGCAGGAGATAGTTTGGGCTGGTGGACTGCACGAGTTGCAACGCTTGGGCAATCCGATCGGGCGACACGCGATCACCCTGCAAATGCAGCATGGAAGCCTGAGTCAGGGCAGCTAGGGTTTTGTGGGTGGACTGAACAACCAGATCGGCCCCTGCCCGTAATGCTGCAATGGGTAACGCTGGATGGAATGCAAAATGGGCTCCATGGGCTTCGTCAACAATCAACGGTAAGCCCCATTGATGAACCAGTTGGGCAATGGCTGCCACATCGCTACAGGTGCCGTAGTAGGTGGGGGAAACGAGTAAAACCGCCTGACTATCGGGATGGGCTGCCAGAGCTTGCGCGATCGTGCTAGGGGCAACACCATGGGCAATGTCTACGGCACTGTCGTAGTCCGGTAACACAAAGACCGGAACAGCTCCCGCCAAAATCAATCCAGAAATCACCGATCTATGGACATTGCGCGGCAGAATTACTTTGTCCCCTGGTCGGCAGGTTGCCAAAATCGCAGCCAGCAATCCCGCCGTTGAACCATTGGCTAGAAAATAGGTGCGATCGGCTCCAAAGGCTTCAGCCGCTAACGCTTGGGCCTGTTGAATAACCCCTTCTGGGTTAAACAGATTATCCAGTTCTGGCAGTTCGGGCAGATCGGCACAGAAAGCCGCCTCTCCCAGCAACGATCGAAATTCAGCCGAAACCCCCTTCCCCCGCTTATGACCCGGTGTATGGAAGGGGGCGTAGCTCCGGCCTGCGCACTGCTGTAACTGCTCCACTAAGGGCATGGACGTGCGATCGGGAGGCAATGGGTGATTGCAGGAGTCAACCGACCCGTAAAAGGCTTCAGACATGAACAAGAGACAACAGGCGTAAACCTGTTCATCTTACGCTGAAGCGGCACTGGTTGCAGTAGAAGGTATCTTGAAGATTCGCCCCCAGGCACTTTGCGGGCCATCCACAAAGAAAATCCGATCGAGTAAGCTCCAGGAATAGAAATCGTATTCTCCACCGACTCCCACGTCGTATTCATCATTGGCTCCCAACCGCGTTCCATAGGGATCATGGATCAGAAATCCTTTATCATTGACCCCTACAATGCAAATGATGTGACCCGAACTTTTGTAGGCCATGCCTGCGGGTACTGGAATTGATTTTTGGAGTTGTTCAGTGATGATCTCTCGGGTCAAATCCATACGCCATTCGGAATCAAGGCCAAATTCCTGTTTGATGCAGGCGGTATGGGCATCGTGGTTGGTGGTATCCCCATAGGAATTGAGGAGGTAGCCGTAGTAACTTTCGGGTTGCTCATAGCCCATTTCTGCGGCTTTCTGACTGAGTAATCCCTTCAGAAGATAATTGAGCGCCATCGCATGGGCCGTCAGGTTACACTGCCGCCAACCGGGCCCGAAAAATTCTTCGGCATTATCGATTTGGTAATAGTGAGGAACAGATAGACGAATTTCTTGCATAGAGCATCTACTCCCGAAATCGCAAAAAAGTATGGGCCACTGACTGAGGTTTAACGGGTCTGGAGTTTAACGGGTCTGGAGCTTCACTGGATTGAAACTTCACTGGGTTGGAGCTGAATTGGGCTAGAACTTGAATTGGGCTGGAACTAGAGCTAAGCTCCAAGGGGGGCTGATTGAGGCTTAGCTAGATTGAGGCTTAGCTAGATTGAGGCTTAGCTGGATTGGGGTTTAAAGTTTTTCACCCATTGGATAAATTTAGGAATTTTGTCGCCATTCAGATTGAGAACTGGAATATCAGCGGTATCTTTGACATCCCCAGGATTGAAATACATCACTGTTCGCTCCGATCGCCCTAGCCCATAGGCCGAGACCATCTGTTTGGCCAATTTACAAGTGACGTAAAATTTCCCCATCTCGATGTTGCCATCATCGGCTCGATAGTTCCAATACACGCCTTCAAACTTGGGCCGATCGCTGCACCATTGGGTATGGGTAATTTCGATCATTTTGGCAATGTGGACATCGTAGCGCCGTAGTTTGCCCCCATAGGCGGAAACGGTCGTATCCCGATCGGGTACCGTAAAAATGGCTGTCCGATGGGTAAAATCACCGGCTGCACTGTTAAAGGAAATTCGCGTAATGGGGACGGCTGTATCCGATTGAACCCTAGGAACGGCTGGGCCTGCTTGAACCGCAGGAGCGATCCCGAGGGTCACTAGCGCAGTGACAGCAAAAATGGAGCGAGGCAACTGTGGCATAGGGATGAATGTTGGAGAAGGCTGGAAATTCTGCGATCGTGCAGACAATCTCAGAATTCCCATTTTGTGTTCTCTAGTTAATAACAGCCTGCCATATCTAAATTTCGGAGAGGATAAATTTTAATTACGAGGCTCCAGCAACGCTGACAATCAGCCTCAAACCCAAGCCACAGAACAGCCAGCTTGATCCGTCCTCTCTTCTAGATGTCCATCCGATCTTCTAGATGGTGGATGTTGATGGGGCTGGCTGGGCTGGCTGGTTGGGCAGGATGGCTGATTGAACGTTTGGCCTAGGGTTGCCCCCCTGTAAAGGGTTTAGGTTGTACCTGTAGTTGCGTCACGATCGTGTCATATAACCGATCGGCAATGGCTTGATTGGCAGAATCCGTCAGGTGAATCGGATCTTGGAAGGCATCGCCTTGAACCTGATTGAGGGCATCTTGCAATTTAGCAGTGGTCAGCCCAGGAACCTGTTTATTGACCTGTTCAACGGTCTTTTGTAGCTGTTGGTACCCTGCTTGAACCCGCTGCTGATAGTTGCTTCCCAAGCGATCGACCAACTGCTTCTCTTTGGTTGTGAGAGACTCTCGCTGGGTCACTTCGGGTTGTAATGCCACCACCAATGAAGCTTTGGACGCCCCCGACAGACGCGCCAGTTGCAGTAAATACTTACCATAGCGATCGACTCGAAGATTAAGTTCCTCCGGCTTGGCCGCTAGACGATCGCCCAATCCTTGCGTGGAACTCGACAATGGATCAACCAACTGCTCGATCGAAGATTGGGGCTTTAGCAACCAATACTGCACACTTTTGACCAAGTAAAGGCTGGAGAAAAAGTCACCCATGCCCTGGGACAAACTTGCTATGAAATGTCCAGAGGCATCGGATAAGAGTCGATCGGTGACTTCAATGCTGGCCGCTTCCTGGGAACTGGGCAGCAGTAAATCTCCATAGCCATTCATCACCACTAAAACATCGGGCTGGTAAGCGAGGATCTGCGAAGCCACCTGCGTTAAGGTATTGCCGGAGGTATAGCCCGGTACGGCTGCATTAATCACGCGATACTGCCCATCCCGAATTTTGGGGGGTAACTTCAGCGCTTTTTCCAGTTCGTCCGCATAGTAGGGCAAGACATCTGGCCGGAATTTCTTCGTATTACTCTTTTGTTCCTGGACTTGCTGATTTAGGCGAGCTTCTAGCAGCGTAGCAAAGGTGGATTGATTGCTGCTATTAAACTGCCCAAAGGCAGACGATCCCCCCAAAACAAAAATCCGGACTTCATTTTTAGGTTTAGTTAAGTTAACAGCGTCCCCGCTGCGAAACCCTTGGGCATTAATTTGAACCGCATCATTTTTTTGGTTGCCAACTAATTTGAAGCCAGTGAGGGGGGTTTCTTGAATGGCTAGGCTCCCATGGCCGGAGATCCCTTGCATGGACTGGCCCGCTTGATTGAGGGGTTTGAGGTGATAATTTGCGGCAATTTCAGGCTCGCCCACATAGGCCGTCAACTCATCACTTTTGCCTAAAATACTGGTTCCCATCCGTAGAAGAATTTCAAGAGCCAAAATTCCTAGGGGGATAGCTGCAATAATCCACAACTTGGGAATGCGCTGTTTCTTCTTACGGGATCCGTAGTAAGAACTGGAATAGGAAGAAGATGTGCGACGACGAAGATTAAACATTCAGAATTACCAGAACTCAACACACGATCGCAGATCGATCGCGACCGGGGGAACCTAGACAGGGCTGGATCTTACTACTAAATTGCGTCCCGGCGTATAGCTTTCAGGACAATCCGATCGAGTGTAGTATTTGTCACACGCCTGAATTATTGAGAAAAATCCTAATCGAACTTAGAAAAAACAAGATATTCAGGCTAACAAGAGCTGTCGTAGGACGCAGCTAGTGAAGTATGAACGCTATGCCACCTAGACACCCTGAAGACTTGGCATTGGCGGCTGTGATCGAGCTATGAGTTGGTTTGCAGTTGAATCATGATTGGAAAGAATCAAAAATGGACAATCGCTGTCCATAATGGACAACCTAGGATGAATTTCCCCTGTGAGCTAAAAACTCTTTAGATTTAGTAAATCTTGTTAGTTATACCTAAATTCACTGAATTCGGCTACTGGTCTTGGGACACCAGCCCACTTGACTGTACAGATCATGCTACCCAGGCAGATATCTTAACGGAGAATGACTCAACACACCAGGGCTAGACATCGAATGGATCCTTTCTTTGCTGGTGCCAGTCTCTGCTTGCCGAGAATCTGCTGTCTTCTAGGAATCGGTTGCGTTAGTTGCGTTCCAGGAATCTGCCGCTTTGTAAGAGGTATCTACAAGAGGTATCCACTCACTCGATCGTAAACATTTGTTCCTACATCTTCCCATTTACCTCTTATTGGGGCTATCTTAGTAATCAAGAAGCAAACACACCATCGCTTCTACCCAAACAGTCCAATCGTTCACTTCACAAATTAAATAGGAGGTCAAAATTAATCTCTACAAGAGCATTTTGGCTCGTTTCTCAAAACTACTCAAATCTATTCCCCCGATTTCCTCCTCTGCTGCTTAAAGAGAATCGGCGCTGAATATCCCTAAAAAGCCTAACGCTGCAATGTCAGCAAATTCAGCCCAACTCTTAGAACGCTCAACCTATAAGAGGGAAGAGTGTGGCGAAGGGATACTGAGTATAGTTTTCTGTCAAGTTGTACGTTTGATGTTCATAGCTGGCGCTCTCTACTGACGCCATGTTGAACTTTTCTAGTTTGGGTTCAGACAGTATCGCAACTGGATCACAGTAATTCCTCCACAATTCACATGAGAGCAATGTCTCTTCTAACTTCCCGAATTTTCATGCCGTCATGAAGGTTCATCGTTAGGGCATCTCTAACCAAACTCGCTAAATCTGAGGAACGTAATTCTGTTAGATCGTTGTTAGATACTGTAGTTTATCGGTTAGTTAGTCTTTCGGTTAGTTAGTCTCCTTATGGAACGCGATCTGTTTCAGGGAGTTCTGTAGCTAACGTTCTCGATGTTATTGACCTAAAAACGACCAACTCGGTCTGAGAGGAGGTTATACAGGTTAGACTAAATTAAGCGCAACTATAAAGATTCGGCCTTCCTGTGCTTGTGGCAGGGAGGTCGAGTTTTTATCCGGAGATTTAGTGGGTTCGTGATCGGTTGCAATATCGGTTTCAATCACCACAGGTTTCAATCACCCATTAGTTGAGTCTGGTAATTGGGTCTGGAATGCGATTAAACCCTTTGGATATAACCCCTAGGGCATCAATCCTACTGGACGATTAACCATCATTTCCGTCAGCCGATTACGATCGCGTTTGCCAATCCCTACTAGGCGAATGTAATTCCCAGACTTCTCGTCCAAGCACGTCTCCAAGGCCGCGATCGCGGTTCTGGGATCCTGCTCAAAGGTACCGTAGCAAGTCCAGGAACCCGTCCGAAAACGGCGAGGATCGGCGTATTCAATACCGATACGATCGCCCATACCAATAATGCGGTTAATCTCACCCACCATCGCCGGATCGAGTCGGGTGGATGAAGGCATACCGGGATAGCTCTGGGGTGCTGGGGATGATGCGGGTCGATCGGTGTCCTGGGTCGATCGCTGGGTGTTTGGGGTAATACTCGGATTAATGCTTGAGTGAATGCTTGGATTAACGTTCGGGTTGATGCTTTGGTTATAGGCTTGTACTAGGCGCAGTTCCTGAATGCGGTTTTGCTCCCGCACCATGGCATGGCCCACTTCGATCAAGTGCGGCAAGCTAAAATCGGGACGATGGAACTCCGGTGGCGCTTCCTTGCTGTTAACTACACGGGCGGAAATATTTTCAAACCCGATCGAACTAATTAATTTCGCAACCTGTTCGTCGTACAGTCTCGCCCGTAGTGCCCCGTAGAAATCGATCGACTGATCGGGAAAGGTATCAACTAGCGTTTCGATATCCCGACGAGCAACGTGATCGACTTCAAAAATACCGCTGACGATGCCCACGCGATCGGCTCGATCGGGTTCCCAATAGAACTTCTCCATCCGCCCATCGCGAATCAGCGGTGCATATAGCGTTGCAAAATCATTGCCCGTCACGATAATCGGAATGCGTTTCGTCGGTTCGCTGTCGTAACTTCCCGGTAGCTGCACATTCGTCGGATTATCCGCAATGTTCATCAACGTGCCGTGGACTAATTGCGTGTTGACGGTGTATTGCGTTAACTGATCAACCCGGCCAATCCCCGCGTCGATGTCATTAATCATCAACACCGCCATTTTGCCCCGCACCTTGACCAGTTCCCCCGCTTCCCGATAGCGTAGGCGAATCAGTCGGGCTGGATCGCCTGCATCGGGGCTTTCCAGTTCCCCCGCAGACATGTAAACCACCTCAATGCCCATCTTTTGGAACACGAGGTCGCACTGGAACGACTTGCCTTCCCCCTTGCGGCCATGGACACCCAAAATCAGCGGCACTTTGACGTTGGGTAAGTCCAGGTAATTCTTAGTGATGTGAACGGCTAATTTTTCTAGAAAGCGGGGAGCAATGTAAAAAGCCATAGCAAAGACAAAAGGTTAGGGAAGGATTGGGGAATGGTAGAGAAAACGAGTTGAGAAACGATCGAACGTCTAAATGCGGAATAGATTTGGCTTCATTCAATTGAAAATATCGTTGATAGCCTGGGCTTCGATCTTCCCTAGCCCCCCTTAATAAGGGGGGAACTAGAGCTTCAAAGTCCCCCTTATTAAGGATTAAGGAGGATTAAGGGGGATCGGATCTGTAGCAGCGATCAATCAATTGGATTCAGAGTCTCTATTATCCCTTCCAGTGTCAGCACCTGCATCAACAAAAAACTGACTCCTGGGATTGGAAAATCTGATGAGATCGCGCCTAGTGGTGCTGAAACCTAACCAACCGCTGCCAGAATTTCATCGTCGATCGCAAAATCAATCTCCGCCCGATCGCGCCCAGAGGCTAAGTAATCATTCTGTAACGAGTCTTTCAGACCAGAAACGAGATCAAATTGTGGCTGCCAGTTCAGTTCCGCCTTGGCCTTTTCGATCGAACAGAAGAAATGCTGGGCCCGCATGGGGAAGGCTTTGCGCTTACCAAAATCAAAGGCTTTGGGGTCAAAGTGAACGATTTTCAGGCTATCGGGATCCTTCCCTGCCGCCACCGCACAGGCTTTGGCGAGCCCATCGAAGGTGACTTCCCGCTCCCCAGAAAC
Source organism: Alkalinema sp. FACHB-956 (assembly GCF_014697025.1). Classification (NCBI taxonomy): domain Bacteria; kingdom Bacillati; phylum Cyanobacteriota; class Cyanophyceae; order Leptolyngbyales; family Leptolyngbyaceae; genus Alkalinema; species Alkalinema sp. FACHB-956. The sequence goes on along the minus strand of NZ_JACJRC010000002.1, from coordinate 279,350 downwards.
GTTGTAAATTTGCCCGATCGCCCGATCGTTGCCCAACACGTTCGCCATGGCCGCAGCGAGGTCGGCACAGTGGCCAAATTGGGTAAAGTGTTGACCGTGGCCGGGAATGGGAATGGGGCGATCGCGGAGAATTCGATCAAAAAACCAAGCTTCTAAATCGTTATAGTTCTGCGGCCCGTAAATGTAGGTTGGACGGATGGACGTAAAGGGTAACCCTTGGGCAGCCAAGTAGGCTTCCGTATCATTTTTTCCCTTGTGGCGACTTTTGGGATCCACTGCATCGCCTTCAATGTGGGGCATTTGGTCGGACTTGAGGTACACCCCTGCCGAACTCATATAGACAAAATGCTTGACTTTACCGTTGAACAAATCGGCCAAAGGCTTCGTATCGCTCAATTCCCGCCCATTGTTGTCAAAAATGGCGTCAAAGGATTCCCCCGCCAGTTGTTGGATGGCTTCCGGCTGGGTGCGATCGCCAATAATCACCCGCAACCCTTCCACGGGCGCGGGCTTTTTGCCTCGGTTGAATAACACGACCTCATGGCCTTGCTCCACCAGTAACCGCGTCAGATATACCCCGATAAACCGGGTTCCGCCCATGACCAAAACTCGCATTGCGATCGCGCTCCCATTGACAACGATTCTCTATCTTACCGAGATTCGTCCGCCCAGCCGCGCATTGCACGCACTGATTTGCCTAACTGACTGGCCTAGTTGATTTATCTAAACCATCCCCGCTAACTTCAGTAACCGCGTCACCCCAGTAGGTAACTCCGAATTCATGCGTAGCGGCATTCCCGCCGTCGCGATCGACTGCACATAGCCCGCGCTCAAAAACGGCTTATATTTCTCCGCCTCCGGGGTCTGCTGCTTGACAAACGCCAAACTCACGCCCAGCACAGCCCGCCGCAATGGATCAACCTCCGCACCCACCTTTTCCTTCACCAAGGTTCGCGCTGCGGCCCCGACTTGGAAGCGCTCCCGATCGCTCACACTCAAATGGGTCGCCCCGATCGCCGTCATCAAATACTTAGGTGTTGGCAATTGCATAAACGGCTGTAACTGCTGCGTCAATGGTGGCGTCAAACTATCATCCGTACTGGCCAGCATTACCGTTGGCGTTTTCACCTGCGAGAGTCCCGATTTACCAAAGATTTTGCCCACCGCAGGATTGAGCGCGATCGTGCCCACCACTCGGCTATCCCGCAGGTTAATCCGGTTTCCCGCCAGTTCCGTCCCCGAACATTGCAACCAATCCGCCGGGGTACGCTGAATAATTTTGCTCTTTTGACAAAACTGGCGCAACTCATCCAACTGAATTTCACCCCCTGCGAGTGCCAACGCCCCATAGCCACCCAGGGAATGGCCCATGACGATTGCCTTTTGCGCATTCACCTTCCCGGACAACTCCGTTCGCTTGGCTAACTCATCCAAGACAAAGGAAACATCCTTTGGACGATCGAGTAACTCCTGCGGGGGTAAAAGCTTTTCGGGATTCAACGTCGGTCGGGTTTGGTTTTGAAACACAGAGGGGTGATCAATGGCGACCACACTAAACCCATGGGACGCCAAATGCTGTGCCACATAGGTTAGGAATTGCTTACTCGATTCAAATCCCGGAGAAATCACGACGATCGGCCCTTGTACGGTTTCCGGTAAATACAAATCCACCGGGAGCGATCGCTGGCGGCGAGAGTCGGTTAGCACGATCGTTTGCTGACTGACGGTCCCTTTTCCCGGCAAACTGGGATCGAACGACGCAGAAAAGTTCGTTTTCTCCACAGCCAAACTGCGCTGCAACAACGTACTCGTTGCCTGACTTTGCCAATAGGTCAAATTCAACTTGGAACCCAGTGCCGCCGCTTCCGACAGGTCGATCGTAATATTCTTTTGGGGAATGGCCTTGAGCACCCCGATCGCATCCAGTCCCCCGAACTGCTTTGCCGCGATCGTCACCCCGGCTTGGATCGCCTCTACGGTCAAACCCGGTGCCGCCGATTGCAAATTTTGCATCAACTGTTGCCCAGCCGGGGACTTCAATAAATCGCCCACGACTTGGCTACTGACCTTGGGATCCAGATCCAGCCTGGTATTTAACGCCTTGCGGGTTTCCGGCGTCAGCACGACAGAGAAAAATTGCAGACTCGGCGAGAGTTTACCTGTTTTGGCATAGGCTTCTACCTCCGCCACGCTGACCACCTGTTCAAAGGGGCCAAAGCGCAGCGTTACTTGCTCCGCTGCCTGAGCCGGAGATCCCCCAGCCCAGCCGATCGCCCCACTGGCGAGAACCCCCAGGCTCCAACATCTCCATCCGCTGCTTCCCATGGGTGCTTCTTCCTTCTGCGTCACACGCTTGCTAGAACAATCAAACTAACTTGTTAGACCAATCTTCTCAGACCAACTTGCCAGAACAACTTGCCAGAACAATTAAACCAAGTCGATTGTAACGACAGATTTTTTGTCCTGAAAGTTCCACGCATTCATGCTCGGATACCTGTTGTTCCGCCATCCCCTCCCAGTCCTTGCGCGACTCAGACGGGACTTCAAGGTATGTCCCGAACCGACCACCGCAATTGTTGACAAAATAACTCATTCCACACGAATCAAGGGGGTCTCAACTTTTTCCAGGCACTTTTTCCAGGCCAAGGAAGCCAAGAGTTCGCTAAGATAGGCAGTCCGGTCAGCCCCTAGCAACCACAAGTAAAAATGTAACGAGCCTAACGAATTTAAAGATTCGTAATAAAAACGCTCATCAAATCAGATTAATTTAACAATGGCAGGTCAAATTAGACTCGCCCTCTACAGCAAAAAGTTTTGACGAAAATTTTTTGCTAGAGTGTTTGAAAAACAAGTCAATCGCGCGGTTGTGGGCCACTGGGACACCTAAACCCCTGGAACACTGAAGCCATTGGGAACCTTAAAAGTGTTGGGAAAGTTAAAATGAGCAGCAATTTAGCATTGAAACTCCGCGAGGGCACTAAGAAAGCTCATACCATGGCGGAGAATACGGGGTTTATCGCTTGCTTTTTGAGAGGCACCGTTGAAAAAAGCTCTTACCGCAAGCTAGTTGCCAACCTTTACTACGTCTATTCGACGATGGAAGAGGAAATGCACAAGCTCAAGAATCACCCCGTGATGGGCAAAATGTATTTCCCGGAACTCGATCGCAAGGGTAGTCTAGAGAAAGATTTGGAGTACTACTACGGCTCCAACTGGCGATCGGAAATTTCGCCCTCTTCCGCAACCCAAGCTTACATCGACCAGATTAAAAAAGTCGGGACTGAGCAGCCTGAGTTGATGGTGGCACACCTTTACACTCGCTACATCGGTGACCTGTCTGGTGGGCAAATTCTTAAGAAGATTGCGGTCAACGCCATGAACCTCAACGAAGGCGAAGGCACCAACTTCTACGAATTCCAGCATATTGACGACGAGAAAGCCTTCAAAAAGATGTACCGGGAAACCCTGGACAGTCTGGCGATCGATGAAGCTACCGTCGATCAAATCGTTAACGAGGCAAATGATGCCTTCCATCACAACATGAACATGTTTAAGGAACTGGAAGGGAACCTCATCAAGGCGATCGGAGTTCAACTCTTCAACCTGTTGACCCGTCGGACTCGTCGCGGTAGCACCGAAGAAACCCTCGCAACCGCAGAAAACTAAGCTTAAGCGGGAAACCCCGCTGATAGCTAGGACTGGCCATGGAATAACCTAGACCACAATCTAGGTTGATTGGTCTACTATCCTCAAATTGTTTCTATGCCGTGTAAGGACGCTCAATAGGGCGTCCTTTAATTGTTTGTTGAATTCCTATTTGGGTGAAATAGTGAGGCTGTTTTTCCGTCTAGCGAGTTCTTCTCTGAATTAGAGGAGATGGGATGGCTGCAAGGGATTGCCTCAGTAGGCCCAGGAAGTGTCACAATTGGGCAAAGTCCAATCTTCAAGTGATGCGTTTGCTCACGACTCTCCATGACTCACTCCCATCATAATCATTCCCATTCCCATAATCGTTCCCATTCCCATAATCATTCCCATTCTCACCATTCCTTGCCCGATCGTTTCGATCGCGCATTTCTGCTCAGCGTTGGGCTAAACATTGCATTTACCCTCATCGAAGTCACCTATGGCCTGCTGGGTAACTCCCTAGCCTTGATTGCAGACGCAGGCCATAATCTCAGTGATGTGTTAGGTCTACTGTTGGCATGGGGGGCCAGTTGGTTGGTGCGGCGGCGTGCCAGCCTCAAGCGTACCTACGGTTTGCGGAAAGCATCCATTCTGGCCCCCTTAGCCAACGCCGTTTTACTACTCATTGCCTCTGGCGGCATTATTTGGGAGGCGATCCAGCGCTTTCAGCATCCTGAGGCCGTGGCCAGTGGCACCATGATGGTTATCGCTGCGATCGGGATTTTGATTAATGGCGGCAGTGCACTGCTCTTTTTCAAAGGTCGGCATACCGATGTAAATTTGCGAGGAGCTTTTTTACATTTAGCCGCTGATGCGATCGCCTCTGTGGGTGTGGTGTTAGCAGGGTTGCTAATCGCGATTACCCATTGGAACTGGATTGATCCGATCGCGAGCTTACTAGTCACCATGGGCATCATTTGGGGAGCATGGGATTTGTTGAATGACTCCTTGCATTTAGCAGTCGATGGGGTGCCTAAACAAATTGATGCCAAGGCGGTCTACCACTATTTAGCGGAACTACCGATCGTGGAACGGGTGCATGATTTACACATTTGGGCCATGAGCTCCACAGAAACAGCCCTAACAGCCCATTTAGTTATTCCTAGCGGTAATCCCGGCGATGCATTCCTAGCGGATCTTTACCATCACCTACACAGCTCATTTGGGATTGATCACCCGACCATTCAAATTGAAATGGGGGATGGAGATGCATTACATCGTTGCGAAACTCGATGCAATCCACGGGGATTTGAACACCATCATCCAATGTGATCTTATATTAGTAAATGAATAAATCCTATTAGCAATCGGTTGTCGCCAAAACTTGTGATTTTTCCACTCATTGCATTGTTCTAGATAGTGCCACCTTAGAATAGTGAAACCTTGACATGGTGAAACCTGAGAGGTGAAGCCTGGGAATGGCTCCTCTTGCTTTGAGCGTATCCTTTGAGCGTATCCAAAGCGTGCTATCCACTTCGCGATCGCTTAGCCCTTGAGGGCCGCTAACCGCCAAGATAGCCGCGATCGTAAACGCCGCAACAGCACTCCACTCCGTCGCCCAGGCAACTGCTGCACAAATCTCTGGGCAATTTGAGTCCAGCAATCTGCATGGGTTGACGCCCAAATTAAATGGCGGCTCGACTGATGCACGACCCATTCCACCAGGGTAGGACTGATGCGATTCCCCAAAATCAGTAAATGCCCCTGCCAGCCCACCGCCAGTTCCGATCGGGCCTGTTGCAGCCCTTTCACTAGCGCCTTGGCGACGTGCTGGGCTGAGATGGCAGTGACGCCCCGAAAGCTGTGAATCTGCTCAGCCATATCGGTGTCGGTCAAGGTGGGAAGGAGTGCCATAACTTGAATATTGTAGGGCGCTAATTCATGGCGAAGGGCTTGGGTAAAGCCTAGCAAAGCAAACTTGGAGGCTGAGTAACCCGTTAGCGTAGGTGCCGCCACTTTACTCATCAGACTACCCACATTGACGATCGCGCCACTGCGACGATCGGCCATCAAACGAGCGATGACTTGGGTAATGGAATAGGCTCCCAGGTAGTTGGTGGAAATTTCCTGTTGCACGTTGACTAGTTGGGATTGCAGGAAAGGTGCTTGGTAGGCAACTCCTGCACAGTTAACCAGAATGTCGATCGGCCCTTGGGTCTGCCATGCTCGGGTAATGGCTTGATTGACCGATAGTGTGTCTGTTAAATCCAGCGGTAAAACGCTGGCCTCGGCTCCCAGGTTTCTCACTTCAGTCGCGACTTGTTGTAACCGATCGCCGTTCCGCGCCACCAGTAATAATCGGCTAGCTCCTTGCTGCGCAAACTCCAGCGCGATCGCTCGACCAATACCACGGGATGCCCCAGTAATCAGGGCTTGTTTACCATTGATTTGCATGATTTAGACCTCTCAAACTGCATAGGGACGTGCAAAGTCCAAACCGAAACAGGTGAAGTCTTCTAAGCGTTTCATCAACCATCAAAATCAAGCTTGCATCATCAGGAGAGGGATCACTCCCAAATTTCCGTGATCATTTCTTTACTCTGAAATTTATTCGAGATTTATTCTGTCTCCGACAGCGATCGACTCTATCTTCTTCAAGCAATTACACAAAAGAAACATAAGGGTTTCTACATTTGCGTTTTTAGTATCCAAAAGAGATTTTTACAGGTATTTTTCTTTTGGATGAAGTTAGCCGAGTCAGTTGTATTTCTTGTATTCTCGTTGCCTTTCGTTGCCTTTCGTTGACTCTCAAGGTCACTAGATTGTGCGGAGCAGGCCACTTGACCCGATGGACTCTATAGGATGTGTTTGGAGAACTTAGGTAGTCAGGTGGATTTGCACGTCACTTTCACAAAGCTTAACAATTTTTTTGAGGTTCGCCCACTCTGATCAGGATTTGTAATCCCAAACGTCACCTTTGCTGCTTTTCAAATAAACAATTTGAATACATCGGCACCCTATAAAGTGTCAGAGGTGACAAAGTGTCGGAGGTGACAAAGTGTCGGAGGTGACGATCGCTGCTTTGCCCGCTCTACTCAAGCCATTCCTCCGGGGGGGATAGCTGGAATTCCCACGATCGCGTAGGATAATCGATTGTCTAGTTCATTTGTTTGATTTATTGGGTTCCCGAAGCATGGCAGCCAAAATTCCCGTTACCATCATCACTGGCTTTCTCGGCAGTGGTAAAACCAGCTTGATTCGTCATCTTTTGCAAAATAGCCAAGGCCGTCGCATTGCGGTTTTAGTGAATGAATTTGGCGAACTGGGGATCGATGGGGATCTCCTGCGAGATTGCCAGATTTGCGACGACGATGGTGTCGCGATCGCCCAAGAACCCGTCAGCAATATTGTAGAACTCAATAATGGTTGCCTTTGCTGCACGGTGCAGGAAGAGTTTTATCCCACAATGCAGGAATTAATTAAACGGCGGGACAGTATTGATTGTATTTTGATTGAAACATCGGGCTTAGCATTACCGAAACCATTAATTAAAGCTTTTAGTTGGCAGGATATTCGCCATGCAGTCACCGTCGATGGGGTTATTACCGTTGTAGACTGCGAAGCCGTTTCGCGCGGTACCCTAGCCCAAGATCTCCAAGCACTAGAAGCCCAGCGTCAAGCTGACCCTAACTTGGATCACGAAACGCCGTTACAGGAACTCTTTGAGGATCAACTGGCCTGCGCGGATTTGGTGATTTTGAACAAGACGGATTTAGTAAGCGCCTCAGAGATTACCCAAGTACAAACGCTAGTCCAGCAGGAACTACCCCGATCGGTCAAAATTGTGACCAATGGGCGCTCCCAGGCTGAAGCGCTGCCAGCGGACTTATTGCTGGGCTTTAATGCAGCCGTAGAAGATAATTTAGCGAGTCGTCCCAGCCACCATGATTTTGAAGAGGAACATGATCATGATGATGAAATCGACTCGACCCACGTCATTTTGGATCAAACCTTTGAGCCAGAGGTGCTTCGGCAGCGACTAGAAGCCCTCGTTAGACAACAGGAAATTTATCGAATTAAAGGATTTGTAGCCGTTCCCAACAAACCTATGCGACTGGTGGTGCAAGGTGTTGGAACCCGGTTTGAACAGTTCTACGATCGCCGTTGGCAACCTGAAGAACCGAGACAGACTAAACTCGTTTTTATCGGTCGCAGTTTGAATCCGGAGCTGATTCAGAAGGAGATCGTTTCGCCGCAGACATCCACTAGGTAGCAGAGAGAACGAAACCGTAAACCGACAAATTGGTCGTACAGGGGGTTCAACTTACACATCGGTGGAATGTGCGCCACCTTACGACCAAAGAGCACTACATCCCGTTCAAACGGACATTGCGCGGGGATCAACTTGCAGATGCGGTGGGCGGTTGCACGATCGGTAATTTCGATCGAGTCTAGCCAATTCCGAACGGGGTTCAGCAAATGATCCAGAAGGGTTGGGGTTGGGGGTTGGAGTTGAGAAGCTAAATTCATTTGAGACATAACACATCACCTTTTCGAACCTGAAGCTATCGATCGTTGTGAAGGATTCAGTCACTTTGCCGGGGAGGAATATGCGTCTGATTGCCTTCCTGTCCCTAAGATACCCATGCAAAGCTTTAAATTCCGTAAAGCTAACAGCAGAAAGTCAGCCATTTATGAGAAGAGATAGTGAAAATATCAGTTCAGTAGAAAGAATTGTCAAGAATCAGCAGATTGGCTCCTAGTGCATCTTTCAAGGTTTAGTCACCTCTTGGTTTTCTGTAGTTTTCGCTACAAATTTAATGATTTCTTTGTCTTGTAAATGACATCTCTAAGATGAATGAATGAGATAAGATTTGTCATTTATTCAGATTAGACATTAGTCAATGTAGGCTGAGTAACCTCTTAAAGTTGACGAGATCTGAAATTGATACGTTCTAGACTGGGCTGAGCAAGTGAACTGAGCTAGTAGGAATCGTCGGTATGGGGTCAGATTGCAAGCGCACGCAGTATCAAAAGCGAAGATCGGACTGAAGAAACCGGGTCAGGACTCTCGTGTAGTGCGAAGAATGGCAAGGAAGGATAGAAAAACAGATCGGAATAATCTGCACAAAGGGTCATTATTCAATAATCACAACGCCATGATTCTCTTTAATGCGCTGATTAACGGATTCAATAACCAAAACCAATTCCGTAGCATTGACTACACCTCCCGATGTGAGGGGTTGCTGTTGATTAAGATGACAGAGCTTTTAGTAAGTTAGCTCCGTAAAAATTCGGAAAATTTTTCCCTCTTTTTTAATTTCAACAAATAAATTTGTGAAATTGCAGACCACTGACTGCATTTGCTGCAATACCTTAATTGCCACTAGAAACATTGTGATGGCGATCGACGTATTGCAAAAATCCACTTGCAAAATTCACTTGCAAAATCCACTTGGATTGGCTGCTGTGGAGCTGACCTACCTACGGGATCGGTGCTCTGTGCAGATTTCTGTTTAGATACCTGTTCAGATTCCTGTCTTGAGATCGATGATAGGGGATCAATTCCTCGATCGGAGATCGGGATTTTTGATCTCAACGATAGTCATACCCAATTAATCTAGCCAGTTATGCAGATCCGCTCCGGAGGAAATCGGCAAATTCAGGCAATGATTAATTGCAGTAATTACCTAATGTTGGTTTTTTATATGGCTTCTTTTCTGACGCTACAGCCCTAAATCCACCGCAATTCGGTGAGCGCAGGCAAAACCCGAAAAGGCAACAGCATTTAAGCCTTGTCCCGGAAACGTACTATCTCCAACACAATACAAACCGGGGATCGATGTGCGATTGAACGGCATGCCTAAAAGTCCCAGCAACTTTTTACTGGGGATCGGGCCATAGGTGCCGTTATCTCGGCCTAGAAAACGACGGTGGGTGCGAGCGGTCCCCACTTCCTGATAATCCAAATTCGCTTCCAGGTTTGGGAAAACTTGGCTGAGCCGGGAGATTAACTGCGCAGCGGCGGCTTCTTTTTTCGCTTCGTAGGCTTGGGGGGTGAGATTTTTCCACTGATCGATCGTACTGGGCGTAAAGGCATGGATGATGTGATGACCTGCGGGCGCAAGGCTGGGATCAAGCAAGGTGGGGATGGAGACAAAAATGGTTCCTTGCTCAGCTTCCATGGTGGCCCAGTCTTCTAGCAAGATATGGTGACAATCCGTTCCTTCCGGTAGGGCTGCTGCTTTTACCCCCAGATGCAAACTGAGAAAACTGGGAGACTGCTGATAGCGTTGTTGCCATCGTTTCTCACTAGCTGGCATCTTGGCGGTAGGCAAAAGGTTTTCAAAGGTATCCCATCGGGTTGCATTGGAAACAATCCGTTTCGCAAGAATCGTTTCTCCAGAAACCAGCTTGACCCCTACAGCGCGATTATTTTCCGTGACAATCTCTGTTACCCTTGCCTTGTAGAGGATTTTGCCGCCTGCTTTTTCTAGCCCTTCCACTAATTTCTGGGCGATCGCACCCACACCGCCCTTGGGATAATTGATCCCGCCATAGTGGCGATCGCTAAACACCATGCCTGCATTAATCATGGGGGTTAGGTCCGCTGGCACCACTGACCAGCAATAACATTCCATGTCGATAAACTTGAGGAGTTCGGGATCCTGAATATAGCGGCGGGCAATATCGCCAACATTTTGCGGTAGATATTTGACCAACCCCAGACAGGCCAAGGGATGCTGGAAAAACACACGCATTAGGTAGCGAGGCTCTTCTAGGGACAGCAGTTCCATCGCATTTAGGCAGTTAAAGACCGTCCAGCACTCGTCATAGAACTTACGGATCCCCACTGCTTCTTTGGGAAATCGCTGGATCAGTTCTTGCAAAAACGCTTCGTAGTCTCGATGAACTTTGGGATCAAGACCGTTGGGAAGATGGTAATGGATTTGTACAGGGTCGGGGATCGTTTCAATTTCCATGCCAACGGCTTCTAAGGCACGGGTCAGTAAATTCGTGGTGCCTTCTTTGCCAAAGCCAAAGATCATGGAGGCCCCCACATCAAACCGATAGCCCTGGCGCTCAAAATAGCCCGCACTCCCTCCGGGGATCAAATAGCGTTCCAGCACTAAAACCTTAGCGCCCTTAGCCGCAAGCTGTGTCGCTGTTACTAATCCACCAATCCCGGAGCCAATGACAATGGCATCGTAAGTCTGGGGATCAATCGCCTGAGATCGTAGCGCTACAGAGCGATCGTCCGTTAAATCTGTTTGAGACACCACTGCCATGGAACCCCCATTCCAAAAACCACGTATTTCAAAGCACGTAACTTAGTGTAACGGTTTGTTGCACAGTCCTATCAGACTGCGACTAAAAACAGAGCTGCGGCCAAAAGATTGAGTTGGATCGATCGGGTGGCAAAAATGACAAAAAAAGAGGGGGGACACGATCGCTGCCGTCGCTGCCGTTGGGCCCCACCTACCGATCCTCTAGAGAGGAGAACACTGTAGAGTACTGTAGCTCTATTGAAATTTAATGTCAATACTATTGAGAGCTAGTTGCATTTATCGGATTTGCGATCGTGCTGAATTAATTGGGATTCATTGCGGCGACGCTAGGCCGATAGTGAACCGCTCATCTCAGGCCAGTAGCAAATTTCAGGCCAATCGTAAATTTTATTCTGTGAGATTTTAGGGTTTCCCTGATCTAGAGACGGGGACAGAGTATGATAGGGCAGACTTAAACCTGTCTTACCCCTGAAATAGGATTCATTAGGATTCATATGACTGTTCAGCTGCGTGTCTATGTGCCACCCCACCCGCTCATCAAGCATTGGTTGGGCGTTGCCCGTGATGCGGGAACCCCACCAGCTTTGTTCCGTAGCGCCATGACCGAGCTGGGACGATGGCTGACCTATGAAGCAGTACGGGATTGGCTGCCCACAACCGATACAACGATTGAGACGCCCTTGGCGAGTTGTCCAGCGACTTTTATTAATCCAGAAGTCCCCGTCGTGGTAGTGCCAATTTTACGGGCTGGCTTGGCTTTGCTGGATGGAGCCCAGGCATTATTGCCTTTGGCCTCGATTTACCATTTGGGAATTGTACGCAACGAGGAGACCTTAGAAGCCAGCTGCTATCTCAACAAACTCCCGGAACGTCTGAATCCCGAAACGAAAGTTCTGATTACGGATCCGATGCTGGCAACGGGGGGAACCACCACCATGGCAATGGATGAGTTGACCAGTCGTGGGGTTGATCCTGCCAATGTGCGGATTATTGCTGTCGTAGCGGCCCATGCCGCTTTGCAGAAGCTTAGTGTGACCTACCCAATGCTCAATATCTTTACGGCGGGAATCGATGAAACCTTGAACGATCAGGGCTACATTGTGCCAGGGTTGGGGGATGCGGGCGATCGCACCTTTGGGACTTAGAGCACCTTTGGGACTTGAGCAGAGACCTGTGGGGTTTGGGAAATAGGGTTGTATAAACGGGGCAGTCAGTTCTGAGAGGGATGGCTTGTCCCCTGTTTTCCCATGACATGCTGGTTCCCCATGACATGACTCAGTGTTCTTTTTGGCGAGTCCAAGGGATTTTGGGCGAACCCAAGTTATTGTGGATGAACCCAGATCTCCAGGGCCAGATCTCCAGGACTCGATCCCCAGGGAAAGTACGCAAGGTAGAAGAGTGGGATCGAGACGTAATAGGATAGATTCAGGATCGGCAGTTTTGAGCAGATTGGGCCATGAGTCAGCAAGACAATTTCTCCAGTGGGTTTATTTTGGGTACCATCATCGGTGGCCTTGCCGGTGGGGTGCTGGGTGCTGTGCTTGCCCATCGCTCGACTGGCAAAGCGGAGCTTGAGGGGTCTAGCTCCAGCAGTTCTAACCTCAGCCAAACAGACGATGAGACGACCAAGCCCCCTCGGTCTCGCAAACGCGCATTGAGGGTTGCCACGGATACGGTCTCTACTGAGCAGACGATCGAACTGGCTCGGCAGAGTTTGGAAGAAAAAATTGCTCAGTTGAATCAAGCGATCGATGGCGTGCAGCAACAATTACGCCATGTCAACGGCAGTGGTCAATTGGAGGAGCTAACCCTACACTCCGAGCGCCCTGAAAGCCGCACAAGTGAGGATTCCTAGCATCCACGTAACGCTAAAAAATCCAGTAAACTAAAGAAGTCCAGTCAAGCAGTCAAGTCATTCGAGCGATTAGCCGAACGTTTGGGAGCGCAAGATTTATGAACTCAGCCACAGCCATTCTGATTCAGACCCTTCTGTCGTTTTTAACTATCTACAACGGCTTGCTGTTGCTACGAGTGCTGTTGAGTTGGTTCCCAAACATTCAGTGGTATAACCAACCCTGGGCCATTCTGTCACAGCTAACCGATCCCTATCTCAACCTATTCCGATCGATTATTCCGCCCCTAGGTGGCATGGATTTTTCTCCTATTCTGGCCTTTGTTGCGCTTAGCGTTGCTCGACAGTTAATTGTTTCTGCATTGGCTCCCGCGATGGCGTATGTGAGTAGTTCGCTGCTGGGCATGGTATAGATTCGAAATGATTACGATTTGAAATGATTACGAAATGATGCTGCTAAAAAGCTACGCTTAGCAGTCATCCATCTATTTAGCTCTTTTCAAGAGACAGCGATCGCAACGATCGCTGTTTTTTATGGCGGTTTATGGCATCGCCAGCCCGTTGATTCAAGCGCAGCTCTTTGAGCACCGAGCTGGTGTCAGTTCACGTTGAGAACAAGGACTATGGCTAGACAAGCAGTTATTCTTTGGTTCCGTAATGATCTCCGAATTCACGATCATGGGTTGCTGAGCCAAGCTGCCCAGTCCGGGGCTGTGGTGATCCCTGTCTACTGTTTTGATCTGCGGCAGTTTGGCACAACTTCCTTTGGGTTTCCCAAAACAGGGCCATGGCGATCGCAGTTTTTGTTGCAGAGCGTGGCGGATCTGCGGCGATCGTTGCAAACGCTGGGAAGTGATTTGATCCTCCGCGTTGGGTATCCAGAGGTGGAAATCCCCAAGCTGGTGCAGCAGCTGCTTTCGAGTGCAGAAGATGGTCTGGAGATCCAGGCGGTCGCCTTTCACCAAGAGGTTACCGCTGAGGAACTGCAAGTGGAACAGGGCCTGCAACGATCGCTCAAAGCGTTGAACATTCCAGTGCAAACGGCTTGGGGGGCTACGCTGTACCATCCCGATGACTTGCCCTTTGCGATGCCGGACTTGCCAGAACTGTTCACCACCTTTCGCAAGCAAGTCGAAAAGGCTGCAACCATCCGCCCCTGTGCCCCTACCCCGAACACACTTCCTACCCTCCCCGCCCAGATCGATCGGGGTGACTTACCAACCTTAGAAACCCTAGGTGTTACCCGCCCTACGGCGGATCCCCGGTGTCAATTTCAATTCACAGGTGGAGCAACAGCGGGAATAAACCGGGTGCAAGCGTACATTTGGCAGCGCGATCGCCTGAGGATTTATAAAGAAACCCGCAATGGCATGTTGGATCCCGATGACTCCAGCAAATTTTCCCCTTGGTTAGCGTTGGGCTGCCTATCGCCGCGCTATCTCTATGAGCAAGTCGCCCAATACGAAACCCAACGGATTCGCAACGACTCCACCTACTGGCTCATTTTTGAACTTCTATGGCGCGATTATTTTCGCTGGGTCTGCGCCAAGCACGGCGATCGGGTGTTCTATCGAGACGGTTTACGGGGCGTGAGCTTTCCTTGGAAGCAGGATTGGCCACGCTTTGAGCAATGGCAGGCGGGGCAAACCGGATATCCGCTGGTGGATGCCAATATGCAGGAACTGGCGGCCACGGGCTTTATGTCCAACCGAGGACGGCAGAATGTCGCGAGTTTTCTGACTAAAAATTTGGGGATCGATTGGCGGATGGGGGCGGAATATTTCGAGTCCCAACTGATTGACTACGATGTGTGCAGCAACTGGGGGAATTGGAATTACGCCGCCGGAGTTGGGAATGATGCCCGTGGTTTCCGGTTCTTCAACATTACGAAACAGGCCAAGGATTACGATCCCCAAGGAAAATACGTCAAACACTGGTTGCCCTGTCTGGCCAAATTACCTGTCAATCAAGTGCATGAACCCTGGAAATTGGGCAACGCTGAGCAAAAACCAAACGCTGAGCAAAAACAATGGGGGATACGGGTAGGCGTGGATTATCCCCATCCGATCGTTGATTTGTTCAAATCTGCCACGGCCAACGAGCAACGCTATGAAGCGGCGTTTCCTCCAAAAACAGGATATTTCCCAAAAAAAGATAAAAATCTCCCTAAGCAAGAGATTCATAGAAGTGAAACAGCCCCTATAATACGCCCATAGCAAATTTTCGATATTAGGAAGGCACAGCTTTTTATGGCACGGTCTAGCTTTTGGGATGATTTCAAGGCGTTTCTCATGCAGGGAAACGTTGTAGACCTAGCAGTTGCAGTAGTGATTGGGGGCGCATTTGGCAAAATTATTACTTCCTTGGTAGAAGACATTATTACGCCAGCAATTTTGAGTCCTGCATTGACCGCCATCAATGCCAAGAATCTAGAGGCTTTGTCTTACAACGGCATCCTCTACGGTAAGTTTCTGGCAGCGGTACTCAGCTTCTTGGTAATTGCGCTTTCAATCTTTATCTTGATTCGCACGATGGAAGCCGCCAAGAAGAAACTGCAACGCCAGAAGGCTCTAGAAGAAGCCGAGGCAGCAGCAGCACCTGATCCGCAAGTTGTATTGTTGGAACGCATTGCCCGCGCGGTTGAATCGCGTTAATCTGCCTCAGTCTCTCAAGCGATGTGCTCATACCCAAGCTTTTATAAAAATACCCGGTATATAGCCCCAATCATTTTGTCGATCATCCGGCAATCCCATAAATCTCAATACTGAAAAGCGCGATCGCTTCCTCAAATCAGAGAGCGATCGCGCTTTTTATGATTCACAGGTTGCCGTTAACGGGACGGACAACACCACCAGGGATTACATCATCCCCATGCCGCCCATACCACCCATGCCACCCATACCGCCCATGCCACCCATATCGGGTGCTGCCGCAGACTTCGGTTCAGGCTTTTCAACCACGAGGGCTTCCGTGGTCAGTACCATGGAAGCGATCGACGCCGCATCTTGCAACGCAGAACGGACAACCTTAGCGGGATCGATTACCCCAGAGGCCACCAAGTCTTCGTAGGAATCGGTCAGGGCGTTATACCCCATATTGAAGTCCAGGGCACGGACTTTCTCAACCACAACGGATCCTTCAACCCCTGCATTGTCGGCAATTTGCTTCAGGGGTGCTTCCAGCGATCGGGCGATGATATCCACACCGATCTTCTCTTCAGAGTTCGTTAAGCCTGCTTTGACCGCATCTAGCTTGGAAGCCAAGTGCAACAGGGTCACGCCACCACCGGGGACTGTCCCTTCAGCAACCGCAGCCTTGGTTGCATTCAGAGCATCTTCAATCCGCAGCTTGCGATCCTTGAGTTCGGTTTCCGTCGCAGCACCCACCTTGATGACTGCAACGCCACCGGCCAGTTTGGCGATCCGTTCCGATAGCTTTTCCTTGTCGTATTCGGAATCCGAGGCATCCAATTCCCGGCGCAGTTGCTCCACCCGCTTTTGGATGTTAGCCGCATTCTCCGCCGCAGACACGATCGTGGTCGAATCTTTGGTAATGCTGATTTTACGCGCCTTGCCCAGCATATCGAGGGTGGCGGTATCCAGGCTCAGACCCATGTCTTCCGAGATCACTTGACCATCGGTGAGCACAGCGATGTCTTGCAGCATGGACTTGCGGCGTTCCCCAAAGCCTGGAGCCTTAATCGCAGCAACGTTCAAGACACCCCGCAGACGGTTGACCACCAAAGTGGTCAGGGCTTCCCCTTCGATGTCTTCCGCAATAATCAGCAACGGTTGTCCAGCCCGTGCCACCTTCTCCAGAATGGGCACCAACTCCTGAACGGAGCTGATTTTCTTATCCGTCAGCAGGATGGCCATGTTTTCAAACTCAGCCAGCAACCGCTCGACATCGGTCACAAAGTAGGGAGACAGGTAACCCCGATCGATCTGCATCCCTTCCACGACATCCATGTCGGTATCCAGGGACTTGGACTCTTCCACGGTGATGACGCCATCTTTGCCCACCTTGTCCATGGCTTGGGCAATCATCCCACCAATTTCTTCGTCGTTGCCTGCGGAAATGGTCGCAACTTGGGCGATCGCATTGCCTGCAACGGGCTTAGCGACGGCTTGAATTTCTTCAACCAGCGCAGCCACAGCCTTTTCCATTCCCCGCTTCAGCGCGATCGGGTTGGAGCCAGCGGCGACATTTTTCATGCCTTCCCGGATCATCGCTTGGGCCAGAACCGTTGCAGTGGTGGTTCCATCACCAGCTAGATCGTTGGTCTTAGAAGCCACTTCCCGGATGAGTGAAGCGCCGGTATTTTCCAGTGGATCTTCCAGTTCAATTTCTTTCGCGATGCTGATGCCGTCGTTCACGATTTGGGGGGCACCATACTTTTTCTCCAGGAGTACGTTGCGACCTCTTGGCCCCAAAGTCACTTTCACTGCATCGGCCAGTGCATTGACACCGCGTTCCAGTGCCTGACGTGAAGCTTCATCAAAGACGACGATCTTTGCCATAGTGTATGCCTTCCAGAGTTCCGTATTTGACTCTAGCACTCCATGACCAAGAGTGCTAAAAGCTATAGGATCGGAAAACCGTCATTCCATGCTGCAATGGATCACGCCGGATCGCGTCCTGCAGAACATCACTGCGGTCAGACCTAAATCGATGCAATCTAATCGATGCAATCTAGCTGCGATCGATGGGATCTGTGGGATCTGTATAGTGTGGGTCTGGTGTGGCTCGTCGATCGCGCGTTGATGGCGTGAGGTGTAGATCCTGATATTCCGCAATGTGCATTTCCGGAGGGCAATGGTAGGATCGAGGCATCTATCAACGAAAAGGGCGTATACCAAGTTGGCGCACTACCCACTGATTGACTACCCTTGGCGACCCTTGTGGTATCTTGATGTGAACCTCAAGGAAAAACGTAAGACAGATCCTGCACTATCCTGGGTGGATCGGTGTGAGCCGCCGTGTATAGGCTGATTCGATCGACTATCGCTTCACGGTTGACTGTATCAGTTCTCACGCTTAAGTGTACGCTTAGCATTTCTATATTCTTCCTCTGGTCTGCTCTGATTGGGTGATGGTGCTGCAACTTCTACTGCTGTGCAATCTCTATCAATGTTCAGAATCAATGTTCAGAGAATGTTCAGAGCCTGTAAAGCTCAGAGCCATCAACATTCAGAGTGGATCAACGTTCAGGGTGGGTCAACATGTTCTATCCAGCTCTCAGGTTTGCTCCAAGCGCGACAAACCTCATTCCACTGTGGATTGTACCTGTGGATTATGACTGTGGATGAGAACCGTAGATTCATGACCATGGATTGTACCTGTTGGATCTCAACCGCCTTTTGGAAAATATAGACCGATTAAGGTCTTTGGTGGGATGAGGTTCCTGAACCTGAGGTACCCAAAACGGAAATCCCTGGACAGAAGAGGAACTGATCCTGATCGGTCAACAGCTTCGATCGAATCATTGAGTTTGAGTCAATGAGTTTGACAAATTTGCCACGTTTTTGCGCTTTTGCCACGTTTTTGCGTTGCCATTGATTTCTAGCATTGTGCTGTACGATTCATCCAATCTGATGCAGGGGCAACCCGATGCAGGGGCAATCTAGCGCAAGGTCAACCTAACGTAAAGTCAATCCGCTAGTTCAATCAGTTGGTTTTTCGGTCAAACCGGCTCCTACCTTTAGGCTAGGTGATACCCCATTAAGTGATCAATACTCCCAATTGAGTGATTGCTATAGGGATGCACCCTGTACGGACAGACGCCGGACAAGGGAAGACTGGAAGTATTCTGCGTTGAGTTTCGTTGTCGAGTTTCGTTGTGCTGAGCTTTTGTTGAATGGAAGGCTCGTTGAGTGAAATTCTCACTGAGCTGAATGCTTTTTTACTGTCTGGAGTGCACTCATGTCAAAGTTTTACAGTCAAAAAATCACCCCGATGCCCATGCCGGAAAGCATCAATGTTGTGGATCTGGTTGATCATTATTTCACCGCTTACAACTCAGCACGGCTCCGGGAAACCTGTCAGTTGTTAGCGCGGCAAGTCTTTCAGCCAGGAGTCACGGTTGGGCTGAGTTTGTCAGGGGCTTTAACCCCGGCGGGATTTGGGGTGTCCGCGATCGCGCCGTTGATGCGAGCGGGCTTTATTGACTGGATTATCAGCACAGGGGCCAACCTCTACCATGACATGCACTATGGCCTCGGCTTGGCCCTCTATGCCAGCAATCCCTTTGTGGATGATGTGAAACTCCGGCAAGAAGGTCGCATTCGCATTTACGACATTGTGTTTGACTATGATGTGCTGCTCAGTACCGATGCATTTTTGCGTCAGATTCTCCAGGCAGAACCCTTCCAGAAACGCATGGGCACAGCGGAGTTTCACTACCTTTTAGGGAAGTATGTTTACGAGATTGAGCAACAGGTGGGGGTACAACAACCGTCGCTGCTGTCCACGGCCTATGAGTGTGGCGTGCCGATCTACACCTCTTCTCCAGGGGACAGTTCGATCGGTATGAATGTGGCAGCGGTGGCGCTGGATGGCAATGATCTGTTTATCGATCCCATGATTGATGTCAATGAAACGGCAGCGATCGCCTATGCTGCGAGACAAACGGAGTCTGGGGACGTGGGCAAAAGTGCCGCCATTATCCTGGGGGGTGGCAGTCCCAAAAACTTTCTTCTGCAAACCCAGCCCCAACTACATGAAGTCCTGGGATTGGAAGAACGGGGCCATGATTTCTTTATCCAAATTACTGATGCGCGACCGGATACGGGGGGGCTGTCCGGTGCCACGCCCAGTGAAGCGGTCAGTTGGGGTAAGGTTGATCCCGAAGAGTTGCCCAGCGCGATCGTGTGCTACACCGACAGTACCATCGCCCTGCCCATTTTGACCGCTTACACCCTCAACCAAAGTGCACCTCGGCCCTTAAAACGGCTCTACGATCGCCGGGATGCAATGATGGATGAGCTACGTCGAGACTACAATGCTGCGAAGAAAACGGCTGCAACGCTCAAATCTCAAGCTCCAGCCTTGTCAATCATAGACAAATCCGTCATAGATAAATCCGTCTCAGATAGCTCTGGTCTAGAGAAACCTGTCTTAGACAAACCGATCTTAGACCCTGTTTTAGGCAAAGTGCCTGAGAAACCTGTTGCAACCTATCCCTGCGGAACACCGATCCGACGGTAACGATCGCAGAAATCAACCCAATGGGCAATCTTGTAGACGATGCAATCGATGCAATCTATGAGGTTGCCTATTATTGTTGGAGCCTCGTTGCTGGGGCATCGGTGCGAAATTGTTGAGGCATTGATGAATGAGCGATCGAGATTTGTAGAGATTGCTGGACTGATTGCAAGGGGTTCTTAAATTGCTTGGGCAATCCCGATCTCCATCTCGATCGTTCTGTAATCGATTGTGCTTTTTGTAAAACTTATCAATGCTATAGCTATTTCTAATCACAGGCTGGGTGCGTCAGCTTTAATACCCATCAACAGCACATTGATCGAATATCAATGATTGGATATCAACGACCGCACATCAACTGCACATCGCATATGCAGATCCCATAGATTTCGCTCGAATACCTTTCGCTCGAATACCTTTCGCTCGAATACCTTTCGCTCAAATACCTTTCGCTCGAACGTCCCTAGGTTGAACGTATTGAGCTCGAACGTATTTAGCTCAAGCATAGTTAGATCGAGTTGGCTCGAATTAACTCGATCAGGGGTGCTTCTAGAAACTTTTCGTCGATCGCGCTTTACCAATTTTGATCGATCCCTGCAAAATAAAGTTCAAGCGAAGTTGATAAAGAAACATATCTTGATTATTACAATAGGTAACATTATCGATTAAGCTCAATAACCCGTCTCCTCCTCCTGTTTCACAGTTACATCAGCGAAGGTCAACATGACAGACACTCCAGCTCGGCAGCGTGTAGTGATTATTGGTGGTGGCTTTGGGGGACTCTACACCGCAAAAGCGCTGGGCAGTACCCAATTTGAAGTCACCCTGATTGATAAGCGGAACTTTCACCTTTTCCAACCGCTGCTCTATCAAGTGGCAACGGGAACCTTGTCTCCAGCGGATATTTCTTCACCGCTGCGGGCGATCGTCAGCAAGCACAAAAATGTGCGGGTATTGATGGATGAGGCGATCGACATTGACCCCGTGGCCCAAAAGGTGATCTTGCAAAGCCAAGAAATCGAGTATGACAAGCTGGTTGTGGCCACAGGAGCCAGCCACCACTATTTTGGTAATGATCAGTGGAAGGATGTGGCACCGGGCTTGAAGACGATCGAAGATGCGATCGAAATGCGACGGCGGATCTTTTCAGCCTTTGAAGCAGCGGAAAAGGAAACTGATCCAGCGTTGCGGCGGGCTTGGTTGACCTTTGTGATTGTGGGTGCGGGGCCTGCGGGGGTGGAACTGGCCGGAGCGATCGCCGATCTGGCCTTTAAGACGATGAAGGATGACTTCCACCACATCGATCCGACCGAAACCCAAGTGATTCTGCTGGAAGGGCTCGATCGAGTCTTACCGCCCTATCCGCCAGAATTGTCTCAGAAGGCACATGTTGCGTTGGATCGCTTGGGCGTGAATGTGCAAGTCAGCACCCGCGTGACCAATATTGAAGATGGCGCAGTGACGGTTCTGCAAGGCGAAACCTCCAAGACAATTCCTGCCAAAACAGTCCTGTGGGCCGCAGGCGTGAAAGCCTCTCCGATCGGCAAAGTCTTGGAAGAACGGGCTGGCGCAACCCTCGATCGGGTGGGGCGGGTGATGGTGCAGCCCGATCTCAGTCTGGAGTCCCAGCCCAATATTTATGTGATTGGCGACTTGGCTAATTTTTCCCACCAAGGAGAGAAGCCTTTGCCGGGTGTGGCAGCGGTGGCGATGCAGGAAGGCGAATATGTCTCCGATCTATTGCAAGCCCAAGCGAAAGGAGCAACTTTACCCGCGTTTAAGTACACCGATTTGGGCAGTATGGCCGTCATTGGCGATAACGAAGCGGTAGTAGACATGGGCTTTATCAAGTTCTCCGGCTTCTTTGCTTGGCTAGCCTGGGTTGTGGTTCACATTTACTACCTCATCGAAGTCGATAACAAGATTGTTGTAATGACCCAGTGGGCTTGGAACTACTTCACCCGCAGCCGTGGGGCACGGATTATTACCGGAACCGATTTACAAGCAGTGTCTGACCCTGGGGATAATTCTGTAGATCGTACGGAGGAGAAAGTCCCTGCCCTGTCTGGGAAGTAATTGATTCCAGTCCAGTCTTGTCTAATCCTTCTTTTTGTAAACAGAGTACTCCAAGGACGGGGACTCTGTTTTTTATGGGTTCTGAGTTTGTGGGGGCTTGTCAAACTTTCGGCGACTGGAGAATTTGCTGTACGGTCCACCACCAAAGATTGCGGTTATTCAGCCGTTGCCAATACCAATATTCACAGCCCCACAGCAGAACGGTGTTGTAGTTCATGGTGGCCAGGGTATGTACCAACGATCGCATCCGGTTGGGGGTTGCACTGGGATAGTGGGGCTGATCCATGGCAACCAATTTCTGCGGTTCCCAGGGTTCTGCCTGGGCTTCTGCAATCCAAGCTTCGCGGTTGGACGCTTGAATGCGATTTTGCCATTGTTGCAACTGCTGCCAAAATTCGGGGGTTGGCTCTAAATAGGCTCCCGAATTGCCTGCTGGCACTTTGGTGTAGACGTTAAACCCGATCGCGTCTCCCGTCACCAGACTGTTGAGAAACGCGGGTTCATCTTCCTCTCGCTTGGGGCTGGGGAGATGAATGGCGTTTGTGAGGAAAATGCGTTGCTGACCCCAGAGGCGCGATCGTACTAGGGCTACTTCTCGACTGACAAATTCCGGACTCAGGAAGCGTCCTCCGGCAATTTCCAATTGGGTAAACGGCTCGTTTTCCACTTGCCAGTATTTGATGGCAGGGGCATAGCGGCAGTGATTCACCACCGCATTCACAAAGTTCAGAGCCAATTCTGCTACGGCGGGACTCCGTTGATCTAGCGGTTGATTGCCAGCTCCCGTTTCATAGCGATCGCTCACCCATTGGGGAAAGTGGAACTCCGGCCAGCGGGGAACTTTCATGCCCACGGCTAACACTACATCAATGTTGCGATCGTGGCATTGTTCTAGAAACCAGTCGAGTTGGGAAAAGTTCAACTGATTTTCCTGGGGTTGAATTTCATTCCAATAGGCACAGAGACGAATGCGATCGAGGCCAAGTTTGCAAATTTCCTGAAAGGTTTTCCGAACATCCAACCCCATGTAGCTGCATTGCAACTGGCTAAAGGTCGTACCTACATAGGGAGGTCTTTTGCTGCGATTCAACATAGGCGTCAGGTTAGCACGGGCTGAACCCTGGAAAGCCAAGGGGAACAGACTGGCAGCACTCGCCAGTAGAAGGTTTCGTCGGGTCGATCGAGAAGGTAATAAAGTCACAATTGCACTAGCATACAAGGCTGAAAGGGCGCTTCTAGCTGGATTCAAAAGCTCCAGTCAAAAGCTCCAGTCAAAAGCTCCGTCTATCCTATCAAGAGACTGTGCTTCATTCCGTGGACTGGAATCATTGATTGGGCTTCCTTCGTTGTTTGTTCCTTGATTTTTTGGGGTCTTTTATTTATGACCTTTCATCGATGGAATTGAGATCTTGCCCGATCTCTCCTGTGGGTTGCAGCCGATCTACAAGAATTGTGGGTGCATTTAGACCGAGTAGGGCATCGATCGTACATTTAATGGTTCCTGCGATCGGGACTGCAATAAATACCCCTAGCAGCCCCCCTACTTGCAAGCCAATTAATAAAGAAATAATGATCCAAATGGGATTGAGTCCCGTAAAATCTCCCATCAATTTAGGTGCAATTAAATTGTCGCGAATTTGCTGCAAAATTGTGGCTGAAACAGCGACCCAGAAAGCCAGCCAGAAATCTTGAAATAGCACTAATAAACTCACTAGCCCAATGCCTAAGGCAGCCCCAATAAATGGAATCAACTCGGCAATTCCAATCAACAACGCAAACAGCAATGCAAAAGGAACTTGCAATCCAAAAAAGATGGGAATCAAGGTCACCACCATAAACAGGGCGAGGGCGACCTGACTGAGAAAAAAATTATGGAAATTTAGCCGCAAAGAAGAACTAAAGGGAGTTGCAAATTTAGGCGGCAGCAAATTCATCAGTCCTGTCCATAATTCTTCCCCATACAGCAGCATGTAGGAGGCCAGAACAATCACTAAAATCGTGTCAATAAACCCCGAGACGGTTCCCAGGGCAAGCCCTAGGGCTTGCGGGGCCAAGTCCTTCAACTGATTTTCAATCTGGCTGCTTAACCGAAGACTCACACCATCCAGGTCGATGGGCAAGTTGCGACTTTTGGCCCATAGATCGAGCATTTCCACATTGTGACGACTCGCATTGAGCCAATCCGGAATGTTCTTGAAGAGTTGGCTCATTTGGCTGACGACGATCGGAATCAGCGTCAACCCAACGATCGCGAAGATGGCCACCGCAATTAACAGCACAATCAGCACAGCGGGCACTCGCCGGATACGAATTCGCTCAAAAAAACGAACGGGATAGTCCAGCAGAAAGGCCAAAATCGCTGAGATGGTGACTAAGGTAACAAGGTGGCGGAAGTAATTGATCAGCCATCCCAAAATGAATACGTTTAATGCACCGATCGGGATTAGTAACCCCAAAAATAATAATCGCTGCAAGTCGCGGGAAGGACTGGCCATAGTGGATTTCTTCTCCGAATGAGCACGGCAGCAATGGGGTTATCCAATCTGCTGCTTGCGATAGTAAATGCCACCGGCCACTAATCCCGCAATCAGCACCGTTCCCCAGCCCAAGGGCATCGGCATCCACAGGACGGCTTCAATGTGATTCTTTTTGCCAGATTGCAATTGCCAGGTTGCACCTTTGGCACCCGCTTTCCCCCCCTGGGCAATGGGCGTTGATTTTTGCCCCCCTGCTCCCCAAGGCCCGGTAACGCCGATCGATAGATCAAACATTTGTTCCGGGTTGAGTAAGGTCTCACTGCCCGTTTCTGGCAAGCTTAAGGCGGTCAAATCGACATCAAATGCCAAGCGATCGCGCTCAAATAACAACAAATTGCTTTGCTTCACCTGCAAGTTAGACACAATTTCCGGCAGTGCAGAACGGTCTGCGGTGGTCGCAGGGTTAGCAAAAGGGGTGAAAAATTGGTTGAATTTTTGCTCCAGATCCTTGGCACTACTAAACGGAATGGAAATGGCCACATCCTGGCGGGATAATCGCTTCATTTGTCCCCGAACGTTTCGGGTTTGGGTCTCCAATTGGCTGAGCCATGATTGCGCTGCTGCCGTACCCAACCCCTCCAGATGAATGGTTTGGGTCACCGTACCTTTGTTGGGGCTGTCAAAGGCAATGCCCAGTTGATAGTCCACACAGCCCGTCAGACAGAAACCGATTAAACACAATGTGCTGAGGAGACGCAAGGGGCGCAACAGAGGTGCGATCGCAGCTTTTAAACGAGACATTTGCAAAACCATGACTATCCGACGGGCAGTAATTCAAGGGGAATCTATAGGAAATAGGGTAGCAGGAGAACGAAACATACGCCGCTTCCCTCAACTAAAGCTAACCTAACCCATTAGCTCACCTAAGCTAAGCTAACCTATTGGCTAACCTAACCTATTAGCTAACCTAACCCATTGAGCTGACTGACCCCAACCCCTCAGCCACCCTCGAACCCCCTCACTGCACTCCTAGCCACAGCAAACTACTCACCACAACCAGAGCGATCGCTAGCGCTAACCAAAGCGATCGTTCATCTCCCATCTCAACCTTGCTCGGATCCGTAGGTTCGGGAATTTGGTAGCCGGGGGTTTCCGCAGGCGGTTTGGGCGTGGTGGGCACAAACTTGGAAGCACTCCAATTACGCTCATCATTGCCGTCGATCGTTTCCAAATCGGGAATTTCCGTCAGCCATTCGGACTTCATGCGCAATTTGGGGGCTTCCAGAATATAGAGTAACCGTTTGGCCTGCTTGCGGGTTTCATAGTCCGGATGCTGCTTTACCAGCTGACAGAGCTCCAACGCCTGCGATCGCTCTCCTGCGGCTTCGTAGGCAGTAATCAGCCAAATTTGCACACTGCCCTGCAAAGCTGTGCCACGATCACACAACGATCGCGCTTTTTCTAAGGCTTGAATCGAGGCACGATATTCTCCCCTTTCAAACGCTTGTTTGCCAGCTTGGAAGGATGCTAGAACAATTTCCTGGGTCTCTGGATTCACGGCGAGTTTGAACTTGAACTGATGAGGAATACAGGAATATCAAGGGAGGAATACCAATGGGCGATGCGGATCGGGCGTTCACTGCCCCAGCCTTTGCCAACTCCATCTGTCAACCCCACCTATCAACCCCACTTTTGCCAACCCCAGTCTAAGACGGCCTACGGAGGACAGCAAGCAGCCTGTCCAGGGTGAATTTCCGGGGTGAATTTCCGGGGTGAAAGCCAGTTATCCAAAGCCATTCTCTACCCAAAGCCATTCTCTACCCAAAGATGATCAAACCCATCTTCTAACTGTGGAGGCGCACCGTAGAGTCGGCGCGTCATCCGTTCGATCACGGCTTCGGGTACTTGGCGCGATCGGGCTTGATTTCGGTCTAAACAAACTGGCAAGGGCGTTGCGACCCAGAGTCCCCCCACCGTCACAAAGCCACATTTGCGGGCTAAGGCAATCGCGGCGCGACGGTGTTTGCGTACTGCGTTGGTCGCGTCAAACACAGCAAAGGATCGTCCTCCCTGCTGAATCTCCACCGTTGCTTGCAAAAACTGCTGCCGGATCTCTAGCCAAATTTTCAGCCAGGGGCCTTGAATGCTTTCATCCCCAAAAAGCTGCGCCCGGATCCCATCGGTGGAGATAACCCGGACGCTAGGCGTTTGGTCAACAAATTGTTGCGCGATCGTCGATTTTCCGCTGCCCGGAAGCCCCACCAGTATCACTAACAGGGGACGCTCCGCAGAGGCGCTGTCGAAAATCCAGTCCCGATCGCCACAACCCATTCACAGCCCATTCACAACCCATTCTTAGGGACAAACCATCAGAATTAGGGCCAAGCCATCCAAGCCCCGTTTGGGAAAGGTAGCAGGCTAGATAATCGTGCCATCGGGAATAATGGCATTTTTCAGCACGACCACAATGCCACTGCGAATGTAGAATCCAAGGTTTTCCCGGTTGGCTTCCTCTACCCGATCCTTATTCACAATCTGGACATTGCAGCCAATGTGAACGTTTTTATCCAAAATGGCGCGGCGCACGATCGTATCTTTGCCAATGCCGACGGGGATGTAGTCCGTATGACAATCTTGAGACTGCTCACTGAAAGACTGATAGTAGTCAGCCCCCATGATCATGGTGTCCTCAATGACACAGCCAGCTTCAATCCGCGATCGTACTCCCACCACGGAGTGATGAATGCGGCAGTTTTTCAGGATGCAACCCTCACCGATGATGGATTCCGTCACCTGGGTATCCAAAAACTTGCTGGGCGGCAAATAACGCTGGCGGGTGTAAATCGGCGCGTTTTCGTCGTAGAAGCTGAAGGGCGGGCGGGGCTGTTGGGTCAGGGCTAGGTTGGAGTTGTAGAAAGCTTCGATCGTTCCAATGTCTTCCCAATAGTCGTTGAACAGGAAGGCTTGGATATTGTGATCCTTGGCTGCATTGGGAATGATTTCTTTCCCGAAGTCAGTAAACTCTGGATTTTGTCGCAGCAGTTTAATCAACACATCCCGCTTGAAGACGTAGATCCCCATGGAGGCAATGTAGGGGGACTCTTGGGCCTCCTCTGCACTGAGCCCCAACACCGTGGTGTCAACAGCCATGGCTTTGAGAGCGTCACCCTTCGGCTTTTCAGAGAAGTCAACCACGCGACCGGAGTTGTCGATTTTCATCAAGCCAAACTCGGAGGCGCGGCGCTCATCCATGGGCACCACTGAGAGGGTGATATCGGCCCCGGTTTCGCGGTGGCGCTGGACAAACTCCCGGTAGTCCATGCGGTAGAGATGATCTCCAGACAGGATGACATACTCATCCACATCCCACTCCTGGAACAGCCAGAGGTATTGCCGCACTGCATCCGCTGTGCCTTGGAACCAGTTGGGGTTTTCCGGAGTTTGGTTGGCAGCGAGCACCTCGACGAATGCCTCACTCGCTCCCAGACCCGAAGCATTATAGGTTCGAGAAATGTGGCGGTTTAATGAGGCGGAGTTGAATTGCGTTAGAACGTAAATCTTGTAGATGTCTGAGTTGATGCAGTTACTAACGGGGATGTCAATCAACCGATACTTACCTGCCAAAGGCACGGCAGGCTTCGCACGCTGCTTGGTCAGGGGGTATAACCGTGTGCCAGCACCGCCACCTAAAATAATCCCTAAAACTTTTTTCACGCGAAACCTCTAAAACTTGCCTATCAACTCCCACCAATAGTTTCAAACGGTGTGAGACCGTTTGCAAGGGGTTTAGGATACTTTCAGGGATCAATTTTTGTAATGTTCGATCGTTGATTTTTGTGTGCAAGGTTGATTTTTGTGTGCAAGGCTGATTTTTGTGTACTAGGAGGGGGTGCTACGGGGTGGCACATTTTTGCAGTCTTTCTCGCTAGCCCCCTTTACAGCTAGCCCCGCTCACTTTGCGATCGCTCAGATGCTGGACTAGGGCCGATGCTTGACTAGGATTCAGGGCTGTCTCCAGAGGGTGCTTCTTGCGGGGATTCACCTTTAACCGACTCTAGGCGGCGTTTTTCTCGCTTTAATTCTTCCTCTAACGCTTGAATTTGTTCCCGGCGGGCTTCAAGTTCCAAGGCACGGCGATCGAGTTCTTGGCTTTGCAATGTTAAAGATTGTCGCCACTGTTCTGCCCGTTCTCGTTCCTGGGCAATAAACTCGGGGGTAATTCCACAGGTGAGATAGCGCTGTACAAACTCCAACACCCAAGTCTTGGCGTCATAAATTCGCAGAATTTCTTTGTTTCCAGAGGTTTCTACTAAAACCAGTAAATTTGGTGCAAACTTGGTGGCCTGGGGACTGGGGAGTAAGGTTTCGCCAGATAAAAGTGCCCAAGCATCTTCTGACTCCTGCACAGCGAGTAACTGAAATCCAGAGGTCTCTTCTGGCAAGTCTCTAATGACCACTTGAGCAAGGTACAGCATGGCTAGCTTTTAGATAAGGATGAATGAACACAATCTAAGAACTCAGTGCAATGGTACCTCAGTCATCGATAAGAAGAGACAAGGAAGCCTCTCAGCCAGATAAAGAGATGAACTCAAGCTTCGATCGGAGAGCATTGGTCGGGGAGCCTTAATCGATGAGAATTGCCTGGAAACGTGATCCGGAGCAACCCTCATCGATCGTGGCTGAAATCCCCTCACAGATTGATTTTCAAGCAGCGCTGACTTACAGCAGCACTAACTTACAACAGGGCTAACTTACAGCAGCGCTAACTTACAGCAGCGCTAACTTACAACAGCGCTAATTTACAGCAGCGCTAAGCGTGCCTTGAGGAGTTCTGCTTGCTTCTCCGCCTCTGCGAGGGCCTCTTTTGCCCCCTGCACCACCTCGATCGGGGCTTTGTCCACAAACTTGGGATTCTGCAAGCGCCCGGAAAGGGACTGAATTTCCGCTTCTACTTTTTTGAGATCCTTCTCCAGTTTGGCAGTGAGCGCTGCAATATCTACGAGGCCCGCTAGGGGGATCAGAACTTGCACAGTACCCACAACGCCCGCGAACATTTGTCGATCAGACGTTAGCCGATCGCTGGATTGCTCGGTGGATTCCGGTGCGGGATCAGTGGCTTCAGTCGCTGGGGCGGCTTCCGGCGCAACTTCTGGGGCTAGGGCTGCGGGAGCGGTCTCCACCACCGCCGATTGGGGTAACAGTAGACCATTGCCCAACACATCATCCTTGAGTTGCCGCAGTTTACCGAAGGTGCGTTGGCGATCGGCGCGGGTCAGCAGGTTGTCCTTGGTATAGAACACGGCATAGCCCAGTCCCAGCACTTCCAGAAGATCCGACAGTAAAGGTACCTGATACACCGTCCGGATAGAGGCAAGGGTGACGCTGAGGGTGAAGTAAATCAATCCAAAAGAACCGATCGTCAACAGGAACTTACGGTGCTGACCCAGGAAGTCGGTCACGGTGGCCACGGCATCTCGGATTTCCAGTTTTTCCTGCCAGGTCTTTTCGCTCCAGGGTTTGCGGTTGGTGATTCGCAGGGTGGGGGCGGTGGGGGCAGCGGTGGGCTGGGGGGGGGGGCTAGGTGCTGGTGCTGGGCTGGGGGCTTCCGTTGCCGCGATCGCCGGGGCGGCCTGGGGATCTACGATCGTTAATTGCTTGACCTTGGCCAAGTCACGGATGTACTTCTGACCAGCAATGAGGATTTTCCGTTCCCGATCGCTTTCCGATTGCAGGATGGCTTCGATCTTTTCACCGGGTTTGATCCCTGCCTCAGCCCGCAGGTTGCGCACCGTCCGAATCGCCCCAATGATTAACTCGAACTGCGCTTCCAAATCCGCATCAATCAAAGTCGCGTTAACGGTGGGATAGGCTTGCAACGCCAGACTGATCCCGGTCGCCGGGTCTTTCTGGACAACGGTGTGCCAAATTTCCTCGGTGATGTGAGGCATGAAGGGATGGAGTAGCTTCAGGGTGCCCTCCAGGACTAGCGCCAGGGTTTGCTGGGCCACGCTGCGGGAATCATTCTTTTCCCCCTGGAGGCGGGACTTGACCAGTTCGATGTACCAGTCGCAGAAATCACCCCAGAAAAATTCATAGATCAACTTAGCTGCTTCCCCTAACCCGAAGTTGTCCAGGGATTGCCGCACCGCTTGGGTGACTTGGTTGTAGCGGGAGAGAATCCAGCGATCGCTCAGTTCCAGACTAGCGGGATCCGGTGCGCCCAATTGCTCCGACGTTTGCCCATCCAGGTTCATCAACACAAAGCGTGAAGCGTTCCACAGCTTGTTGGTGAAGTTGCGGGAGGCCTCCACCGAGGGAGACTCATCGGTTTTGCGATCGTATTCCAAGCGAATGTCCTGGCCTGCCCCCGTCACTTCCTTAATTAAGGTGTAGCGCAGGGCATCGGTACCGTATTTCTCAATCAGCACCAGCGGGTCAATGCCGTTATTTTTCGACTTGGACATCTTCTGGCCTTTTTCGTCCCGTACCAGACCATGGATGTAAACATGCTTAAACGGCATCTGTCCGGTGAAGTGGCCCGCCATCAGGGTCATCCGCGCCACCCAGAAAAAGATGATGTCAAAGCCCGTCACCAGGGTGCTGGTGGGATAGTAGCGCTGGAAATCTTCTGCATCGGGACTAGGCCAACCCAGGGTGGAAAACGGCCAGAGACCCGACGAGAACCAGGTATCCAACACATCCGGATCCTGTTCCAACTGCACTCCTTCCCCGAATTTCTCGATCGCCTGCTGGCGAGCCTCGGCCTCGCTGTAGGCCACAAAGAAGGGAGTACTGTCAGTAATCACGCCGCCGGTTTCGCTGACGGCATACCATGCGGGAATCTGGTGGCCCCACCACAACTGACGGGAAATACACCAATCGCGCAGGCTCGTCAGCCAATCGCGGTAGACCTTTTTCCAACGATCGGGGACAAACTCCGGTGAATTTTGTTCATCCAGCGCTTTCAAGGCCGTCTGAGCCAGCGGATCGATTTTGACGAACCACTGGGTTGAAATCATCGGCTCCACGGGCACCTTACCCCGATCGCTGTAGGGAATCGTGGTTTTGTAATCTTCCACCTTCACCAGGCAGCCTTCCCGCTCCATGGCTTCCACGACTTGCTTGCGGGCTTCAAAGCGATCGAGTCCTTGGAAGTCACCGGCATTCTCATTCATCGTGCCGTCTTTATTCATGACGTTGATGAACGGCAGGTTGTGGCGCTTGCCCATCTCAAAGTCGTTGGGGTCATGGGCCGGGGTGATCTTGACGCAGCCGGTCCCAAAGCTCGCATCGACGTACTCATCGGCAATGATGGGAATTTCCCGCAGTTGTAGCGGCAGCAGTACCGTTTGACCGATGAGGTGTTTGTAGCGATCGTCGTTGGGGTTGACGGCCACAGCAGTATCCCCCAGCATCGTTTCCGGGCGGGTGGTGGCGACTTCAATGTAGCCATCGCTTTCGGTGAGGGGATAGCGGAAATGCCAGAGGTTGCCGTTAACTTCCTGGTTCTCCACTTCCAAGTCCGACACGGCAGATTGGCTAGCGGGGCACCAGTTGACCAGGTAATTACCGCGATAGATCAAGCCTTCTTGGTAGAGTTTGACAAAGGCTTCCAACACAGCCTTCGAGAGTCCCTCATCCAGGGTGAAGCGTTCCCGCGACCAATCCACGGAAAAGCCCAGTCGCCGCATTTGGTTGGTAATAGTGCCGCCGGATTCAGCTTTCCACTCCCAAGCACGGGCTAGGAATGCGTCACGACCTAGGTCATCCCGCGTTTTGCCTTCGGCCTTCAGTTGCTTTTCTAAGATCGTTTGCACAGCGATGCTGGCGTGGTCAGTTCCCGGCAAACAGAGGGTATTTTTGCCCAACATCCGCTGGTAGCGCACGATCGTATCGATCAACGCGGTGTTGAAGGCATGGCCCATGTGCAGGCTTCCCGTCACGTTAGGTGGCGGAATCACCACGGAGTACATCTCTCCGGGCTGGGACGGATCGGCCTGAAAGACTGCATGTTCCTCCCAAAAGGCTTGCCACTTGGCTTCGGTGGTTTTGGATTCGTATTGGCTGGCGAGGGTTGGAATGGATGCAGTCATTGGGACAGATAGAATTTCACATTACAAAAATTGCTATCTGCCCATGATAGCGGCAAGTGGCGATCGGCGTGTGGCTCTGTGTCTGGAACTCTCATCACACCCGATCGATCTCGAACGCTAATCAACCTAACAAGCGACCTAACAATCAGCCTAAAACTCAACACTTAAAGGCGTGCGCGGGAAGGGAATCACATCACGAATGTTTTGCATCCCGGTCATGAACTGCACCAACCGCTCAAAACCGAGGCCAAAACCCGCGTGGGGCACAGTGCCAAACCGTCGCAGATCGAGGTACCACCAATAGGTCGCTGGATCTAGGCCCTGGGCCACAATCCGCCGCTCCAACACATCTAGGCGCTCTTCCCGCTGGGAACCGCCAATGATTTCCCCAATCTTGGGAGCCAGGATATCCATGGCAGAGACGGTTTTTTCCCCTTCATCTAAACGCATGTAGAATGCCTTAATTTCCGTGGGATAGTTCGTCACGATCACGGGCTTTTTAAACAAGTCCTCCGCCAAATACCGTTCGTGCTCCGATTGCAGATCCAATCCCCAACTGACGGGATATTCAAACGATCGATCGGCCTTTTCGAGCAAGTCGATCGCTTCGGTATAGGTCACCCGCGCAAATTCGTTGTTGATAATATTCTCCGCCGTGGCGAGAACACTGTTGTCAATCCGTTGGTTAAAGAACTCCATATCGTCCTGACAATGGTTCATCACATACTGGAAGATGTGTTTGAGAAATGCTTCCGCCAGTTCCATATCCCCTTGCAGGTCACAGAACGCCATTTCCGGCTCTACCATCCAAAATTCCGCCAAGTGCCGGGAGGTATTGGAATTTTCCGCGCGGAACGTGGGGCCAAAGGTGTAAACATCGGAAAAGGCCATGGCCATGATTTCCGCTTCCAACTGCCCACTGACGGTTAAATAGGTCGGCTTGCCAAAGAAATCCTGGCTGTAGTCCACTTTGCCGTTTTGCACCGGCAGCTTGTCCAAGTTGAAGCGGGTTACGGTAAACATTTCCCCCGCCCCTTCGCAGTCACTCGCGGTCAGAATGGGCGTATGCACCCACAGGAAACCCCGCTCTTGGAAAAATTGGTGAATAGCGGTCGCGCAGGCATTCCGCACCCGAAACACAGCTCCGAGGGTATTGGTGCGCGATCGTAGATGCCCGATGTCCCGCAAAAATTCAAAGGAATGGCGTTTCTTTTGCAGGGGATAGGTCTCCGGATCGGCTTCCCCGTAGACCGTGACGGATTCCGCCTGGATTTCAATCCGTTGCCCTTTGCCCTGGGAGGGCACTAGCACCCCTGCGATCGCCACCGAAGCCCCCGTATTGATGCGTTTCATCGTCGCTTCGTAGTCCGGTAGCTCGGCGTTGACCACCGCTTGCAGCCCTGCCATGGAGGAGCCATCATTCACTTCTAGAAACGTGAAGGTTTTCTGCTCTCGTTTAGTCCGTACCCAACCTTGAATCGTGACCCGTTGATCCGGTTGGCCGTTGCGGAGAATTTCAGCAATCCGTTTAGTCATGGCAAAGGCAAACTTGTTGAACACTCTATATTGAACACGCTTGTTGAATATTCAACCGTGATTGAACATTTTCATGATGGAACAATCATTTTTGAAGATTCATTTGCCTTCTATTCTCGCACTTTTAATTTTTAGCTGGGTTTAGGAGTCGTTATTGGGGGATTTCCTGCCGTTCCAAAGGTGCATTCGGCGTTTGCGCGGGTTGTTTCAGCACCCCATAGGCCAACGTCCAGCCAATCACCAGCCCCAAGCCGCCAAACCGTACCGCCTGCCAGAAATACTCCCGCACCCCCGCCCAGGAAAAGAGACGGCTTTCTAGGGTAAATTCTAATTCGCTCAATTGCCGATCTATCGCCTGGAGTTCTGCCTTGAAGGTGGAGGACTGGGAGTCGAGCCGATCGCGCTGTTCCAAGAGCTGCGTTTTCTGTTGCTGAGCTGCTTGGACTTCGGCGTGACGGGTTTTGAGCGCCTGGAGGGAGGTTTCGATCGCTTGCAATTCCTGCTCAAAATCCACCTCTGTCTCCCTGCTTTCGGAATTCATCGCCTCAGCCGCCATTGCTCCAGCAGGCCGATCGCCATCAGGATTTAGAGAGACATCCGAAGAGGAGGGGGGCAATGATGACATAGCACTTCTTGCAGCAACAACGTATTGGAGATGAGCTTAGAGATGAGCGTTTGGGACTAGCGGTTTAGGGGTATGAGGCTGAAGGTTTGCGCTAGGCTGGAGAAGAGTTGATGCAAACCCTGCGTGCTTTAAGGATCTGACCATGACTGACCTATCCAGTCTCTCCAAGACTGCTAGCCCGACCACACCGATCGATTCCAGCGCAATCGACTTAAGTGGCTTCAGTTCCTTGGAACTGGCCCAAGCCCTAGCCGATCATCTAGCTATTCGGGAACGGGATTGGCATCGCCTTAAGGGCAATCGATCGGCCCGTGCCCAAGAGCAGGCCGCCGTCGCCTTGGTCTATCTGCTCAAACAACAGCCGGAAGAGGCATTACCTAGACTGCAACAGGCCGTCGGTTGGTTGGATAAATCCATCTCTGCACCCCCCTGTCCCAGCCATGGCGATCGTCAGGTTCAAGCCAAGCCGACGCAGGCTAGCCCAATTTCTGAAGCTTAATTTTACTTTTGCAGCTTGAAGAAATCGGCCTGCTGAATCTGCTTCGCATGGTAAGCCACAATGCAAGACAACCCATTGACCTGGGTGGGGTAGGCCATCAACGAAGGATGGGGCGTGCTAGAACTCGTCATCGCGGTGGCCATGGGCTGCACCATTAGCGTCAACAAACAGGAGCAACCCGCCAACAGCACCAAATCCAACTGCCGGGTATTAATCACCCAATTCGGTTGCCGTGTAGCCATGGCACGACGGGAAGCGGTTGCACGATGAATAGATTGAGACTTCATACGGGGGGATTGTTGACGCATCGATTACGGATTCCAAAAAGATTCCAATGGGACCTACGCTAAGATAGCCCAGTTTGCCAAGATTTGAACCTACGGCTTCAAGTCAGGGTATCCGTACATAGGATGTTCAGTAACTAGGATGTTCCACTAGTCCAGAATACCCATTGACAAAGCTAGAACAGACAGAATTCGAGGGACCTGGGCAAATAAATCGACAAGGCTAGGAAAAAATAGGCTTGCGCCGACTATCTCGCAGTTTCTTAGAAAGACGCAATTCGGTTCCTTGAGAGTTCCACTGCACTTGGTCAAAAATCTGATGCAAAATAAATAATCCGCGTCCACATTCCTGCTCGTCGCACAGGTCTTCTTCGTAGACTTCGTGGCAAGAGCAGGGAGGGGTAAAGCCACATCCTTGGTCACAAATTACCCATTCACAGCGCTCGGAACTTGCAGAAAAGTGAACTTGAATGGTCTTATCTGGATCGAGTTGATTGCCATGTTTTGCTGCATTAACCAATGCCTCTTGCAACCCTAGCCGAATTTCCATTTTCCAGGCATGGGGGACATGATCTAATAGCAGGTCTAGGACTGGAACGAGATACAAGGTTGAGGGGAAGCTGAGAGTCATCCAATTCCGTTCAGCTAAACGAGGTAACATCGAGAACACAATCAACCTCGCACTTTGAGTGGGACGTCATACCGTCAAAAACCACACACCCTATCCATCGTAGGCTCCACAGCAATAGAAGAAAGACCATCACAGGAAAGCAGCACGATCGCAGACGGGAGCAAGATTTTTATGATTTTTTCAAAATTGCGATTTTTTAGCACTCTTATGTACATCAATTATACCAAAGTTTTTAGAGAACCGTCAGCCCTTGGCGAGGGTGATAGACGGGGCTAGGATAGGCTCTACAAGACTTTGAGGCGCATCACCGATCGATTGATAGGAATCATTAATATTAAATATTGGTTTTTACGAATTGTTCAGATATCGCTGTGTTACAGGTTATTACGTTGCAGGTTATTACGTTGCAGGTTATTACGATGGCGCATTGTGACGAGCCGACGTATTGTGACGAGTCGGCGTATTGTGACGAGCCGTTTTATGGTTGCGATTCCCTGCGATGACACAACCTGGGACTAGGGGGTCGTTTGGAGAAGCGCTGAGGGTTGGGTAACGGATCCTGTTGAGCCTAGAGATTTGGATGAGACTGCTGCTTTTGTAGACGATCGAGATCCCGGTAAATGGCGGATTGGAGCGATCGATTGTGGGGATCTGTGCGGAGAGCTTTTTGCAGGTAGCGTTGACCTTGATCCCATTGTTGTTGGGCAATTAACCGATTTCCCCATTGATGGTAGGTGAGGGCTTGCCACTGCCGCACTTCTTGGTCTTGGGGTAATCGTTGGGCAAGTCCTTCCACCAGCGCGATCGCATTTGGAAACTTCTGGGCTTTAAACAACACTTGAAGACGCTGGTAGGCATCCTGCTTCAATTGTGCCTCCGGAGAAAGGGGCATGGGGGCTGGCTGCGAGGTTGGAAATTGGGCCTGAGCCAAGAGGTGTTTGTAGGCCGTGGTGACTTGGATAAAACGAGCTTGCCTCGTCGCATCCTGCTCTAAGCCGGTATCGGGATGCAACTGACGCGCCAAACGACGGTAAGCTCCCTTGATCTCTTCATAGGAAGCCCCTGGTTTTAGCCCCAGTACTCGGTAGCAGTTATCCAAGTTCATGGTTTTTGACTAGGATCCAATTTCCCGTGATGGGCCATTAGTCATGGGTCAGGATTAGTAGGTCGCTGTCCTGAGCCAAGCCTGATCCGCCAGCTAAGGGAACAGCGGACAAAGAAAATCCGCAGTGGGTCGATGGTTAGAGTAGATGGGTAGGGTGGGTGGACGGGGCGGTGAGTGACTGAATCAGGAATGTTATTACTTAGCAAGTCCCTAAGCTTCAATCTGTGAAGCCGATCGCCATAATCTCTATTAAAAAATTATCTCTATAAAAATGGCAGAACTCCTCAGAATTCTGCCATCGTTTACTCCGAAATCAAAAAATTACAATTTCGGACTGGGGACAAGACTGACTCCACCCATGGATCAAACTCACCTTACTTTAAGGTTTCAATCACTTGATCAATTAAGCCGTAGTCCTTCGCTTCCTGGGCTGACATGAAGTAGTCGCGATCGGTATCCTTGTTGATCTTGTCAACGGGCTGTCCAGTGCGATCGGCGAGAATATCGTTCAACAAGGAACGGATCCGCAGAATTTCCTTGGCTTCAATTTCAATATCCGAGGCTTGACGGCGACCGGTTCCGCCCAGAGGTTGGTGAATCATGATGCGCGCATGGGGCAAGGCTAAACGCTTACCTTTAGAGCCCGCTGCCAACAGAAAAGCTCCCATGGATGCAGCCAGTCCAACGCAGATCGTGACCACTTCCGACTTGATGTACTGCATCGTGTCGTAGATGGCCATCCCAGCCGTGACCGATCCCCCTGGGGAGTTGATGTAGAGGTAGATCGGCTTGGTGGAGTCCTCGGAGTCTAGGTACAGCATGGCCGCAATGATGGAATTGGCCAGCGAATCGGTGACCTCTTGCCCCAGGAAGATAATGCGCTCTTGGTTTAGGCGGGTGTAAATATCAATCCAGCGCTCGTAGGTACTACCTGGTAAGCGATAGGGAACGCTGGGAACGCCGATAGGCATAGGTCTTGCTCCTTTCAGTCAGTATGAGTTCAGCTCAGTATGGGTTCGGCCCCATTCGTTAGGTCAATACTGAAGCGACGGGTTTCGGTAAGTCTTTAGGGCTGTCCAACACACGATCGATTAACCCATACTCTTTCGCATCGTAGGGGGTCATATAGAACATACGATCGGTGTCCTTGGAAAGTTTTTCGATCGGTTGTCCAGTATTTTTCGCAAAGATATCTAGCATTGCCATTTTGTTGGCCAACACTTCCTGCGCCCGGATTTGAATATCCGTTGCTTGGCCTTGGGCACCCGTCCGTGCCTGGTTCAGCACGATCGTTGCGTGGGGGAGGCTGGCTCGGAAACCCTTAGTTCCCGATGACAGGATCATTGCAGCCGTTCCCATAGCCTGTCCCAAACAAATGGTGTGGACGGGGGGTTTGATGTATTGAATCGTGTCGCAGATAGCAAATGCTTCCGTTTCATAACCGATCGCATCGCCGTCGTACCAGGAAGTCCCCGTTGAGTTGATGTAGAAGTAAATCGGCTTCTCGGGATCATCAAACTGCAAGTACAGCAACTGAGCAATGATCAACTCAGTGACATCAATGCCCACACGGCGTTTGACATCATCCGAAGAAAACAACGGCATGCCCAGATAAACAATCCGCTCCTTCAGCAGCAAAGACGGCATATCTGGCGGTGGGGTGCGATAAACCGCATCGCCACCATAGTAGGGCGCTTGAACAGCCTGAATCGGTGAACTCATCGCAATTATCCGGTGCCTGAACCTGTTGCCTAAATCAATTCACACGAACACACCGGTTTGCCTTAACCCTGTGTCGCGTTTTTCTATAGTAACCTGCAAAGACTAGTCGGGGGCGGTTTTGGGGTGGGGAGATCCGAACGGGATCACCGGGGTGATTCCAGGGGCGATCGTTGCAACATCGAGGGAACCGATTTCGGAGGGAATGTCGCCCAAAGTCTCCGTTCACACTAGACAAAACAGAGTGGGAACCGTAATGGTTATTGAGGGTTAACGCTGATAGTTCATTGAGTTCATTGAGTTCATTGAGTTCATTGAGTTCATTGTGAGCCTCGCCGAAAACCGCAATGATCTGCTTGATCTGCCTGACTTACCCACCTGACTGATTCACAAACTTGACTGATTCACCCACCTGCCTATGAATTTCACAGCTTTGTTACCGACCTTTTTGATTACCTTGCGTGAGGGCGTTGAGGCGGCCCTTGTGGTCGGGATTGTTATGGCTTACCTCAACAAAGCGGGAAAGTCTCAGTTAAATCGCTGGGTTTACCTCGGAATTGGGCTGGGAATCCTCGCCAGTGGGGCGATCGGGGTTGTTTTTAATGGCACCCTGTGGGCGTTGTCTCAATCGAACCAAGTCTATGCCCCGATTGCTAAACAATTTTTGGAAGCAGGGTTGGGGCTAGTCGCGATCGGGCTTTTGAGTTGGATGTTGGTTTGGATGACCCAGCAGGCCAAATCTCTCAAAAAAGGAATTGAAGGAGATCTCTCCTCCGCTTTGCAAACCGCCGATGGAGCCGGTCTAGGAATCTTTGGCATTATCTTTTTGGCGGTGCTGCGGGAGGGCTTTGAGACCGTCGTCTTCATCGCAGCTCAATTTCAGCAGGGCTGGCTCCCGGTGGGCGGAGCTGTTTTAGGCTTACTGGGCGCAACGTTGATCGGGATTTTGCTATTTAAGTGGGGGATTCAAATTAATCTCAAGCAATTTTTTCAGGTGATGGGCGTTTTTTTGCTGCTAATCGTCGGGGGCTTGGTCATCGGAGCCTTGGCCCATCTCGATCGGGGGATGGGGCTACTGAATGCGCTCCTCCCTGATCCCAATAACCTTTGTTTGACACCGGATCCAAGTCAATTGGGATCTTGTTTACTAGGCCCTCAGGTGTGGAATGGGCAACAGGTGTTACCCGATCGGCAGTTTCCGGGTATCGTGCTCAAAACGCTGTTGGGCTATCGCGATCGCCTCTACCTAGGGGAAATGGTGGCTTACTTAGTATTTTGGAGTACTGTGGGCAGCTATTATCTACGTACAATTTCTGAGACAAATGCCTCCAGGTCTTCGACTTCAGAATCCAGTCAGCCCTAGGGCAACAGAAGCAAAAAAATAAGGGCTATGGATAAGTTCCTAGCCCCCGATTGCACCTTATGTTTGATGTCCTGAGAGAGGATCACATCTGACCATCTCACCATAGAGTTTCTGGAGAAATCCGATAAACCTCAGCTAACCTGGGAAGGAACACTGAAGTAGGAGTGTTTCAATAGAGTTTCAGTATAGCTCGTTCCGTATATTCCCTATATTAATCGCCCCTATTGGCAACGTCATTTTCTAGGTATTCTTTTTAACCCAAGCTTTACACAAATCCACGTTCCGTGAAGCTACGGAGAGATTCAACTCTGTTGGTAGAAATTGGACTCCTGTAGAAATTGGGGGAAACGCTTGATACACTGACGACCAGCGATTAAATGGGAACGGATATCCATGGATGCCTTAGACTTTCAGATTTTTGACGAAGATTTGTCCACCGATCGCCTGAATGAATATCTTCAGGAAGCGGCCCTTGCGATTGATACCGAAACGATGGGATTGCTGCCCCTGCGCGATCGCCTCTGTCTTGTCCAACTCTGTGACAGCCACGATCGGGTGACCGTGATCCGCATTGCCAAGGGCCAAACCGCTGCTCCCAACCTGAAACAATTGCTAGAAAATCCAGGGATTACCAAAATTTTCCACTTTGCTCGCTTTGACATCACAACCCTCTGGCACCATTTAGCGATCGAGGTCAATCCCATTTTTTGCACCAAAATTGCCAGCAAACTGGCCCGCACCTACTCCCCCAAACATGGCCTTAAGGATCTACTGCAAGAAGTGGTGGGTGTGGAATTGGATAAAACCGCCCAAAGTTCCGACTGGGGCAATGCAGCCAACCTGAGCGAAACCCAACTCCGCTACGCCGCAAATGATGTACGGTTCCTGATTCCAGCGCGGGAAAAACTAATCGAAATGCTGACCCGCGAAGATCGCCTCGCCCTAGCAGAAGAATGTTTTGGGTGCCTACCAACCTTTACAAAGTTGGACTTGTTGCAATATCAAAACCTATTTGAGCACTAATTTGAGCACTAATCCGCCCAACTCCTACTCCCCCCAACGTTCCCATGATGCCCACTCCCCATCCCTCACTGCCCGATCGTACCCATCTCGCCGCTATTCTCTACGATCTCGATGGCACCTTAGCCAATACCGATCCCTTACATTTCCTTGCTTGGCAGGACTGTTTGCAGGAATTCGGCATTGAAATTGATGAAGCGTTTTATCAGCGTCGTATTAGTGGGCGACTCAATCCCGACATCGTTGCTGATCTATTGCCCCAGTTCTCCGTTGTAGAGGGCCAACAATTCGCCGATCGCAAAGAAGCAAAATTCCGGGAGCGGGCGGTGGCTTTAGAACCCTTAGCAGGAGTGCGATCGCTCATCCAATGGGCAGAAACGCAAGGGTTAGCACAGGCCCTGGTGACTAATGCACCACGCGAGAACGTAGATTATATTTTGCAAGTCTTGCAGCTTGACCGTAGCTTTCAACCTGTTATTCTTTCGGAGGAGATTGGAATTGGCAAACCCGATCCGACGCCTTACAAAGAGGCACTGTATCAATTGGGATTACGACCGCAGCAAGCGATCGCCTTTGAAGACTCCCCTTCTGGGATTCGCTCCGCCGTTGCGGCTGGACTGGGCACGATCGGAATCACTTCAACCCACAGTTCGCAACAGTTGACCCAGTTGGGCGCTAGCTTAGTGATTAACGATTTTACTGCGAGGAACCTATGGTTTTGGTTGGAGGGGGATCACGGAACAACCGAACCATAGAGCAGCAACTAGGGTGATGCCAGGGTGATTCCAGGGTGATTCAGTCAATTGCCTCGCCCTAGTTGCCAAAGAACAAGACTGCCCAGGAAATCTAAATTGCCAGAGAAGCCTGAGTTGCCAGGGGGAATCTGAGAAACGCGCTCAAAGAACTTGAGAAAAAACCTGAAAAATAGCCGAGGGGACACGACTGACTGGGTGATTTCTCTGCTAGGGGGTGCCTATGCGAAAAGACCGTAACACCGATCGCACCCGATGGAACCAAGGTTGGGCAATGGATGAAGGCGTAGGGGAGGAGTGCAAAGGTGACGAATGCAGTGGTTGGGGCAATTCTTCATGGGGTAACCCCCAGGTTGCTGTCAGAACCTCTGGCCAATCCACATCGGGAAGGAGTTCTTCCAAATTGACCAATGAATCAAAAGCACCGCCAACTTCTAAGGGAGCCACTGAAGTCACAGAGCAGGAGGGATTCTGGGGACTGGCAACG
Source organism: Alkalinema sp. FACHB-956 (assembly GCF_014697025.1). Taxonomy (NCBI): domain Bacteria; kingdom Bacillati; phylum Cyanobacteriota; class Cyanophyceae; order Leptolyngbyales; family Leptolyngbyaceae; genus Alkalinema; species Alkalinema sp. FACHB-956. The sequence goes on along the minus strand of NZ_JACJRC010000002.1, from coordinate 236,712 downwards.
GTCGCGGAACGATTCGGCAAAAAACTCATAAGTTGTAGGGAGTCATTGCATCTCTACACAATCAGTTTAACCTGGATAACCAGGAATCTACTGAATCTAAAAAATATCATGGTTCACCGTAATTTCACGGATATTACCAGGATCCTGATAGAATTCTTTGCACTTGATCGCCCCCTCGATCGGGGTATTTCGTGAACTCTGCCCTCAAAACGGCTGCGGGATAATCTATCTGTGGATCATTCAAGCCTGGAAATCTACGGATATGGTAGGGATATGGTGCAGATACCGTGTTGATTACAACCTGTCTCAGAAAAACCATTTGCAGGGTTGATAAGATCTGCTACAGTAGAATACGTGCAAGGGTGACTGGCGCAATGGTAGCGCATCGGACTCTTAATCCGCTGGTTCTGGGTTCGAATCCCAGGTCACCCATTTTTTAAGTTTGTAATTTTTCAGCTTTTTCTGAGTTAGCTTTGCTGAGCTAGAGCCAGTCAAGCTAAACCCAGGGGCTTCTCGCAGCGTTAGTCTACCGATCTCTGCGGGAACACTGCCATCAATGCCCTTTGATTTCAGGCAAGTTCATGGCAATTTCCCCAGAGACCTATCGTTTTGATTTTGAACCTTGGTCATTTTGGCCCCAGGCAACCCCTGCGGAAAAAAGTGAGCAGCTTGAATGGCAAGCACAGCTTGCAGCCCAAGGCCGCATCAAATTGGGTTCCCAGTGTTTTGTCTCCCAGCTAGCAGGGGTTTTTCCGGATTCCCTAGAAATGGGGGAAGGATGTTACATTGCAGCCCATGCCCACATCAGCCATACGGTCAAAATGGGCAACCATTGCTCAATTAATGTTGCGGCCGTAGTGCGAGGGAAAGTCACCCTGGGAAATGGTGTGCGGATTGGCGGCCACACGTCGATTTTGGGCTTTAACCATAGTTTTGGCCAACTCGATACCCCCATCCATCAACAACCGCTGACCTTTAAGGGCATCACGATCGGGGATGATGTGTGGATTGGATCGGGTGTCACCATTGTTGATGGCGTGGAAATTGGCTCCCATAGTGTGATTGGAGCCGGGGCGATCGTGACACGCAATATTCCGCCCTATTCCGTTGCGGTGGGGAATCCGGCGCGGGTCATTAAAAACCGCCAGAAGCGTTCTCCTGTTAAACAAGTGTTGGGCAAGCTCAAAAAACTAAAGCTAATTTGGCAGCCCAGCTAAGTCATCGATCTGAAATCACTAGGTCATCCAGGCTAAGCACAGACTAGGCACGAGAGTTCGATCCCTCAACCTGAGAAAAAAATTCCTGTCGATCATCAACGATCGACAGGAAGAGCACACCTATTGGAGAATCTTTGGGCAGTCCAACGGGAAAGGGTATCCAGGGAACCTGAAGCTTAAACGCTCTGAAGCTGGCTAAAATCGCTCTGGCGCTAAATCGCTCAGTTGCTCCTGTGCCCTAGCAACCCTAGAGCGGACGATAGACCCGATAGTTAATGTTGGGGAAAATATTATCGATCGCTTCAACTTTTTCCAACCAACCCGAATCGACCTTATCTTCCCGGAGATCGTCGTACAGCTTATGGAAGCGCTGGAGGTGGGACTTCGTGCGACGCACAGCATAGGGCACCATCGTTCCCGTCCGCATAATGAAGGCCCAGTCAGAGGATTGTGCCAAGAGCAACTCCCGGGCTGCTTGGTTCAACGCTCGCCATTGCAATTCATCGATCGGCTCCATCCGGGAGATATCGATCATGCGCTCAGCCGCCTTGTGCAAGTGGGGATAGATCCAAGCGTTGGTTTCATTTAACCAATATTCGTGGAAGCCCTTGTACCCCCAACTGGACTGGGAGGGACGCACCACCTGTTGGGTGGGGTTGCTCCGCAGATAGTCAGCTAGGTGGGTCACTTCATAGGTATTTTGGTCAAACCAAGATTTGCGCATGAAGTAGTCAATAAACCAGGGGCCTTCATACCACCAGTGGCCAAACAGTTCCGCATCGTAGGGGGAAACCACGATCGGCTTACGGTGCATCATGCCATGCAGGTGAGAGAGCTGCTGCTGACGGTTTTGCATGAAGTTACCCGCATGTTCCGCTGCCTTTTCCCGGGCCCAGTAGGGATCGTATAGCGCTTTATCGCTCAGTCCCAGGCCCTTACCCGTAATCTTGTGGTACTTGATCCCCACATTCTTACGTTGACCGTTGGGCATGATGTAGGGCTTGATGTATTCGTACTCCGCATCCCAGCCCAGGTCACGGTAGAACTCGCGGTACTCCACAGCACCGGGATACCCCACCTCCGACGACCATACCTGTTGGGACGACTCATGGTCGCGCCCAAAGGCTGCCACTCCAGTTTCCGTGAAGATAGGCGCATAGGTGCCAAAGCGAGGCCGGGGTCGTCCGTAGAGAATGCCATGGCCATCGGTGAGGAAGTAGCGCAAACCCGTATCCGCGAGCATCCGCTCCAGACCTTCGTAGTAGGCGCATTCCGGCAACCAGATCCCCTTCGGTGCCCGACCAAAGGTTTCTTCATAGTGCTCACAGGCCACATTGAGCTGGGCCCAAACGGCTTGGGGATACATTTTCATCAGCGGGAGATAGCCGTGGGTAGCTCCGCAGGTGATGATTTCCAGGTTATTGGAGTCTTGGAATTGCTTAAATGCTTGAACGAGATTGCGATCGTATTTTTCCCAAATCAACCGAACTTGATGGAATTCGTTGGCGTAGTACTCCGCCAAATATTTCATGTGGCCGTTGTGCTTGTGGCGATCGATCTCTAGTTCCGCTAATTCTTCCAGCGTCGCTAAATGCTCGTCGTAGCGCTCCTGCAACAACGGATCCAATAGCATCGACACCAGGGGCGGTGTCATACTCATGGTCAGCTTAAACTCCACCCCATCCCGTTTCAGCCCCTCAAATGCTTGAATCAGAGGAATGTAGGTTTCGGTAATGGCTTCGTAGAGCCATTCTTCCTCAAGAACAAAGTCACTCTCAGGGTGCCGCACAAATGGTAAATGGGCGTGGAGGACGAGCGCGACATATCCGATGCTCATAGAAAACCCCTAAGCGGCAGAACACGAGTTGCCTGCAATTGTATGTCATAAATCCCTGTAAAAGCGTAGCGTGGAGATCATTTGGGCAGCACAAAACCGATGGCAAGCCTGAAGTGGATTTTGCCCAAATTCCTGCAATGGTTACGCCTGGTTCATCTTGACGCCCTTTGCCAAGAGACCTTAAAAACTTTTGATTAATTTAATTAATGTCAGCAATTGTTCAAGTTTATAAAGAAAATTATAGGGGCAGATCGGTGACCTCGCGGATTTGTTGGATCTGCGAATTTGTTGGATCTCTAGTCAGGGATGTAACGGTCAGGGATCTTCTATTGAATATCGGGACTGATGAAGTTTACGGTGGCGTCGGCGAGCCCGCTGAGGATGAACTGCACCCCGATCGCAGCAAGAAATAAGCCGAGTATCCGAGTTGCGATGTCTAAGCCAAACTTACCCAGCACCCTGCGCGTCCAGAGACTGCCCATCAGCACAAGCAGTGTAAAGAGGGCAACGGCCACAATGATGCCCATCAGTGCCAAAAACGTGAGCCGATCGCGGGCTTGGCTACCGTAGAGAATAACGGTACTGATGGAACCGGGGCCAACAAAAATGGGGATTCCCAGTGGGATCAAAATTTTGCGATAGACGGACTCTGCTTCCACTAAATCATCGTACTGAGCTTGATTCGCAATTTCGTGGGTACGTTGCATTTGCTGGCCACGCACCATCCCGATCCCCGTCAGCAGCAACAAGATTCCTCCTGCGATACGAAAGGCCGCGATCGAAATGCCAAAGAACTTCAGAATCGTCGTACCTGTCAGCAAAAACAGGAGTAGAAAACCCAAGATGGTTACGGAAATAAACAGTGCTAGCCACCGTTGTACCCCTTGGCGTTCCCCAGCGGTGTAACTGATGAAAATCGGCAAGTTCCCGATCGGGTTCACAATGGCCAGTAGTGCGGCGGCAAAGTTAGCAATTAGGGTTTTGTCCATGCGGCGGCACTCCTCTGCAATCTGCATTTCTGGGGGAAATCGTATGTATCCATGCATGTATCCATTTTCGGTGCGCGCGCTCACGACAGATCGCTGAGAAACTCACCTCTACCTCTCGGTTCCCAAACCCTGTACCCTATTACCCTGTACCCTATTTGAACTGAGGCTATGGAAGTCATTCCCGCGATCGATCTGTTGGGTGGTAACTGTGTGCGGTTGTACCAAGGGGACTATGCCCAATCCCAGGTGTTTGGGGAAGATCCAGTGGCGGTGGCGCGGCAATGGCAAGACCAAGGGGCAACCCGATTACACCTGGTGGATCTGGATGGCGCAAAAACGGGGGAACCGGTTAACTTGCCGGTGATTGAAAAAGTGGTGCAGGCGTTAGAAATCCCTGTTCAGGTGGGGGGCGGCTTGCGCGATCGGGCACGGGTCACAGATTTGCTGGGCCTAGGGGTACGCAGTGCAATCCTGGGCACTGTGGCCGTGGAACAGCCGGAACTGGTGGGCGATTTGTGTGGTGAATTTCCGGGTCAAATCATTGTGGGAATCGATGCACGCAATGGCAAAGTTGCAACCAAGGGTTGGCTAGAAACGTCGGAGGTGGAGGCGATCGACCTGGCGCAACGGATGGCGAAATTGGGTGCAGCGGCGATTATCTACACGGACATCCATCGCGACGGGACGCTACAAGGCCCAAACTTGGACGCATTGCGGGAATTGGCGACGAATATTAATATTCCGGTCATTGCATCCGGTGGCGTGAGTTCAGTAACGGACCTATTAAATTTGCTGGGACTGGAATCCTTGGGCGTGACTGGCGCGATCGTGGGTCGGGCCATCTACACCGGAGATGTGGATCTGAAGGAAGCGATTCGAGCGGTGGGAAATGGCCGCTGGCAGGATGTTCCACCAGACTTCGGCAATTCTGCGTTGGCTTAGAACAGTGATTTAGGACAGTGATTACGATGTGCTGTACGTCGATCGGCTGTACGTCGATGTACTGTACGTCGATCGGCTATACCATGTTACCTCCCAGCACTTTCCGTGCAATGCTGGATGTTGCTTCGGGTATTACTACAGTGTTGTCGTTTTTGCCATCGTCAGCTTGTGTCACTAACCTGAATACTGCTGTCGTAGCGGTTGCAAACGCCGCTGCTCTAGTCTTCTAAATCTTGCAAGAGTTCTGCCATGCGTTGCTGATTTAACTCCGCTTGACAGGTCACTTCTGCAGTTGGCTGCATGGAGCCGCCACCCAGTTTGCTAGCAATCCATTTGCAGTGCGCTTGGCGATATTCGAACCAAGCCTTCTGAGATGCTATGAGAGAGTTGAGTCGCTTTTCGCGGTACCCTTCTGCCAGATCGTTTTGAGACTGGTGGTTTTGAGACTGGTAGTTTTGAGACTGGTAGTTTTGAGACTGATACTGTTGTTGTACCTTCTGATAGGCGGCCTGCATTGCTTGATAGCTTTGCTGTTCCGATCGTCCAGCACAAATCACGATTTCCAAATCGGTCTGCGTTTTTTCACAATCAATCTCATCATCATATTGAGCGATCGCGGGGAATGGGCTGAAGAGACAGGCGATCGCGTAAGCTCCCGTTAACAGTAAATATCGCATTTCTCGAAGAATTCTGTATCGTGGACGGAGATTATTCATAATAGATTGTTCATACTGACTATATCCCCAGCCTCAAGCCTATATCCCCAGCGACTCAAGCTAATGCCTTACCGCAGGACAGAAAACCTGAGAAGCCTCGGTAGTCACGCATAAGTTCATTGGGTTGGAATTTACCTAGGGGAAGTAACTTCATCAACGCAGAAACCTCATCCCCGCCAGACTCCCCACCGATTCCCCTGTAAACCGATGCTGATCAACCTGCCTCCCATGCGTCTCCTCATTACAGCTACTAGCTTTGCCATCGCCATCGTTATGGTGGGCTGCAATCAATCAGCCAACAGCAATACAGCTTTGGAAAATCACCGATCGACCCCCTCGAACGATCGCACGACAGTCGCCAAACCATTGTCCCCATCCAGCGACAATCCGAACAATTCATCCCAGGCAAACAACATTGCTCAGAGCAATACTACCCAGGCCAATACCGTCCAAGGCAAGCAAGCAGAACAATCTCAATCTACTGCGATTCTGGACGGGCGTTATCTCGTTGGTCATACCGGGCAAGGGCTAGAAGTGGAGGGCGATCGCTACCGTTATACCGATGAAGAAGGCGAGCAACCTTGGCGATCGATTACTGAATTAACGGCCATTAAGAAAGGCGTGATTTATGACGGGAATAGCCATTGGTGCCTGAACACAATGAAATCTAGGGAACAAGTGGGTAGCTGTTCTAAAGAGGGTTGGGTGATTTATCAACCGTCCACTCCGGAGTCCACCTCCCTGAAAATTCCGGCCCTAGAAAAAGAAATGACCTACGAGCAAGCCCGTCAATTAATTCTGGACGCGGGTTGGCAACCCCTTGTGACCACTACTGATAATCCCCAAGATGGAACAAAACCCTGGCGAGATCGGGGCTATGACGAAGTCAGTTCCTGCTCTGGTACGGGAATGGGCTTTTGCCGATTTGAATTTACGGGGTCAGGCGATCGCAAACTAGTCGTCGTCACGGGGGGGAGTGAATCCACGCTACAACAGTGGTGGGAAGAGTAAGCAAAGAACGACAGCGCTGCTCCATCCAAGGAATCCCAGCAGCCCGTGCAAGCGCTACAGCCCATGGCCCTTGACAACCTGGAAGCAGCGTCCTACTCCTCAACACCGTCGCCGTAGAACATCCAGCAACTTGGTTAATGATTCTGGTGGTGGGGCGATCGTTTCAATCCAGTCGGCAGTCACGGGGTGCTGTAACCGTAAGCGCCATGCATGGAGAGCCTGTCCCGGCAGGTTCACCCCGATCGATTTACGGCCAGAGGCATAGACCGGATCGCCAACGATCGGATAGCCGATGTGGGCTGTATGGACTCGAATTTGGTGGGTTCTGCCCGTTTCGAGTTCAAATTCCATCAGCGTAAAATTGCCCAGCCGTTCCTTAACTGCCCAATGCGTGATCGATCGGCGACCGCCCCGTTCTTCGGGCACAATCCCCATTTTTTGTCGATCGCTGGGATGGCGTCCGATCGGTTCATCCACGGTTCCTGAATCCTGGCTCGGGGCTCCATAAACTACTGCAACATAGCTTCTACGGGCTGTTTTTTCACGAAACTGGTCTTGCAAATGTTGGAGGGCTTGTTCAGTTTTGGCAACAACGATCGCGCCAGTGGTGTCCTTATCCAAACGATGCACAATTCCGGGGCGTTGAATTCCATTGATTCCTGGTAATGTTTCTCCTCGTGCTGCACAATGGGCCAACATGGCATTGACTAAAGTGCCACTGAGATGACCGATCGAAGGGTGAACTACCATTCCGGCTGGCTTATTAATCACGATCAATGAACTGTCTTCGTAAAGAATATCCAGCGGGATCGCTTCTGGTTGTAAATCTAAGGGTTCACTGGGAGGAATCGTGATTGTCAGACAATCGCCTAGCTGCACCGTTACTTTTTTAGCCGTACAAGTTTGTCCATTCACCTGCACACACCCTTCTGCAATTAACTTCTGGAACCGCGATCGAGACAGATCAGAGATCCGATCGGCCAGATAAACGTCTAAGCGCTGTCCTGGAGACTCGACTTGGAGTTCAATCACCTCTAAAGGATCAGCAAATAACTCAGAGGACAGCATAGGAGAAGCAGGAAAGGAATAAGAGCGTGAATAACAAGACCGTCGAAACCCCCTCGAGCAGGAGAAACTCTACAGGAAACTCTCAAGTAACTTCTAAAGTAACTAGTGTAGTAGACTATGGAACCCATACAATTGGAAGCATCGCTTACATGACCCTGTATGCCCTTCTTCCCCCCTTTTTCTCTGTCGCGCAGAGCCTTGCTGGGGCTCGGTTCTACCCTGGTGGCCACCAGTTTGGGGTCGGCAAACACTCAGGCTAAAACGGCCTCAGTCCTCAAACCGCCCGTCCTCAAACCCGGCGATCGGGTGGGCATGGTTGCCCCTGCCAGTAATGCCTACGAGCCAGAAGACATTCAACTGGCCAAGGAAACCATGGAGCAGTACGGTTTCCAAGTGGTTCTAGGGGAGCATATTAACGATCAGTATGGCTATTTGGCCGGTCAGGATCGCGATCGGGCTGCGGATATTAATGCGATGTTTCGCCGCGCCGATATTCGCGGTCTTGTTACCTTTTCCGGTGGCTATGGCTGCTGCCGCCTGCTGCCCTATCTGGACTATGATCTGATTCGTCGGAATCCCAAAGTCATCGTGGGTCATAGCGATATCACCAGCTTGCTCCTTGCCATCTATCAAAAAACCGGGGTGGTGACCTTCCACGGGTCTTCCGGTTTAACCGGCGTGGGGGACTACGCGATCGCCCACTTCAAGCGCACCATCATGGACACTGCGCCGATCGGAGAGATTGCCAAACCACCTGCCGCCGAGGGCATAGAGCGGAATAACCGCCTCGTGACGATCGTTCGAGGGGAAGCTACAGGCCCGTTGATTGGGGGAAATCTGACCCTGCTGACGAACTTGCTGGGCACCCCCTACGAACCGGATACCAGGGGCAAAATTTTATTCATCGAAGAAATTGGGGAAGAACCCTACCGGGTCGATCGCATGTTGACCCAATTGTGGCTGGCGGGCAAACTGCAAGATGCCGCTGGAATTGCCCTAGGGCATTTTGTGGATTGTTATCCTAAGGAATTTCAACCCTCTTTTGTACAAACCTTGAGCTTGGAAAATGTATTGCGCGATCGATTCAGTTCCTTGGGTAAACCGACCCTCTATAACCTAATGTTTGGTCATGTAAGAGAGAATGCTGTCTTGCCGATCGGAATTAATGCAACGTTAAATGCAAGTCAAAAAAAACTGATTGTGAATGAAAATGCTGTTGTGTGAACTTGTCGCTGAATTTTGCTTAATTGATCGTTTAAGTTTTGAACAGGTTTGTTGCGATCACACAGTGCCCCAAACACCGCTGTCTGACAAGAGGATCATTATTGGACTCATACCAGGTTTCTTGCCAGAGGGACTGTCGCAAGCATCACAAGATCTCCCTTTCCTCAGAAACACGGCTTCCATACGCCAAAATGTTTAATGTCAGCAAAAATTCTGGCTATCCTTCGTTATCCTAAATAAATTAAGCATCGGTTGATAAGAGGCATCTTTATGAAAGTCGCTGTCTTCAGTAGCCATTCCTACGATCGCCAGTTTTTGACCGCAGCAAATCAAGCCCACTCCCATGAGCTTGTTTTTTTTGAGCCTCGGTTAACCCCAGAAACAGCTCCCCTAGCGGCGGGATTTCCGGCAGTTTGTGCCTTCATTAACGATACGCTCAATGCCTCTGTACTAGAGATTCTGGCAGCCCAGGGGACAGAATTGCTTGCCCTGAGATCGGCGGGATTCAACCATGTCGATATCGATCGGGCTCACCAACTGGGTCTAACGGTAGCACGGGTTCCGGCCTACTCTCCCTATGCCGTTGCAGAACATGCCGTGGCCTTAATCATGGCCCTCAATCGTAAAATTTATCGAGCTTATAACCGCGTCCGGGATGATAACTTTGCCTTGGAGGGCTTACTCGGCTTTGATCTCCATGGCAGTACTGTGGGTATCGTTGGCACAGGCAAAATTGGCCAATGCTTTGCCAAAATTGTGCATGGCTTCGGTTGCAACCTCTTGGCCTACGATTTGTATCAAAGTCCCGCCTGTCTGGAATTGGGCACTCGTTACGTCTCCCTATCGACGCTCCTAGCAGAGTCTGACATCATTTCCCTCCATTGCCCGCTGACGCCCGATACCCACCATTTGATCAATGAGGCGTCCCTACAATGCCTCAAGCCCGGAGCCATGCTCATCAATACCAGTCGGGGCGGCTTGATGGATACCCAGGCCGTGATTAATCACATCAAAGCTGGCCGCATTGGCTACCTGGGAATTGATGTCTATGAGCAAGAGGAAAATCTCTTCTTTCAGGATCTCTCCGATGAAATTATTCAAGACGATACTTTCCAATTGCTGCAAAGTTTTCCGAATGTTCTCATCACAGCCCACCAAGCATTTTTTACCCGCAATGCCCTCGAGAATATTGCAGATACCACACTCTTGAACATCACACAATTCGAGCAGGGACAACCGCTCCCGAATCAAGTCCACCCTAAACTCGATTAGGGGAGGCGCAGAACGCTGGAAGAGATCACTGGAGGGGATCAAAGGGGAATCAAAGGGAACAGGGGGTAGGATGGCTGGAGGCTTGAGCGGCTAAATGATCCACGAACCGGAGTAAATCGATCGCTAAGTCCCGCAAACATTCACACAACTGCCTTAGGATGCGCTCAAACAGAAGATGCATTTCCCACATCGGTTGGGCCTGCAAATCTTGAATCTGGAAGGCCAGCAGCATGTTGATTTGCTTAATTTCCTGCTTGATATCTTCCAGCCCTTGATGGGCATCCCAAAGCACAAATTCATTCACCAGGTCAAACTCACTAATTTGGAGATTGACGGGGTGGGGCTGCATCGCCTCGATCGAGTCCAAGGGAACCCAGGAGACGGGATTCAATGGGGAAGCTGGTGTCAATGGATAAAAAGGTTTTGGGCGCAGGTGCTTCCGTTCCAGTCGCTGACTGCGGATTGTATTTAACCAAGCCTGACTCCACACGATTCGATCCATTGAAGTTGCTACCATTGAGCTTTCAGCCATAACGCATCCCCCGATTTTCTGTGGCCAACTTACAACAAAATTGCACGAGTCTATCTATTAAACCCCACGATTCCCCGTTCTTCAGTCTCACTTTAGGAATAGGTATTATTCTAGGTATAACTGATGGGAAGTTCAATAATAAATTCAGCAGCTAAATCTTCACTCTTCACTTGGATGGTGCCTTGAAGATGACTAGTTAAGCGTTTGACTAAGGCCAACCCCAACCCAGTTCCTCCCTGTTGCCAACGATCGCTCTTAGGAATTCGGTAAAACTTCTCAAAAATTTGTACCTGATCCTCAGGCGAGATTTCGACGCCGGTATTACGGACTGAAATCAGTACCCGATCGCCAGTCAGTCGCCGAGCAAAAACCCGAATTTCCCCTAAGGGGGGGGTATATTTGCAGGCATTATTAATCAGTTCAGTGAGGATGCGTTCTAAGCTTCTAGCTTCTGTAAACACTTCAGGCAGATTCGATTCAACATAGCAAGATAATTGCTGCTGTCGGGTGCGAGCACGGGTTTCAAAGGAATCTACAATTTCAGGCAGCCAAATTGTCAAATTCAGCGAAGCCAGCTCCAAAACATTTTGGCCCAATTCCAACCGCTGAAGATCGAGTAGATCGTTAATTAAGTCCCGCTCACGATGACATTCCTGCTCTAAGATGCCCAAATATTGCTGCCGTTGCTTATCAGATTGGGCTATTTTCAGCATCTGAATCGCCAAGCGCATGTTGGTAATGGGGGTTCGCAATTCGTGGGAAACCGTACTCAGAAAGTCATCCTTGAGTTGGCTAATCCGTTCTAATTCTTGAACTTGTTTTTCCAAATTGCGTTCAACCTGTTTACGATCGCTGATATCTTCAATGACCAGCAACAATCCCTGCTGATTCATAAATGAAAAGTCAGTGACTTTTTGGGCTTCTTTATACTCCAGCAACTGTAGGGTCAAACTATAGGAGTGATCGTGGGCCTCCACTTCTCTCACTTCAATCTCCTGCCCTCGACAAAGCAACCAGATATCCTGGTGCCACTGATCCGCGGGGTACCAATGGGGCACTAAAACACCCTCCAAGTTCTGGCCCACTTCAACGCCAAGCCATTCCCCTGCCAAGGCATTACAAAACCAAACATGACCTTTGACATCCAAAGCCACCAGAGCCACCGATAAACTACGAGAAATAGCACTTTGAGTAGATTGTGACCGGCCCAGTTCTTCGGCGAGATTGGCTAGATGCACCACGGCTCGAATGGATTTGGGATGGGTCGAGGGCAACAGGAGGCGATCGGGTTGCCAGTCTGGTCGTTGCTGCATTAAATCTGGCACATAGGCTTCCCACAAATATCTAACCTGTCGCTGCAATAGCCAATTCATCCGTAGTCGTTCACACAATGCAACGGCAATGGTCGTGCAAACTAGAAGACCCACTGGTAGCGCAACAGGAATCCAAATGTTGGAATGTAATAAAATCAATGCTGTGATAATCCATACTGCACCGCACGTTGCCCCGATCGCTAATTGAATTTCGGTACGCCATACACTCAGCAGTACACTCAATCCCGGCATCAAGAGCAACAAAACCGCAGTCCAGACAGGATCAAAATAGACCCGGAGCGAATTCCCTTGGAGTAAGTTCGAGGCAACCGCTGCATGGAGATAGACGCCCGTCGTGGCAGGGGCCTGATCAAAGGGCGTTAGCATCGTATCAAAGCCCGTTCCCGTCACCCCAATCAACACCACCTTGTCTTGGAAGGCGTTAGCGGGTACCCGTCCTTCCAAAACATCCACAAAGGAATATTGCTGCAATCGCCGAGTTGATCCAGGCCAATTAATCCAAAACGGTTGGGTGAGATCCGGGAGTGCAATGGGCTGCTTGACCAAACTGTAAACCTGGGTGGCCACTGCCCCTAAGGCCAAATCATCCTTCCCTTGCAGCGGAATTTTGCGGGTAATCCCATCCAAATCCGGTTGCCCAAACAAATGGCCCGTCGCAACGGCCGATTCTTGGAGAATGGGTACTGGCTGGAGGGGTAACCCTGTGGCATCCATGGCTTGGGCCATCACCACTCGCCCATTGCGCAACATTGCTTCCGCTAATTGGGCATCATCCGCACTGGATTCTGAAAAAATTAAGTCGAAGGCAATCACACTGGGGCTGGCCTTGGTTAATACGTCGATAACCTGGGCATAGTATTTGCGACGCCAGGGAAATCGCTCTAACCGACGGATACTGTCATCATCGATCGCGACCAAAACGACGCGATCGTCCCACGATCGTTGTCCGCGTAGCCAAAATAAGGTGTTGTAGCTGAGCAATTCCAGAGGTTTGAGTGCACCCATCACCAGGAGAAGACCCATGGTCACTGCCGTGAGTCCTCCTGGCAGTAGCCGCCATATATACTCCCTAAAGCGCGATGTCATATCGTTTTTCTGTACCCAGTGGTGTTGTAACCACAACCTGAATGTTTAGATGGGAGGGGGCAGGGAATAACACACTAAATTGACCGGCTGCATTGGTGTTTAGGGGGGTACCATTGACAGTTACCAGATTAACCGGATCAACTTGGCCTACAAACTTAATGCGCCGAATTCCTCTATTCACCAATTTTTGCAGTTGATAGTTCAAATTGGTATCTTCCCTAAGTGGGACTACGGTGCTTGGGGTCTCTCCTGGCACCGTAAAATTTTGGAACTGAGCCGGAACTTGGACTTCTTGACGGAGGGCTTCACTGGCTACAGCCCCCTCTAAGACCGCCAACCCAGTTTTCCCGTTCGGTTGAATGGCCACCCCGAACTCTGTCCCTCTAACCCCGTTGACACCTGCAGGGGTTTGGATTTCCAAGCGGGAGTTAGGAGAAGTAAACTTTCGTAACTTCAGTCTGGCGCGTCCGTAGGGCATGGACAATCGAGTGATCCGCCCCTGATCCGTGACTGCACTGAGCGTTTGAATTTGGAGCTTAGTATTTTCCGAAACTTCGATCGTCCCAATGGCGGTATCTACCAGTAGTTTGGCTCGCGATTTGCTGCCTGTTGTAATGCTGTCACCCACTGCTTGCAAGCGATCCCCTAGTTTAGCGGAACGTTTGCCTTGGGGGGTCGTAATGGTGACTGTGCCTGCAATCTCTTGGATTTGGAGCCACTTCTGAACCCGTACAGAGAGGGAAGACTGACTAAGACTAGTGCTGGACGAGCCTAAGATAGTCACCATCATCAATCCTGCTATTGCCCATATCCCGGCGCGTGCCCCCATTTTCCCTATTCCTTCTAAAACTGTTGCAGCTCTTACCTCTGCATTCTAGTGAGGGATCTCACGGCCATGGCAAGTATTTTTGTAGAGCCTTATGTAAACTTAATAACTAACGGTTCGTATAAGTTGTGGGCAGCAGGTTATGAACCGTTAAGTGATAGGTAGGTCTGGCTAAAATCTTGAGCAATTCTGCTTAAACGATTGCCTTTCTAGCCAACTGATGCTGGCTTAAGAAAGCTTGCGTTTCAGAAAAAGGTAAAGCAGGACTGTAGAAATATCCCTGTACTATTTGACATTGATAGCGACGCAAGAAAAACAGTTGTTCGATCGTTTCTACCCCTTCCGCCACCGTTTCTAAGCGTAATTGCTGCGCCAGCCGAAGAATCGTCTCTGCGATCGCCGCAGAGGTTTGATTAAAGGTGACTTTCTGAATAAAAGTACGATCGATCTTCAACACATTAATCGGCAGCCAATTGAGGTAGTTGAGGGAAGAATAGCCCGTCCCAAAATCATCCAAAGCAATTTGGATACCCAACTCCTGCACTAACTGCAAACAAGATTTGACCCGCGCAATCTCTTGCATGAGCGTAGTTTCTGTGAGTTCTAAGGTCAGGTTGCGGGGATCGAATTGCGTCTCACGTAACACCCCAATCAGTCGCTGCACCCAGGGGACGCCCAGTCCTAGTTGATGGGTTGAGACATTGACCGATAGTTTAATAGGAGACGCACTCGATCGCTGACAAGCTTGGACTTGTTGACAAGCCTGCCGCAAGACCCAGTCTCCCAAGGGCACAATCAAACCCGTTGCTTCTGCCAGCGGAATAAACACATCCGGCGACAGCGTTCCCAGAATTGGATGGTGCCAGCGCACTAGCGCTTCCAGTCCCTTCACCTGAGCCGTGTGGCAATCCATTTGAGGTTGGTAGTAAAGCTCAAGTTCTTGCTGGTCGATCGCGCGCCTCAATTGACTATGGAGCGACGACATCGGCATTCTCGACATTGAGGGCATAGCCACGGCGTCCCAGCTTGCTTCGCTAGGCCGTCCAGCTTCCCCCCTCCCTAGCCTCGCAAGGGTTGGTGCACCAATCGATGAGCCCATTACGCCGTCTGAGGGGATGGCAGGGGCGGAAGCCGTGACAGAAGGAAACGATGGAGAACTTTCCGGCTTCCCTGACATCCATTGGGTGGAATGGCTGGATGATTGCACAATTGCCATCTGGCGACGAAGGCGACTATGAATGGCGTCTAACAAGTCCTGCTCCATCCTAGTGTCATACAGCAACACATCATCGGCACCGCCAGCCATTGCCCGTCGCTGCAAGCCAGGTACCACATGGGAACATAGGAGAATACAAGCAAGGTGTGCGATACTCGGTATTGCACGCAAGGATTGCAGAAAACTCAGTCCATCTAAATGGGGCAGGTCATGGGTACATAGAATCAGATTTGGCTGATACGCTTGAGCGCAGGCTAACCCACTGAAAGCTTCAGTCGCAACGTGAACCTGGAAGCCTGCTCGATCGAGGATCTGGACAATTCGATCGCACCGTGTCTGCTGTATCTCAACCACCAAAATTGTTTTCATTGATGAATTGTCCAGATAATCAAACTACGTGAATATTCCGACTAACGCTAAGAACCTGATTAAGCCTGATTAATTTAACCTTGATTCAATATTGATTCGACCAGGAAATATTTTCTGAATTTTGCATATAATCTTAATTTTCTAAAATCAATCACCCCAAATTATCCTCGCAAATCAATCATTTTATCAATCATTTTAATGCCACATATTCCACCCAGCTCAAGCTCATCATCATTTAGATCCATCTCACCGCAAACCTAATCTTGTGAACCTATCTTTTTGTAGATTTATCTCAATTGAAATTCTCGCTACATTACTTGCCAGAAGCATAGGGAAAGCCTCAAAAAACAATTCCAGCAAATACTTCCATTCTAGACTAAGTCTTTGTTTTAGGCTAGCCTTTATTTTAGACTGATTCTGGAAGTTTTACTCCCCTCAACCGAATACTTAATTAAAATTTCAATGATGATTATCAAGCATGAATCAAGTATGCTCAGTAAGGCAGTGAACTCAAAATATTAGGGTGATTAACTCGTTCGTAGTGAAGTCGTTCCAAGCCAGTCTTCTAAAATGTTGCATACATGTTGCATACATTAAGTATTTTTGATTCCAGGGTAATTTGGGTCTAAGGCAAATAGACTCTAATCCACCTGTAGTCAACTTATAAATCCTTTAGTCAGCCTACAAGTTTAGTCAAGCTATAAATCAGATGGGCTGATAATAGGTTGCTATATTTTCGTAGCAGACGATACATTCATTTTTGCCTGTAGCAACAGAAGCATCAACCTAAAACATGGATCTGCCACTCATCTATGATTCCGAACACTTATAATCAGTCTAAAATCAACCACGATCGAATGTTTGCTTACCAAATATCGTTTGTTCACCAAATATCATTTCTCTGCCATTAGTTCACAATGTCACCAGTTCACAATATCACTCTTTTCCACGGATGATGCTACTACTAAATGATGCTACTACTAATTAGATAATTAGAGAGCATAGAACTAGGGTGAATAGTTCAAAAAATCAACTTGTCTCTACCCTGTTTTGCTTCATCGATCGCTATATATTTGATTTTATTAGACTACGTTTACAATCTTTTTAACCTTGATAGATCGTGAAAATTATTAATTTGCAATTACTGATTTTTTTAGTTTAATAACGTACGACAGATTAGGATTTTTAGTTAGAATAAGAGCGTTAATCAATCAACAAAATGATTGTAAAATCAGTGTTCCTGGTATTTTATTCAAGCCAGATATATTGAAAGGTGCTCCCATTTACACAAATCACAGCAGAACAACACTGCTATTTCAATCAACGTCTAACGTTAAAGACCTGAATGAGGCTCGTACCAGCCATTGAGGCAGTAGCCTAGGCACACTTCAGATCAAAACGAATCAGAATTGCTATTGATTTTATGTCCCAATCCAGTGCAACGACTTCCTATTGGTAAACTCATTTAGTCCAAGCCTGATGTATCTGTGCAAGATATCACAACTTGTGAATCTCACTCTAGAGCAATTCAACATAGCAATTCAATATAAATCTTGAGCAAACCACCCAGAAATTCCAAGGTGTTGAGTGAGAGTATCTTCATAAATCAGGTCAATTCGATCGCCTTGCTTTCGATCGAACTCGGCTTGCGATCGAGCAACCGATCAAAGCAGTACTCTCCAAGTTATGGAATTCCTACACGAAGCAGTGATGGATCCAATCACAAACTCCCTAGATAGTTCACCGACTCCCTAATAGAAAGCATCACCATTTTTGCAGTCATTACACTAACCCATAATTTCTCTCATCAGCTTAAAGTGACTTCATTGGATAGAGAAAGCTAAATTACTCTATCCCAATCACCGTAGCCAAGTTATCACCGTGGCTAAATTATCACTGTAGTCAAATTGTCACCAGTTGATAGCTAGATTCCGTTTGCAATAACAATGGTGACAATCAGGCTCACCAATATGTTGACTCACCCTAGTTAGTATTCCACTTAGCAACATTCCTAGTATGAATTGCTATCACGCCTGAAGTTGACAAGAATCACATCAGTATAGAAGGCTACACAGATATATTTAGCCATACTTGGTTTCTGGGGTTGCTACTTAGAAAATCTGTCCCACGTAGTGCGCTTGACGCATGGTGAATTGAGTTCATAGTGCAATTGATTCAGATCAAGGCTTCCATCAGGCTGTAGCGAGCAATGCTCCAACCGATAAAATCTTAAAAATTATTCCTTGAATCACCATGATTCAAAACTATGCTCCGATATCATACTCACTCATAATTTCCAATTCATAGAGGATCAGACTTTAGAAGTAGCAAAGAGACTCCCCTTAGACGTAACTTAATGTAAAGATGAAAACTGCGTTATCCTGCTCCAAAGACCTGAGTGCTCTAGCAACTCCATGGAAGGCAATCCCTGCGATCGGCCATCAGGGATCATGCATACCTCATTTCAGTGATTGAGTCAGATTGAGGCAGTTGGTCGGTGCAAGAAAGGCTGTTGATCTGCGCGATGATTCAGTGGTGCGAGACTTGAAGTTAAGCTCCAGACAGCCTTGTATCCTTCGATTCAGGGCATCGCAGTATCAGCAAACACAGTAATTACCTGAATGTTACCTAAATGTTTGAGAATATTCGAGGAAATCCTATGGACGATAGTTCTCTCTGCCCCTCATAACTGTTTATTCAAGGCGTTTAGCCAAGCAAGACGACACTGATGCCAAGGGGAGTGCCCAAGGCAAGCTACTCCAAGTCGATCGAAACTAACACTTATGTCTACCGATACTTACCTCCCTTCCCAATTCCTGTTTATTCTTTGATCCGTAGAGTTCCTTGACAGAGTAGTCTGTAATCTATAAGTGTTTCGGGTGAGTCATCGTTATGGATCAAGACACCTACGGAATCACCATTACTAAAATTTCTTCTCTAGATAAGAATTTGTTCATTTAAGAACAGTTCAACCGTCTTTGTCCATAACTATGCTCCAATAAAAGCTTTCTCATGCTGACCAACATGTCCCAGTCCAATCAACCCGCAAAGCGTAAACGAGGTATCCTGCTCAGTGCCAAAGGTTGGCAACGTTTGCAGTCGGCAGAAATGCGCTTAAGTCAGCAAGACAATGCAGGGAAACCCTATACGCTTCAGGATCTGAGCGATCGAACCGGGTTAAGCTCCAACACCTTAGCCAGAGTCAGAGGCCGCAAGGTGCCCGTCGATCATCAAACCTTGGATTGCTATTTCCGAGCCTTTGAACTGGTGCTGAATCCGGACGACTACACCGATTCTGAAAGCACCATCACAGCCCAACGCCCACTGCTCCCCCCCAATGGACAACTGGCTGTAGACTCACCTTTCTACATTGCTCGATCGCCTGCGGAGGGACTCTGCTATGAAGCCATTCTGCAACCGGGCGGGCTAGTACGGCTCAAGGCTCCTCGGCAAATGGGGAAAACCTCCCTAGTCGCCCGCACCTTAATGCAAGCACGGGAAAATCAGTTTGCCACGGTGATGTTGAATCTACGCCTTGCCGATGCCAGCATTTTTAGGGATTTATCTCGCTTTTTGCAATGGTTCTGTGCAGTAGTGACGCGGGATTTGGAATTACCCAATCGCTTGGGAGAATGCTGGGATGACCTGTTTGGGGCAAGTTATAACTGCACCCATTACTTTGAAACCTATTTGCTGCCAGCATTAGATCGTCCATTGGTGCTAGCACTCGATGAGATCGATGCAGTATTTGAATATCCTGAAGTAGCATCAGACTTTTTTGGAATTTTGCGAGCTTGGTATGAAAAAGCGCGCTATGGCGACGATCGCAGCGAACTCTGGCAGAAGCTGCGGCTCATCCTGATTCATTCCACGGAAGTATATGTGCCCCTCAGCATTGCTCAGTCTCCGTTTAACGCAGGGTTGATGGTGGATTTACCAGGCTTAACCGAATCCCAAGTTCAAGATCTGGCGCAGCGTTACCACTTAGCCAATGCGGCGGATGTCGCTCGGCAGGTTCTCAAATTGGTCGGTGCAAATACGCACTTAGCCCATTTAGCCATCTACTACCTCAGCACCGAACGAGTCAGTCTGGAGCAACTCACCCTCTCGGCCCTAGCCCCCGATGGGATTTATAGTTCTTACCTGCGCCAACAACTATCTGAACTACAGCAGTATCCTGAGCTTTTGGCAGCCTTTCGGCAAGTGGTCTTGTCGGAAACTCCCATTTCTTTGGAGCCAATTCTCGCGTTTAAACTTCAAAGCAAAGGACTCATCCAAGTCCAATCCCATCGGATTGTTCCCAGTTGTGAGTTGTATCAGCAGTATTTTTCCCAGGTCTTTCAAAGTCTTTGAAGGGGGGTTGGGGAAATCAACAACGATTAAGCGTGATTGATTAGCGCTTGATTAGCGCTGATCGAAGTCATCACCTGGATTAGCTTGATGCGTTATCTACATTGCTTGATGAATATATTGCATATCTAGACAACGTTTCGATTCTAAGCATTTGTTGCAGGAATGACTTGGGCGTCCTGCCCCGATCGGGCCACCACAATCCAGTTGACTTGCGCAGGGTCCACTGACTCAGGATCCTGTGTCACTTTAAACAGAAGATCGCCGGATTTACTTTCGACGACAAAATCCGCTTTGGGTGAAAATGTAACCACTTTAAACCCCCGATCGCGCAGGCAGTAAACGGCCCATCCCTTGAGGGTTTGATTAATGGGATCGAAGGGCTTAGGGGGGGCTTGAAAGACGGTCTGAATAAGCGCGATCGCAGGATTCATGGTCTATATTCCAGTCAAAATTCCAAGGATTGAGCCAGCAAGTGAGAGCAATCACAGCTTGCGTCCTTCCCAATCCTACAAGAAGTTGGTCTTGCATCCCGCGATCGCCCAGGCTGGCAATGCACCAAGTACCTAGACCCACGGTTTTGCAGTAACAGTTTTGCAGTAACAGTTTTGTAGTAACGGTTTTGCAGTAAACTAGTCCTGCTTTCTTTAATATTCAGGTTTTCTTGACTCCATTTTAATACGAAAGTACCATCTAAGAAGGAGTTAGGTCGGTGCACTTTCTGGGGGGATTGGCGCTCTAGGGATCCACTACAGCAAAATTTCTAGCGCATGGCAAGAACCCGAGATGGCCTGCACTATTTCTCCTAGTAACACCTAGTAACACTAAGACTAGTAGCACGACGACTAGGAGGACTACGATGGGTAGCACAACTGGTAGCACTACTAATAGTTGTGTAAAACTATTGACCTACTACATATAGTGACTATAATCTGATTACCCTTTGCAGAGTCCCTCTAGCGAGGCTCCTCTAGCACTATGAGTTAAGTACATTGTGAGTTAAGGGAAGCCTGTTGAGCAGCCCTTAGTTCGCAATACATTAACGGTTTCAACCTGTCCCAGCCTTAAAAAACGTCCAGAGAAACGCCATGTCTTTTGTTGGTTTGCATATCCATAGCGACTACAGCCTTCTCGATGGTGCTAGCCAGTTACCGGATTTGATCGATCGCGCGATCGCACTGGAAATGCCCGCGATCGCACTGACAGACCATGGCGTCATGTACGGGGCGATCGAAATGCTGAAGGTCTGCAAAGGCAAGCCCATCCGCCCGATTCTGGGCAACGAAATGTACATCATCAATGGTGACATTGCGAAACAGGAGCGCCGACCCCGCTACCACCAAATTGTTCTGGCAAAAAATAAAATTGGCTACAAGAACCTCGTAAAGCTGACCACGATTTCTAACCTGAAGGGCCAACAGGGGAAAGGTCTATTTGGTCGGCCTTGCATCAACAAAGACTACTTAGAACAATATCGAGAAGGGCTGATTGTCACTAGCGCTTGCCTAGGGGGCGAAATTCCCCAGGCGATTTTGCAAGGACGGGGGGACGTGGCGCGGCGAGTGGCCCAGTGGTATAAGGATCGTTTCGGGGATGATTATTACTTAGAAATCCAAGACCACGGTTTGCCGGAAGAGCGGGTCGTCAATCCCGAAATTGTGCGGATTGCCCAGGAATTGGATATCAAGCTGGTGGCGACTAATGATTCCCACTTTATTTCCTGCTATGACGTTGAGGCCCACGATGCGTTGCTCTGCATCCAAACGGGTAAGTTGATCAGCGAAGAGAAACGCCTACGGTATACCGGAACGGAATATTTGAAATCCGCCGAGGAAATGAGTTGGTTATTCCGCGATCACTTGCCGGAAGATGTGGTGCAAGTCGCGATCGCGAATACCTTAGAAGTCGCTGCGAAGATTGAAGATTACAACATTCTGGGAGAACCGCGCATTCCAGACTATCCCGTGCCCGCAGGCTATACCCTGGCGAGTTACTTTGAAGAAGTGACCCGCAAAGGCTTGATCGATCGGTTCCAAGTCTCCAGCTATGCAGAAATTTCCCAGGACTATCGCGATCGCTTGGAATACGAGTTGCAACTGATGCAACAAATGGGCTTTGATGCCTACTTCCTCGTGGTTTGGGATTACATCAAATACGCCCGTGATAACAACATTCCCGTAGGGCCGGGGCGCGGTTCGGCGGCGGGGTCCCTGGTTGCTTACGCCCTAGGCATTACCAACATCGATCCGGTGCACCACGGCTTGCTGTTTGAGCGTTTCCTCAATCCAGAACGGCGATCGATGCCGGATATTGATACGGACTTTTGCATCGATCGGCGGGAAGAAGTCATCGACTATGTGACGCAAAAGTACGGCGAAGAAAAGGTCGCGCAGATTATTACCTACAACCGCATGACCTCCAAGGCGGTGCTGAAGGATGTGGCGCGGGTGCTGAACGTGCCCTACAGCGAATCGGACAAAATGGCGAAAATGATTCCGGTAATGCGGGGTAAGCCAACTAAGCTCAAGGTAATGATCTCCAGTGACACCCCCACGAAGGAATTCAAAGAGAAATACGACAGTGGCGCGATCGTGCCTGGAACAACGATTACTTATAAAGATTGGATTGACACCGCCATTCGCATCGAAGGTACCAACAAGAGTGTAGGCATCCACGCAGCAGGAGTGGTGATTTCTGCGGAACCGCTGGATGAAATTGTGCCGCTCCAGAAAAACGATGATGGCGCGGTCTTTACTCAATACTTCATGGAAGACATTGAGTCTCTGGGTCTACTGAAAATGGACTTCCTAGGTCTGAAGAACTTGACCATGATCCAAAAAACCGTGGACTTGGTGCGGCAGAATTACCAAAAAGAAATTGACCTCGATCGGCTGTCCTTGGAAGATCCGGAGGTTTACAAACTTCTAGCCCGAGGCGATTTGGAAGGGGTGTTCCAGTTGGAATCTTCTGGGATGCGACAGATTGTGCGGGATCTCAAACCCTCTGGGATTGAAGATATTTCATCCGTCCTAGCGCTGTATCGACCGGGACCGCTGGATGCGGGGCTGATTCCCAAGTTCATCAACCGGAAACACGGACGGGAACAAATTTCCTACGAACACAAGGTTTTAGAGCCGATCCTTAAGGAAACCTACGGCATCATGGTCTACCAGGAGCAGATCATGAAAATTGCCCAGGATATGGGCGGCTACACCCTGGGAGAAGCGGATTTGCTGCGCCGCGCCATGGGTAAGAAAAAGAAAGCCGAAATGGAAAAGCACCAGGAAATCTTTGTCGCTGGGGCCAAGAAAAACGGCATTGATGAAAAGGTGGCGGCGGATCTGTTTGCCCAAATGGTTCTGTTTGCGGAATATTGCTTTAACAAGTCCCACTCCACGGCCTACGGGTACGTCACCTATCAAACGGCTTACCTGAAAGCGCATTATCCCGTGGAATACATGGCGGCGCTGCTGACGGCCAACAGTGGCGATCAGGATAAGGTGCAGCGCTATATTGCCTCCACGCAATCCATGGGCATTGAGGTGCTGCCGCCGGATATCAATCGATCGGGGGTGGACTTTACCCCCTATGGTCGAGATATTTTGTTTGGCCTGTCAGCGGTGCGCAATGTCGGATTTGGCCCCGTGTCAGCGATTTTGCAAGCGCGGGAAGAGGGTGGCCCGTTCCAGTCCTTGGCGGATTTGTGCGATCGGGTCGATAGCCGCACGCTGAACAAACGGGCTTTAGAATCGCTGATTTACTGTGGAGCCTTCGACAGTATTGATCCCAACCGCCACCAATTGATTAAGGATTTGGAAGTGGTGTTGGACTGGGCGCAGTCGCGGGCTAAGGATCGGGAAATTGGTCAGGGCAATTTGTTCGACTACATGGCCACAGTTTCCGCCACGCCCCGATCGACGACGGAATCGGCTCCGAAAGCGACCCCAGTAGCGGACTATCCCCAGCAGGAACGGCTGCGGTTAGAAAAGGAAGTTTTGGGCTTCTATATTTCCGACCATCCGCTGAAAACGATCGGGAAATCGGCCAAAGTCCTCGCTCCCATCAGTTTGGGTGACCTGAAGGACATGCCCGATAAACAAAGTGTCAGTGCCGTCGTGATGCTGATCGGCGTGAAGCAGGTCACCACGAAAAAAGGCGATCCAATGTGCATCGTGCAGATGGAAGATCTGACGGGCCAAACGGAAGCGGTAGTCTTTCCGAAGTCCTTTGAAAAAGTTGGCTATTTAATGCAACCGGATGCCCGCTTGATGGTGTGGGGCACGGTCGATCGCCGGGATGAGCAAGTGCAGTTCATCATTGATGACGCGGAACCGATCGATCAGGTTCGACTAGTGATGGTGGAACTCGATCTGAAAAAGGCTAGTGATGTGGAAGCCCAGCATAATCTACGCACAATTTTGCGATCGCAAACCAGCGAAGATCGTAGTGCTAAAGTTCCGGTCGTCGCGATCGTGTCTGCCAACGATCGCCGCCAATTTGTTCGTTTTGGCCAGCAATTCCGTGTCAAAGATAGTGCGGCAACGGTCGCGGCTCTGAACCAAGCGGGATTTATGGCCAGAGCTACGACGCTCTTGGGGGCTTAGAGCTGAAAAACAAATCTCATGGAGGGGGCAGTGGTTAAAACCCGTAAGCCGTAAGCCGTAAGCCGTAAGCCCATGTTCGATCGAATGCAGGAAGGGGGGCTATTGTATGATAGGTAGCCGCAGCAAGCGATGCAACCAGAGCGAAATCGGCAAATGTTGAAAGTGCTCTGGCAAAGGTGTCGTTTGCGGTAGACCCAAGTGTTTGCGGTGTGCCCCACCGTACTGAGTTCTCATTGCAGGATGGTGATCGTCGGGTTGGTGTCCAGTGCAAGGTCGTTATTTAAAAGGACACCTCCAGACTATTAGATTAGAGCCCCCCCCCAAAACAGCACTTTTCGGCTGAACCAATCCATGCGCAACTAGGTAGAAATAACCTCCTCCAACCGGTAAATACGCGATGTCCATTGACCAAGCTTGATTTACCTAGGTGATTGTCACCCCCGGAGGAGATAGGAATAGATCTGATGCTCTAAATGGGCTGGGCTCACCTTCGGTTTGGGATAGAGCACGAATAAGGCCATGTCTCGTATCAGTCGTTGCACTCGCTTACGATTGACTGAGTAGCCAAATGCAAGCATTAGGCTGTGAAATCGGCGCTGTATTGTTTGCGTTTATTGCCCATGAAAGACTCCTATCATGGTTTGAGTTTTCAGAACTTAATTACCTGTCCACTTAATTACCTGTCCACTTTGTGGGGTTCACTGCAAATACCAACGCAGCTATTGAAGGGGTTGAAGATTTTCCTGCAAAATTGTAATCACAAGTTCTGGATCGGTCATTTCCTTCATCGTCTCTGCTTCGTGATCCCGACGATCGATCACATTCGGTAAATCAGCACGCAATTCTTCAAGCAGCGCGATAATTTTTGCAATTTTTTGCTCTGTTAATAAATCTAGCTGCAACATTAAATGGGACTGTTGATTGGCTAGATTATCTTGGCGATTTTGCCGAATCAAAAGGGTTGTTGATAACAGTAAAGCAACCGTATCCAACAACTGTTCATGCAAATGATAATCCGGAATTCCTAAATCCAGCACCCCAATGCGATGCAGCTTACTCGATAACCACCACAGGAAAAAAAAGGTGATTAAGCCATAGAGAAACGCTGGCTTGCTACTCATCATCGCTAAGCGATCGAGGAACTTTAAATGTAGAGTATCATGCTGCTCCTGCTGGCTCTGGAGCTTCACAATAGATTCGACATTTTTAATCACATGATCAGGTACATTCACCTTGTGGCTAACCATATTTCCCCTCTTAAGCGATCGATAACAAGTGATAGATAGTTGATGGATAATCGTGTAGTCGATGTGTAATTGCGATGCTACCTAGGCATAAATTATCTACGACTTCGCTTGCTCCCGATCTATCTCTTTTTGTAGAAATTGCTACCTATCTATTTGGGGATTTCGATCTCAGCCTGCCCAGTCGAACAAGACTGCATTCTACTGTTTCAGAGCACAGAATTTAAGGTAAGCAGCATTGAGTATGAGGGGCGAGTATGAGCAGCATTGAGTGTGAGGAACATTTAGGGTAAAAAGCATCCAGGGTAAGACGCATCTAAGTCCCACACCCACTTCTCCATTATTTTCCCACCGTCATTTTGATCACATTGTAGAGAAACTCCCACTTTTCCGGCGTTGTCGGTTGCTGACCTCGGTACTTTAAATTAGCCAACATTTGCACATCATCTGGCGGCAAATTCGCAGCCTGGGCAAACTCCACCAAACTCGCTGGCCAATCCGGTTCCGTTGCAGCCGTTGGGGGGGGAGCTTCCTTCAGACCTAAAATTGCGGATATTTTTTCACGCAGTTGCCAAGACAAATTGGTCGCCTGACCCCGCTCAATCTGGGACAGGTAATTGCGAGAAATGCCAACCTGCTGGGCCAGTTCCTCCTGGCTGAGTTTTTCCTGGCGACGACGATCGCGCACCAATTGTCCAAAGTCTTCCATAGATCTGTCCTTAGGAGAGAACTCCTGCGAGAACTCCAACGAGATAGCCCTTACGCCTTAATTATATGACTTCGACAACCAAAGTTTGCAAAAAATGTTTTTCTGGGTTGCCATTTTGAGACTGAGCAGCTATAGTAGTAAACAAGAGATGACAACTACAGTTTACATCTTGCCTCAAGTATACCAGGAAAATCAAGGATTGCCATGAAAACGATCGCCCCCGCCGATGGTTCTTTGACAGTTCCCTTAGGAGCACTGGGACAAACCTGGCGGAAACCGAAGCGCAAACGCGGAAAAAACATCGGTAAATCCTGGCGACGGATGCGCCTCTACTGGAACAGCCTCGATCGAGAGCTGCAACAGCAACACATTCACTGGAAAAAACGTCCTCGAAAACACTGGAAACGGATTTCGGTCAAATGGCTCAAACCCTTGCAATAACGATTCTGGGGACTCCTTATGCAAACGACCTACCGACTGACGCCTGAACAAGCTGCCCAACTCCCCCACTTTGTACACACTTGGCGATCGCTGGCCCTCAGCACTGATCCGATCGATCTGCTCTCTGCGATGGCTGCCGTCAAAGCCGCCTACCAAGCCATTCACCACGCACCCCCGGAGGTTATCTTCTCGCCTAGCCCCGCCGCCATTCCCCAATTGCTCAACGATCGGTTGAAACAGTCCATCGGTGATAACCTTAGCTGGCTGATCGATCGCTACCCCAAAGCCGCCAAGCGCGATCTGCTTCAGCAAATCATCGGCTCACCCCTGCGCCAAAAGTCGATCGAAGGGATTTGGGAAAGCAAGTTATTCCAGATTCACCACGCGCTATCCCGATCGGTCAATACCCACCTTCCATGGCAGCGCACCCTACCGCTTACTCGCCCTTGGGCTGTTTACGATGTGCCGGTGCAAGAAACGTTATTAGCGCTACCTCAGTTTGACGCTAGCATTCACAATTGCTTACTATTAACCTCCTGGATGCAATCGGCTCTACACTTTGATTTTGTAATTTCTGTGATGCAAGTTCCCTGTGATCTTCAATTATGGAAGGTGATGAAAAATATGTTGCAACAGTGTGATTGGGTGCTTCCCTTTGAAAAGCTCTGTATTGTTTGCGATCGACCTTGCCAACTGCGCTTTGATGCCTACGATCGCCTCCATGCTGTCGGTGCACCCGCCGTAGTCTACCGTGACGGCTTTCAGGTGTTTGCCCATGAAGGCGCAAGTTTGCCAGCATTTTTCAGCATCCGTCCGCCGGAATTGTGGCAAGCCTCTTGAGCCAAGTTGCGTCAGTCTGATTGTTCCCTTGTATCCCACCCCACGGACTGTCCTATGCGCATTGGACAATTCTTCTCGCTCAATCACGGACAGGTCGGGCAATATCTCTCGTCCCGCGTCCTCTTGGTTCGTCAACCGTTTCAAATGGCTAATCCCGATCGTTGTTATTTTGGCTTTGATGAACTGAATCAAGCCCAACGCTTTGCCCAATACCTCGCCAGCCAAGGCTATTCCTTCCAACTCCGTTCCCACCAACTGCTTCCCCAACGCTATGAAATTGAACTGTTTGGCAATTGCCAACTGGCGAAAACTTTGGCCTATTGGGATCGCAAAGATCAAGCAAAACAGCGATCGCGCCCCTCTCTCTCCCAAGTCGCTCAGCAAGCTTGCTAGCAATCACAAATTTGTTCTACCTTCTCATCCCATTTTGCTATCTAACCTGTCCTTTTACCCATCATCCCTACCATGCTGAAACACTTTGTTCTTAACCTCAATCCCAATGCCAAATTTGACTGGGAGCGTTGCACGTTACAGAATCCCATTACGGGGGAACAACCGACGATCGCGGGTTTGGTGGCGCAACTCGTCGGTGAGCAACCCGGTTCCTACCTAGTGGCTGTCAACCTAGAAGTGACGGTGCTAGAACAAGTTCCGATCGAACCTGTTCGCAGCTTGTCCCGCCGAGCGATCGAACGGTCGATCGAACCCACAATCAATTCTTCTGAAGAACTCGCCAACCCTGTAACCGCAGAAACGCTTGCCGAGATTGCAGCCTAATATCCCTGCTATTTAAATTCCCCCCGTTTGTAGCTTTGCTTCCCACAGGGTAGGGGGTAGGGGGATCTCAGCGCTATCACCATTCAACCCCATTAACCATTCAACCCATCATTCTTCAACCCAAGGTGTCCTATGCGTTTAAATCTAGCTCAATATCCCACCGCGATCGCTCAAGCAATGCAAGCGATGAACGAAGTTGAATACCAACTGAATGAAGTTCGTCAACACCTGGCCAAACTGGAAGGCAACGCTGAAATGATTGTAGCCTTTGAAACGGGATTGAAAAACGACAATCAGCGCAAAGCCCGTCGCTTTGAAGTTCTACAGGCAAACTTGGAATACACCCAAGCCCTGCAAACCCTTAATCGCCTCACCATGGACAAGGCCAATGCCACCGCGCGACTGGAACATCTGCGCAACGAGTTTGGCGTCGCGAAACTGGAAACGCAGCTAGAGATTGCCCAAAAGTTAGTTGGGCTGGAAACTCGTGAACTGGTTGGTATCTAACACGATCAATCGCCAATTAAAAGGCTAGTCATGAAAAAGCACGGCATTGCCGTGCTTTTCTGGTATCAATGAGTGTGATTTGGAAGAGGACGATGGGTCGCGCCGACGGTTTACCGATCGTGTGTTCCTGACCAGAACCCACGATGAACAGTTCTTCTATTCGAATTGTTCAGGGCTGAGACAAGCTTCACCAAAATCGGGCACCCAAGCAATCCAGCGCCCGTCAGGACATTCGCACAACAAGAGTGCTTCGTCAAAGCTGTATTCCGACAACTGAGCCTTCAGCTTCACCCAGCGATTACTGCAAGATGGTGCTGGCACTGGACTCGCAGTCTGGAACGACGGCAGAGGTGTACGACCTGAAGTGATAACGGCCATGGCAAACCCTCGATATTCTGTAGTTAATGATACAAAATATCAGGGGTGCTCTCCCACTTTCTTGATAGAACGTTACGATCCCCAGACATAATTCTCGGATCCGTGCTGAATCTACCCCTCAATTTTTCCCAGGATTGTCATTTGCCGCTATGCCCTAAGCTAAGACTGCGATCGCAAGCTAAGACTCCAATCGCACGGGCTTGAGGTAGGTATCGCACCAATTCACCATTTCCCACAGCACATGGGCCACGGCCTCCTGGGAGCGATAGCTGTGATCCTCCAAGGGCAACACCACCCAGCGGACAATGCCTCCTAAGCCTTTCAGCGCTTCGTATAGCCGCTCCGTTTGAATCGGATAGGTGCCGGGGTTACTGTCGTCTCCCCCATGGATCAACAGTAAGGGCGATTTTACCTGGGGCACATGGGTAAAGGGCGACATTTGAATATAGGTCTCGGATGCTTCCCAGAAATTGCGCTGCTCCCCTTGGAACCCGAAGGGCGTCAGGGTGCGGTTGTAGGCTCCGCTGCGGGCAATACCGATTTTAAAGAAATTAGTATGCGCTAGGAGATTCACGGTAGTAAATGCTCCGTAGGAATGGCCTCCAATGCCAATGCGATCGCGATCGGCAATACCTCTATCAACCAAGTAATCGATCGCGGCCTTCGCTCCGGAAATTAACTGATCAACATAGGTATCATTGGGTTCCGCATCACCTTCGCCAATGATTGGCATACTGGGATTGTCTAAGACCGCATAACCCTGGGTGAGTAGAAATAAAATCGACGTGCGATAGGGACGGCTAAAGCGATTCGTAGACGTGGTAATTTGTCCAGCTAACTTTGCATCTTTGTATTCTTCTGGGTAAACCCAAAACATGGTCGGCAGAGGCCCATCGGTCTCGGGGTTATAACCAGCGGGCAAATACAGCTTGGCAGATAGAGCCACTCCATCCTGGCGCTCATACTGTACCAATTCTTCGGAAATCCCCGCCAGTTCTGGAGCAGGGTCAGGATAGCGCGTTAGGGGAATAGGTGGTTTCGCCCGATCGTAGTACAGCCAGTAATTCGGGGGTTCCGTTTGAGATTGACGGTTGGTAATAAAGGCGTTGGCGTGATCATCCAGCAAATCGACTACCCCTTCAAAATAGGGATCCTCGCATTGCCAAATCCGTTCCGTTTCGCCCGTTTGCCAATTCAGCCGATCGAAGAAAGGATACACGCCTTTGGGCGATGCCCCCCGCCCCGTAAAGTAAATCCCTTCGCCATCGGGCGTGAAATACATCACGTTCCAGTTATGGTCTCCCCGACGCAGCAAGGGCAATCCTGGATCGCTGTAGTTATCTTCAAAGCTGCGTTCCAGTAACAACACTGGGGCTTGTTCCGGTTGCGATGGATTAATCCGCCACATACGAATTTGTCGCGTGTCATACCAACGATCCCAGGCCAATGCCACATCTTCCCGCCCCCAGAGCAGTCGCCGAAAGCGATAGCCACAGCGCCATACTTCCTGGGGTTCTGCCGTAAAGGGGGCTGGCAGTTGAAACACCGCATCCCGATCGGTCGCTGCTTGGGTCGGTTCGCCACCGTCCAGCGCTTCTACCCAGTAGAGGGTAGAGGGTCGATCGCTGCGCCAAGACACATGGCGTCTGCCTGTACGCACTGCGTCAAACTTGGTCGATAGACTATCAATCAACGGCACATCGGCGACGGTATAGACTAAATTGCCCTGGCGATCGATGACTTGGATCTTGCGGGGAAAATAGTCGGCGGGCAATTGGTAGGAGTAGGGCCGGTGCAGCGTGGTGAGCAGAATGTATTGCCCATCGGGAGACGGAATCGCTTCGTCAATCAGGCTGGCAGGCCAAATGCCATGGTGTTCGCCATCGAGATTAACGATTTCCAAGGTGGAGCTGACGTAATACTCAAACAGTGCTTCGTCGTGGGGATTATGCAGCAGTTTCGTGTAGGTGCGGTTGGGCTTTTTGCCGCCGAGGTTTTCCTGGACGATCGGCCCAAAGGGAACGGGCTTGGCGACGGGCGGTTGCCCCCGATCGCGATCGACTACCTTGCACAGCAGCGTGTCTTCGGATAACCAGCGCAGGGGCGTGCCGTAGGTGCCGTTCAGGGGACTGTCGGTCAACTGTTTAGCAGTAGCCGTTGGCAAATCCAGCAACCAAGCTTCCAGGTGGTGGTTGCGCGTCAGGGTAAAGGCAAGGCGATCGCCACAGGGTGACCAGTAGAGAAAACTGATGCGGGCATTGTCCGGCAGATCGATCGGGATGGCCTCGGACAACGGCGAACCATCGGTTTTCAGTTCGTGGAGTTTAATTTTGCGGTAGGGGTTGGGGCGGGCGGGGCCATTGGTTTGGGGATTGAGGCGAAATCCGGCAACTGCAATTTCTGGCTCGGCAAGTTCCGCGATCGGTAACAAATCCGTGTATTCCAATTCCAATAACCAGCGATTATTAGGGGAAATGGCCACCGTCGGAGAGGCAGGTGCATTGAGGATTTGGTCGATCGGCGCGGGGGGGCGTTGCCAAGTTAGGGGCGCATTTGCGGTTTCGGTCATTCTTAAAAAAGATTAACATTCAGGAAAGTCTTTCTATCATAGCGGGAATCGTTACGGAGCGTGGTTAGGTCGGCGATCGAGTCTCTTTTGCATAATTTTTCACTTATCAGAAAAATTAAATAGGATTCGTATCGAATTCAACGAAATAATGCTGAAAAATTTTGGACTTTCGAGCGAATGCTGGGGAAGAGCAGATTTCTCGATGCCCCCAAATGTCATGAATAATGCTGGAAAAGTTGTTAGAAAATACCGACCACATTGAGTATTAAAACTCTCAATTACTGTTCTATTCTTGCTTTTTAAAAGGATTCAGCTGCTGATCGATCCAGTTTTCAGGAGCCGACGGGCGGGTCAGCCGTTGCCCTGCCCAGGATCGCCAATTCGCAGTATGCTGAAGGCGGTTTATCCGTCATCCTGTCACTTAACTCTGTACTGAACCCCGTAACCATGGCTGCTGTGAACATTCCATCCTGTGCTTGGCGTCGATCGATCGGTCAAGGCTGGGACACCCCCTACACCGTCCGCTATCCCAGCAACCTCGACGATGGGCCATGGCATGGGGCACCGCTGGGCGGCTTTGGAGCCGGTTGCATTGGGCGCGGCTCCAACGGGCAATTTAACCTCTGGCACATCGACGGCGGCGAACACGTTTTTCAGAACTTCGCGGGCTGTCAGTTCAGCATTTTTGAAGCGACCCAGAACGGTACCCAAGCCTACGCCCTCGCCACCGCTGCCCCGGACGATGGGAGCCTCTCCACCTGGCAATGGTACCCGGCTGCAACCGATCGACTCACCCCTGAAACGCCCGACCCTGGCAACTGCTATTCCGCCCTCTATCCCCGCAGTTGGTTCGAGTACCGTCAGCCGTTTCAGGCCGAAATCACCTGCGAGCAATTTTCCCCCATCCTGGCCCAGAACTACCAGGAAACCAGCTACCCGATCGCAGCCTTTCTCTGGACGATTCACAATCCCACCGATGAGCCGATTACCGTTAGCATTCTGCTGAGTTGGGAGAACCTCGCGGGCTGGTTTACCAATGCGGCCAAATCCCCCGATGTGAAGGTGCGGGACGACGGTAGCCCGGTTTATGAATACGTGCCGCGTTTGGGAGAAAGTGCTGGAAATTGCAATCAGCTCATCGGCGACGAACACCGCATTGGCATCGTTATGGGCAATCGCCATGATCCGACCCATCCCACCGAAGGCGATGGCGAATGGTCGATCGCGACGCTGCTCAATCCCTTAGCTGAAGTGACGTACCATACACGCTGGAATCCGGCGGGGGATGGGTCGGAATTATGGCAGAGCTTTGCGGCGGATGGCACACTAGCGCAAATCGAGGATGAAACCCCTGCGATCGCCGGAGAACGCATCGGTAGCGCGATCGCGGTGAAAATCACTGTCCGCCCTGGCAAAACACGACAAATTCCATTTATTTTGGCCTGGGATTTTCCAGTGATGGAATTTGCGGAGGGTGTGACCTACTTCAAACGCTACACCGATTTCTTTGGCCGCACGGGTAGCAATGCTTGGTCGATCGCCAAAACGGGACTGAAACACTACGCAACCTGGCGCGATCGCATTGAAGCTTGGCAACAGCCGATCGTCGATCAACCGGATTTCCCCGACTGGTTCAAAATGGCGTTGTTTAATGAATTGTACGATCTGACCCAGGGCGGAGCGCTCTGGACTGCTGCCAGTGAACTCGATCCCGTTGGTCAGTATGCAGTTTTGGAATGTATTGACTATCGCTGGTACGAAAGCTTAGATGTTCGGCTCTATGGCTCCTTTGCATTGTTGATGCTGTGGCCGAAGTTAGAAAAAGCCGTGATCTCCGCCTTTGCCCGCGCGATTCCCCAACAGGACGATCGCCGTCGCAAAATTGGCTACTACGCCACGATCGGGGTCGAAAGTCCCGAGGCCCTCCGCAAGGTGAAAGGCGCAACGCCCCACGACCTCGGGGCCCCCAACGAACATGTCTGGGAAAAGACCAACTACACCAGCTACCAGGACTGTAACCTGTGGAAGGATCTGGGGTCGGATTTTGTGCTGCAAGTCTATCGGGATTATTTACTCACCGGCGCAAGCGATCGGGAATTTCTAGCGGAGTGTTGGGACGCGATCGTGGAAACGTTGCACTACCTGAAGCAATTCGATCGTGACAACGATGGCATTCCCGAAAATGGCGGCGCGCCGGATCAGACCTTTGACGATTGGAAACTCCAGGGCGTCAGTGCCTACTGTGGTGGGTTGTGGATTGCGGCCTTGGAAGCGGCGATCGCCGTCGGCCAAGTTCTTTTGCAATCGCAGACGGAAACGCCCTACACCACCGCCATCGAGCCTGCGATCGCG
This sequence comes from Alkalinema sp. FACHB-956, assembly GCF_014697025.1. Classification (NCBI taxonomy): domain Bacteria; kingdom Bacillati; phylum Cyanobacteriota; class Cyanophyceae; order Leptolyngbyales; family Leptolyngbyaceae; genus Alkalinema; species Alkalinema sp. FACHB-956. The sequence continues at coordinate 202,302 of NZ_JACJRC010000002.1, read as the reverse complement.
ACGTTCCAAGACTGGCTTACCGCTGCCCGATCGGTCTACCATGACCAACTGTGGAACGGAGCCTACTACCGCATCGATCGGGCATCCGGTTCCGATGTGGTGATGGCTGACCAGCTCTGCGGCCAGTTCTACGCCCGCCTGTTGCAATTGCCCGATGTCGTTCCCCCCGACTGCGCAAAAACCGCCTTGCAAACCATCTATGACGCCTGCTTCGTGAAATTTAACCATTACCTGGAGGCCGGGGGAGCCAGCGGCAGTGATGGTCGCATTTCCGAAGGCGATCGCGCCTTGGGCAAATCCAGCCTCCCGATCGGCGCTGCCAACGGCGTCAAACCCAACGGCCACCCCGAAAATCCCAACTCCACCCATCCCCTAGAAGTTTGGACGGGGATTAACTTTGGCTTGGCGGCATTCCTCTACCAAATGGACTTCCGGCGAGAGTGCTGGACAATCACCGAGGCCGTTGTCAAGCAAATTTACAATCATGGTTTGCAATTCCGCACGCCGGAAGCCATCACCGCCAACGCCACCTTCCGCGCCAGTCACTACCTGCGAGCCATGGCCATTTGGGCCATTTACGGGGTCATGACCGGGTTCTCCGAGGGCGATCGTTAGACGGAACCCGTTGGGGGTGGGAAAATGAGATATCTCTGTGACGCTGCGATCGCTCTGTCACCCAATTGAGCGATCGCAGTACCAGATGCGATCCCCTGCATCCCCCGCTCTCCTCCGGAGAGGCCACGCCAAGCAACTGGGGGAATGTAAGCCAATTCTTGGCAAATCTTCCTTTAAATGGGAGATTTTGTGGGATCGCTATTCCGTTCTCCTCTCTCCACCTCCATGAAACGCCTTTCCTTTGTTTTGAGCTTCTTGCTGGGAATCCTGATTGTGATGATTCCTGTGGCTTGGCAATCGATTCCTGGGTTACACCCGTTTGGGTCAGATAGGGCCAGTGCGACTACGCCACTGATCTCCGCTGGATTGCAAAAGCCACTCTCCAAACCTGTCCCGAAGGCATCCCGGACTGCCGCCCAAGGCCATTCCCTGCCCAAGGGTCCCTCGGAGGGAGAGCAACCCCGGAAGCCGCCGGGAGACAGCAGCGAAGGGCCGCCCTTGATGCCCTTAGAGCAATTAACCAAAGATACGAAGAAACTAGAGGGACTGTTTACCCTCTATCGCAACGAAAGGACGGGCAAGCTGTTCATGGAAGTGCGCCCGGAACAGTTCAATCAGAATTATTTGGCGGCCATGACCCTGGCCTCTGGGATCGGGGAGAGCGCCCTTTACAGCGGTATGCCCTTGGGGGATTTTATGTTCACCCTGCGGCGGGTGAATAATACTGTGCAGTTCGTGATTCCCAACACCTACTTCCGGGCGACGGCGGGAACACCGATTCAAGGCGTGGTGCAGCGATCGTTCAGCGATTCTGTCTTGGAAGCCTTGCCCATTCGCAGCTTGAACAAAACCAATCAAGCGGTGGTGGTGGAACTCAATCCCCTACTGCTGACGGATTTACCGGGCATTACGCCAATGCTGATTGCCTTTTTGGGCAGTCCCTACACGATCGATCAGAGTCGGACTTACTTTGGCAGCATCAAACCCTTTCCGCAAAATCTGGAAATTGAGTCCGTCTATGGCTACAGCGGCGGGATAGGGGGCATGGATATGCCCGCCTTTATCAACAATGTGCCGGATAGCCGTGCCTTTGACCTCAAGGTGCGCTATAGCCTGTCTAGCCTGCCTGCCAATCCAGCCTACCGTCCGCGCCTTGCCGACGATCGGGTGGGCTATTTCATCACAGCGTTCCAGGATTTTTCCGACGATACGCCGCGTCTGCCCTTTGTGCGTTATATCAACCGTTGGCACTTGGAAAAAGCCGATCCCAAAGCCGAGCTATCTCCCCCCAAGAAGCCCATTACGTTTTGGATTGAAAATACGGTGCCGAAGGAGTACCGGGAGGCGATTCGGGACGGAATTCTGATGTGGAATCAGGCGTTTGAGAAAATCGGCTTCAAAGATGCGATCGAAGCCAAACAAATGCCAGACAATGCCGACTGGGATCCGGCGGATGTTCGCTATAACACGATTCGTTGGTTTGCCTCTACGGATGGTGGCTTTGCCCTCGGGCCATCGCGGGTGAATCCGGTGACGGGCGAAATTTTGGATGCGGATGTGTTGGTGGATGCGAATTTCGTTCGCTTTCTGAAAAATGAGTTCCGCACCCTGGTGGAACAGAACCAGGAAAGCAATTTACCCTTTGCAGCCCAACTGACGGGAAATGCCAACCTGTGCAACTATGGGCCTCGCGGTCGATCGCTCAAGCAACGCAACCAAAAGGAGTTGCAAACTAAGAAATTGCCGCGACTACGCTTTAGTTCCCACCAAATTGCCTATCAAGATCTCTGCTATGGCCTGGAAGGAGCCCAGCAGTTTGCGGTGGGGCATATGTCCCTGGCGCTGATGCAAAATATGCTACCGAGCAGCCCGGAAATGACGAAGTATGTCAATGACTTTTTGCGGGAATTGATTGCCCATGAAGTGGGCCATACCTTGGGCTTGCGCCATAATTTCCAGGCGAGTGCCATGCTGAAGCCGGAGGAATTGAATAATCCGGAAATCACCCGTAAACGCGGACTCGTGGGTTCTGTGATGGATTACAACGCCGTCAATTTAGCGCCCCAGGGAACGCCCCAGGGGGATTACTACACCCATCGCATTGGGCCTTATGACGAATGGGCGATCGAATACGGCTATAAAACCAGTGATGCTACGACGACGATCGGGGAACGGGATTTTCTGAATAAAATTGCGGTGCGATCGGCGGAACCGGATTTAGCCTTCTCGACCGATGAAGATGTCTTTTCGGGCCTCAATCCGAAGGTGAATGTCTTTGATATGAGTAGCGATTTGCTGACCTATTCCCAGTGGCAAATGGATAATGCCCGCGCCATGTGGCAGCGCATTGATAAACGCTATCCCTTGCAGGGTGGTAGTTTTAATGATGTGCGGGTGGCGTTTAATGCGGTGTTTGGCTATTACTTCCAATATGCTTCGTTTTTAACGAATTATGTGGGGGGGCAATATTTCAACCGATCGCGCTACGGGGATGCGAATGGGCGTTTACCGTTTGAAGCGGTGACGTTAGCGGATCAACGCAAGGCGTTGGAATTAATTCGAACCAATGTGTTCAACGAGAAGGCATTTCAATTCTCGCCCATGTTGCTGAATAAGTTAGCACCATCGCGATGGTCCCACTGGGGCGCAAATCCGGCTATTTTCAAGTTGGATTATCCCATTCTCGATAATGTGTTGTTCTTACAGATGATCGTGATGTATGACTTGATGTCCTACGATCGCTTGTCACGCCTACGGGATGGGGAGTTGAAAAATCCAGAACAAACGCTGACGATTCCCGAACTGTTTGATACCGTTCAGGCGGGAATTTGGGGCGATGTGGTACAAGCGGGGGATACCCTGAAGCTGTCGGGTCTGCGGCGAGCCCTGCAACGGGAATACCTAAATGCAATGGTGGGAATTGTGCTGCGGCAGGTGGATGTGCCGGAGGATGCCCGCACCGTTGCGCGGTATGAGCTCAAACAACTACGGGATGGCATTAGCCGAGGCTTGAAGCGGGTGGATGAGAAAGATGTCTATACATTGGCGCATTTGGAGGAAGCCCGCGATCGAATTACAAAAACACTAGAGGCACAATTGCAAGGCCAGTAGGGTCAATCACGATAAGACTTGTCACGATAAGACTTGTCACGATAAGACTTGTCACGATAAGACTTAACAGTCAGATTGATAGTCAGATTGATAGTCAGATCGATTGCTTAAGACAGCTGATCTCAAGGCAAAATCCCCAGAATCTTGATTCTTCTGGGGATTTTTTGTGGGTTATACAGGTTCACACTACGGTTATTGATTACGGTTATTTACTTCGGAAGTTTGGCTTGTTCAGATTTGCTGAGCACTTCAACCATGAAGGTTCTGGCGCGCTCCATCGCAGTTGCATTGGCAATGCACACAACTTGGACATTGCTGCCACTCCGAATAATCAAATATTTGTACTTAAAAATGAAATAGAGAACGATAAAAATGAGTCCTATGCCAAAGACCCAAAGGGTGATAAGACCGAGCGCAAGCAACCAAGACATCCCATCTTCGGTAATTTCTGCGGAATCAACTTCTGAGAGCAGCACTTCGCAGTAGCGGGTAGCAACCATTTTGCGCGTCCGTTCAATTAAGCGGGTTTCACTCAGTTGCAGCGTTGTTTTTCCCATGAAGGCTGGGGAGAGAAAGTTGTAGTAGCTGTTGGCAGCTTGGCCACTGATTTCTAACAGTACGGTATGGGGGCTATTCATCGGATTTCTCGTGGATACAGGTGAAGCGTCAAGCACCCTAGGCTTGACCGAATCTATGTAACTCCATCGACTAGAAGGCTATGCAAAAAGTCGTCAAATTTTCACCCTCATCGAGTTCTGTCCGCTTCAGGGGCAACAGGAAGGAACGTGAAATTGAGCGCAATGGGCTGGGTTCTAGGCTGGGTTCTAGGCTGGGTTCTACGGCTGGAGTAATCCATCGACGATCCGATCGCTGGCCATTCTGGCTCCAGATAGGTTCCGGGCCGTGGGGCCTACTTGGAGTGCTGCCAGTCCTCCCATGAGATAGAGCGCCTGTTTACCCCAAGAGAGATTGGGTGTTAGGACAGGTAACCCATGGATCTGGGGAATGGGGTGGGTAGTCAGCATTTCCTGGAGTAACGGCTGCTGTTGTACATGCAGGGTTGAGCCTGTGGCCAGCCAGATTCGATCGCAGTGAGCTGCTTCGAGGGTTCGATCGGCTTCTAGGCAAGTGATCTGCCAATGGGAAGATGGTTGGGAGTCAGGAGGCCCATCGGATTGGGGCATCCATGCAGCGGTTTGTACTTGGCAAAATTCGCGAAATGTCACTTTGCCATCCGCTTTAAAGCGCCGTAATTGGGTCATGACGGCAGGGGTCAGGGATCCTCCATTACGTGCGGTCATAACCGAAGTCCAGCGTTTTTCCCAACAACTTTCCTGGGAGAACCCCTTGAGATATTTAGGGCCAAGCCAACCGGGATCGGCATCAAACAGCTTTTCGTAGAATTGTCGTCGCGCCATCATGGTGACGGTGGCTCCGCGCTGTATCGCGCCGATCGCTAAGTGGCCGCTGGTGAGTCCGCTACCGATGATTAAAATCCGTTCGCCCTTGCAGCGCACTTGTTGCAAGTCAATGTCTTGGGAATGTTGTAACCGATCGGGTGGATAGGGGGGGGTGATCTGTTGCACCCAGGGGGGGAGGAATTTGCTGCTGCCACCGTGGGCTAAAACGACTCGTCGGGCCGTTTGGGTTTGCCCATTGCTGAGCCAGAGCCGAAATCCAGGGTTTAAGGGTTCTAGGCTAACCACATCAGCCGCGACAACGTGATTGTGGAGTTGCCAATACTGGATGACGCGATCGCAGAATTCCTGGAATAATTGCGTGCCGGGTAGATCGTAGGGGGGGTGGAGTTCTGGGGCACGGTTTTCGGCAAAGCGGCGCAGGGCGAAGGGGTTCGGATCAGGATGGTGCACAGCGGGCGATCGCAGGTGGGGAATTTCGAGCCGCGAAAATTGTTGGTGCCAGCGCTGCATCCATTGTCCGCTGCGATCGAAGATGCAAATACGAGAATGCCAATGTTTGCGTTTCTGCAGGAGGTGGGTGACCAGGGTGAGGGCGTGAGGCCCTGCGCCAATGACTGCAATATCGATCGAGGTGTCTGAACCAGCCATAGAAGAGTAGAATAGGAATCATTCTCATTCTATGGGATGCGGGTCCTTGCCCCAAGCAATTTCCTCGCGCCAACGTACGGCAATTGTCGTGATGTTTTCGTCGTGATGTTCGCAGCCCTTCAGGCTTGTGAACAGAACGGAGGTCATCTAACATCAATGGAAGCAATCGCCCAAACGAGTTCGTGCTTTCTATGATCTGGATTCCCCAAACGACTAACGATGGTTCCTACACCTTTTTTTCGGAGGAGTTTGGGGAATCGTTCCACAGTCGCCAAGGAGCCAAGGCTGAAGCCTTTCAAAAGTTTGCAGAAGTGACCCAATTGCGGGCAAAAGCCCAACGGCCCAAGCTCAAACTATTAGACGTTTGCTACGGCTTGGGATACAACACAGCCGCAGCCTTGGAAACTGTTTTGCAGGTCAATCCAGACTGTCAGGTTGAAATTTACGGATTAGAACTTGATCCCACTGTCCCCCTCGGCGCGATCGCCCCTGACCTCATCACCACTTGGACCGATCCCGTCCAGCAGGTTCTCCAACGCTTGGCAGAACGCCATGAATATTTCCAGCCTCCCCTCACAGCCCATCTGCTGATTGGCGATGCACGGCAAACCATCCAACCAATCATGGCCCAGGGATTCCAGGCCGATGCCATCTTTTTTGATCCCTTTTCGCCCCGCCGCTGTCCCCAACTCTGGACGGTGGAGTTTTTTGCCCAGGTGGCCCAATGCCTAGCACCGGATGGCATTCTTTCAACCTATTCCCGATCGGCTTCTGTGCGATCGGCCTTACTCGCAGCGGGATTACAGATCGGCAGCATTCCCCTAGGCGAGACCCATTTGCCCCATGAATGGTCACAGGGCACGATCGCCGCTTGGCCACCCACTCCCTTACAGCCCCTCTCACCCATGGAGCAGGAGCATCTGAACACACGAGCAGCCATTCCCTACCGCGATCCTCTGTTATCCGATTCTGCGGCGGCAATTTTGCAAAGACACCAAGAAGAACAAACGGCCTCAAAGCTAGAATCCACATCTAGTTGGCGACGCCGTTGGAATATTCGGTGATACTTGCAAGAAAGAAAAGGGGGATTTCACTACAATCGAGTGCCAACTTTGCCAAAGCGTCGTTCTCGACTTTGGTAATCTAGCAAGGCGGTGTGGAATTGTTTGCGATCGAAGTCGGGCCACATGGCATCCGTCACGTAGATCTCAGCATAGGCCAACTGCCACAGCAGAAAATTACTGATCCGCATTTCTCCACTGGTGCGAATTAGCAAGTCAGGATCGCAAATGCCCGACGTGTAGAGATGGCGCTCGATCGTGGATTCATCAATATCCTCTAGCTGGAGCGTTCCCTGCTGAATTTGAGCCGCGATCGATTTGCAGACTTGCACGACTTCCTGTCGTCCACCGTAATTTGTCGCGACGGTGAACTGAATGCCGCTGTTATCGCGGGTGAGCGTCATGGCCCGATCGATTTCCGCCTGCAACGACTCCGGCAAGCGGGATAGATTGCCCACAAACCGAATCCGCACGTTTTCTTCCATCATTTCCTGGAGTTCCCGCCGTAGGATCCGCTCAAACAGCGTCATGAGAAATTCCACTTCTTCGATCGGTCTCCCCCAGTTCTCCGTAGAAAAGGCATAGGCCGTTAGGGCTTCGATCCCCCAATCCCGCGAACACCGAAGCAGATTTTTCAAGGCATCCACCCCCCGGCGGTGGCCCATGATGCGTGGGAGCCCCCGACGCTTTGCCCACCGTCCATTGCCATCCATAATGACCGCCACATGGCGAGGCAGGCGTTCACGTAAAAGGTCGGACGGCAGTTCCTGAAGAAGTTGCTTCGCTGTCATGGTTTTACCAACCGTGAAAAATCACATACTTAGGATGGGCGAAAAAGCGGCGATCGGATCAAATTTTTCAGCAATTTCATTGAAGGTTAACTCAGGTAAGTCAGATTCTACGGCTCAACTTACCCCGATCGTGCCAGCAAAACTACAGAACAATGCTCTGAAATTCCGAAAATGGCAAACGATACATCAGTTTACCCAACTCTTGCAGGGGAATCATTGCAGACCGGTTACAAGGCTGGCTGCAAATTGCTTCGAATTGCTTTGATCGATCGCTTGGATCAACCGCTTCGATCAATTACTGCGATGAGTCACCCAACAAAACCTAAAAATCTATCAAGCGAATAGGATGACCCTAGAAATCCTAAAACCAAAAACCCCAGCGGTTGATTGCTGGGGTTTTCAGGATTCTATTGCTCGGTGGAGCCTTATGAAGTGGCGGGGCATGGATTTGAACCATGGACCTTCGGGTTATGAGCCCGACGAGCTACCAGACTGCTCTACCCCGCGTCGCCTCTATTAATATAACCGGAACCTCTAGAATTTGGCAACCCCTATTTTTCATTATTTTGAAAAGGCCATGATTTTGGGGGATGGGGCCTAGGGAACTGGGACTTTACAGCGCCAACAAATTGCACAGCGCCAACAAATTGCACAGCGCCAACAAATTGCAACGAACGTTTCGGTAATTCCAGGGAAAGGTGGGGAAGCTAAACTGAAGTGAAGAGTGAAGGATGCTTTCCAGTCATGAAAATCCTGATCGTGGAAGACGAAGCCGAAATTGCCCAACTGATTCAGCTTTACCTAGAAAAGGAAGGTTTTATCTGTCGTTCCTGCCGGGATGGCCGATCGGCGCTCCAGGTGTTTCAGGACATGCAGCCCGATTTGATCATTCTGGACTTGATGATTCCGGAATTAGATGGGTTAGAAGTCTGTGCGCGGATTCGGCAAAAACCAGGAGCCAAGGATCCCTACATTCTGATGTTGACCGCGAAGGGCGAAGAAATCGATCGCATCATCGGGCTATCCACCGGAGCCGATGACTATATGGTGAAGCCCTTCAGTCCCAAGGAATTAGTCGCACGGGTACGGGCCTTACTGCGGCGATCGCTGCGCCAAGGGGGACAAACCCAGACCTACCAAACCGCTAGCTTTACAATCGACGTGGATCAACGATCGGCCACTCGCCATTTACCAGAGCAGCCGCCGGAATCCCTAGATCTGACCACGCTAGAATTTGATCTGTTGGCCACGTTCCTCAGCTATCCCGGTCGGGTTTGGAACCGTAGCCAACTGATTGATAAATTGTGGGGCAGCGATTTCTTTGGTGATGAGCGGGTAGTGGATACCCACATTGCCCGCCTGCGGAAAAAGATTGAACCCGATCCCTCCAGCCCCACCTTTGTCAAAACGGTGATTGGGGTCGGATACAAATTTGAAGATGCCAGCTAGATCCGGGGGGAGGATTTCTGGGGTGAGAGACTAGGATGACAGACTGGGGTGACAGACTAGTTGGAAAGAGCCGTTCGTGGAGAAAGTAATGCCAGCACTTGGACTTCGGGCCAGACTCTTTTTGTCCCACATTGTGGTCATGGTGGTGGGCATTGGAACCCTTTTGGCGATCGGGAAGTACTATTCTCCACAGTTATTTGTCGAACACCTGCAAACCATGGAGTTTCAGGGGTTTACGCTCTATGCCGTCAAACGGCGGTTGGTGGATGGGTTTGAATCCGCCTGGAGCCGGGGGGCCTTTTGGTCGATGATTTTGGGCGGCAGTGCCTCGGGCTTTTTGAGCTACCTGGTGTCCAAACGCATTGTGCAGCCGTTGATCCAAATGCAGCGGATTACCCAGAAGTTTGCCGCCGGAAACCTGGAAGAACGTATGCCCGCCAGCGATATTCCGGAACTGAACCGCTTCGCCGACAGCTTTAACCGGATGGCCTTGGCGTTGGAAGATGTGGAGCAGCGCCGCCGGGATCTCGTGAGTGATCTGACCCACGAGTTACGCACCCCCTTAACGATCGTGGAAGGCTACCTAGAAGGCATGGCCGATGGCACGATCGACCCCACCCCGGAAATCTACGATCGGCTAGCGCGGGAAACTGGACGCCTGAAACGATTAGTCAACGATTTACAAGAACTTTCTAAAGCAGAAGCCGGCTATTTACCCACCAATCCCCGTTCCTTTGAGATTTGGCCGTTGCTCAATGCCCTCGTGCAGCGCTTTTCCGACCAGCTAATTGAAGGTGAAATAGATCTTCAATTGGATGGTTCTCAAGATTTACCGAATGTCTATGCTGATCCAGAACGGGTGGAGCAAGTCTTGGTCAATTTGATCGGGAACGCCCTCCGGTACACCCCCGCCGGCTATGTGATCGTTCGGGCTTGGGCGCAATCAGGCATGCTCTGGGTTGCCGTGGAAGATACCGGCAAAGGTATTGCCCAAGAGGATTTACCCCACGTATTCGAGCGGTTTTGGCGATCGGATCGATCGCGGAATCGTAATTCTGGCGGCACGGGAATTGGGCTGGCGATCTCACGGCGCTTGGTCGAGTTGCAAAAGGGTACCATTACCGTCCAAAGCGAATTGGGGAAAGGCAGCACCTTTGCCTTTTCTCTACCGATCGCGAAAAAGGGTAATGCGTAGCGTGATTTCCCAGGAAAGGGGATGCCTCGCAGGGTTGAGGCCAGACGGTCAGCCTTCTGGCAGAATGCAATAGCAGCGATCTCAGGGCAAGCCATGCCACGGCCATATCACGGTCACGTCTCTGTGATATTCCAGTCATAGCACCGTCAACTCAGGTTGCTACGGTAAAAGCGATTGCTCAGAAACGATTGCTCAGATCTGCTTGTTGTTCCAGACGTTTTGATCAGAAATATGTCACCGATCGCACTGATGGTTCTCATTATTTTCCTGGTGGTATTTGGCGGAGTTGCAACCATTCGCTATCTGTTTCCGACATCCAAAGGCTAGGGTTTGGGGCTGCTCACCATCCTGCTGATCACGGCTCAAAAATTGCTTAGTCTCCCTCAAAAAAACGCGGCCCCTCGCCAGTCTTGGGTCGAATCCTAGTAACCTTAAGACTGGACAACCATGGTGATGGTGAGGGCGAAAGATGGTAGAGGGAATGCGCAAATCCCCGATCGGGGTGGGACTCATTGGCACAGGTTATGCGGCCAAAGTGCGAGCAGATGCCATTAATGCAGAATCCCGCGCGCAATTAATCGGCGTGGCAGGGCATACCCGCGACAAATTAGAGGCATTTGCCCACGCCTGCCAAACCCAAGCCTTTGACTCCTGGCAAGGGGTTATCAATTCATCGGCGGTGGATCTAGTCGTCATTTCCAACTTGAATGCCGAGCATGGGGCGATCGCTCGGGCTGCGCTGTTTGCGGGGAAGCATGTGGTTGTGGAATATCCCTTGGCCCTGGATGTCTCGGAAGCGGAATCCTTGATTGCCCTAGCGGAAAATCGGCAACGACTGCTGCATGTGGAGCATATTGAACTGATGGGCGGTGTGCATCAGTCGCTGCTGGAGAATTTGCCCAAGATTGGGAATCCCTTCTACGCCCGCTACGCCACGGTGAACCCCCAACGGCCTGCCCCTCAGAAATGGACGTTTAATCATCAACTCTTTGGATTTCCTTTAACAGGTGCCTTATCCCGGCTGCATCGATTTACCCATGCCTTTGGCAAAGTGGCGTCGGTCAGTTGTCGGGTCAATTATCAGCACACCGATGGGGTTGATCCCGCCTACTACAGCAGTTGCCTCTGTTCAGCGCAACTCCAATTCCAGCAAGGATTAGTTCTAGATGTGATCTACGGCAAGGGGGAAGCGCTGTGGCAAGCGGAGCGCAAATTGGAAGTCCACGGCAGTCAGGGCGGTTTAATTTTTGATGGCGATGAGGGCTATTTAGCGACCCCAGCAGGCAGTCAACCCTTAACCGTGAGTGCCCGCCGAGGCTTATTTGCCAAGGACACAACCGCCGTTTTAGATCACTTACTGGAGGGCAAACCGCTGTATGTCACGGTGCAGGAAAGTTTGTATACCTTGAAGGTGGCAGAAGCGGCTCGACGATCGGCGGAAATTGGGCAAGTCGTTGAAATTCCTGTTTCTTGATGGGATTTTCTGACTGCTTTGGGAGCCAAAGCCTTAGAATAAGTAAGGCAAATTCCATCCCGTGGCTACATGAGCGCTCGACGACTAACCGCAGCAGACAAACGTAAAATCGTAGAACTCTATCGCCAACCCGCTGAGAACGCTTTGACGATCGCGGAACGGTATGGTGTGAGCAATACCACGATCGGACGGATCCTTAAGGGTGAAATGTCCGTTGAGGAGTACGACAGCCTCGTGCAGCAGAAGCGATCGCGCAGTCCTGTAGAGGTCGTGCCCGTAGAAGTTATCCCTGTGCAAGGCAATTTGCTGGAGGCGGTAGAATTGCCGACGGTAGAAGCGGAATCTTCTACGGGACGGCGTGCCCGTCGGCGTTCTACCGTGGTCTCGGAGCCGGAGCCCGCACTGGAAGACGTGGTTGAAAGTCCAGCCCCCGTTGAGAAACTATCGTCCGATCGACCGAAACCCATCAAACGCAATCAGGTAGACAGCGTTGTCGATGCTGATATGGTGGGTTCTGTTGTCGATGAGCTAGCCAGCGTCTCCCGAGAAGCTGACCTCGACGATGAGGATGAAGATGACCTCGATGATCTCGATGATGATCTCGATGGAGACTTTGATGACGACGAGGGAGATGACGATGAGGATGACCTCTCTCCACTCCCGAAATTGCATGTCCAAAGCGTTGTCAGTATTATTCCTTTAGCGGCGGCTGAGATGCCACGAGTCTGTTACTTGGTGGTCGATCGCACTGCGGATTTAGTTGTGCGTCCGCTGCAAGAATTTGGGGAACTCGGCCAAATGCCCAGTGAAGAAATTGCGGAAATGACGCTTCCCGTGTTTGACAATCATCGGGTAGCCAAGCGATTTTCCAATACGCGCACCCAACGGGTCATCAAAGTGCCTGACAGTCGCGTTTTCCAAAAAGCGGCCTTGCATCTCCGCGCGAAGGGGATTACTCGTTTACTGCTGGATGGGCAAGTTTACGCAATTTAGGTGGCGTGATGATGTAGGCGTCGCTGAAACCCTGTTGCGTTTAGCACGGTGCGCGCTGAAATTACGTTTAGCCTATTGCGCTTAATATATTGCGCTTAATATAGTGTTCGTTGCTTCTTGATCAATGAACCTACATGTTTTTGTTTCTTTCTAAGCTACTGCCACTGTTTATTTATCCATTGGGGCTCGCACTATGGATGTTAGTGGCTGCGATCGTGCTAATTTTGCGTAAACGATCGCGATTGGCTCTGATTCCGATCGCCCTATCGGCTTTAATCCTGCTGGTCAGTAGTAGCGGAGCCTTTAGTTCTTTCTTAGTGCGATCGCTGGAGAAACAAAATCTCCCCCAACCGTTGCCCAATGCCCAAGCGATCGTGGTGTTAGGCGGAGCCACCCAATCGGCCTTACCACCGCGCCCCTGGGTGGAAATGTCCGATGAGGGCGATCGGGTACTCTATGCCGCCAAACTGTACCGGGAAGGTAAAGCGCCTAAAGTAATTCTCAGTGGCGGACGCATTGGCTGGCGCGGCCCTGGCATTTCCGAAGCGGCGGATATGGCGACTTTTATGGAAACGATGGGCGTGCCCCGATCGGCCATGCTGTTGGAACCCAACTCCCTCAACACCCGCGAAAATGCGGTTAATGTCCAGAAAATTGCTGAGCAAAACCAGATTTCTCAGCTGTTGTTGGTAACTTCGGCGATGCATATGCCGCGATCGTTGATGATTTTCCGCAAGCTCGGCATGAATCCTATTCCGGCGACAACGGACTTTATTGTCACGACGCCAAATCAGCCGCCCAGCGTCCAAAGCTTCTTGCTGAATCTGTTACCAGAAGCCGAAAACCTGCGATCGACCACTCGCGCCATCAAAGAATATGTCGGGATGGTGATCTACTGGATCAAAGGCTGGATCTAGGCAGAACGGGAAAACTAGGCAGAACGGGGAAACAACGTTTGGATGTTCTAGATGGGGGGTTGCCAGCACCCTCAATGAACAACCCTGCCATTACAGCCCCTGCAAACTGTCGTTCAGCGCCGTCAAGGCACCCGGTACATCGGTTTTTCCAGCTTCCGTTGCCGCAATCAGCAGTAGCAACACATGGGTATTCACCTGCTTAGCCACGATCGAGCCGCTAACCGGCTGCGTTTGTCCCCCGATCGTCAAAGCCCCCGTCCAATCCAGTAACACCCCATTGAGCAACGGTTGCTGGTTCGTGACTTGAAACCCTTCCCCCCGCTGAAAAGCCGTCTTTGCCACCTGAACTAGCTGGTCGATCGACACGACGGGCGGCAAATTCAGTTGCGCGAGGGATTGCGCCAGGACGGTATAGGACAACTTGCCCTCGATCGCTTCCGCTAAAAAGCTATCTCCCAGCGGTGAAAATTGATAATCCTTCAGCTTGGCCACCCGGAATCGCCCCGTGGGATCCCTATACTCCCCAGCCACGGGTAACGCAGGCGCTGAGGGAATCATGACCGGGGGCGCAGTCGGAATCGGTAAGGGTGTAGGAGAAGCCGTTGGACTGGGAGACCCTTGGCCGGTGGGAATGGTAATGGGCACTGCTGTGGGCAGGGGGCTGGGACTGGGAGAAGGCGGTGGTGGCTCCACGCGGGAACCCGGCAAGGGCGAGATCGGCACTGCGTTGACGAGGGCTTCTTGGGTCGGAGAAGGGGCAGGCGTTGCAGCAGGCGCTTGAGCCAGCAAGCGATCGAACCGGTTGACCCCGAAACTGGTTACCACAAGCACGATCGCCGTCAATAGACTCCAGCCCAGCCAACGTAACTTTCTACCCATCACCCACGTACCTCGCTTGTCTATCACGCTTGTTTAATCACGCCTGTTTAGTTCACGCTCAGCTGATCATGCTTAGTCGATCATGCTGGGTCGATCATGCTGGGTCGATCTCCTGGATCTATCCGCTTAACGCCCCACGATCGACTGAGTTGCCCCACTGGTATAAAACACCCCAGCAATACACCCGATCATCAACGTGGCTAAGGTTGCAGCCCAGAGTGCCTTCCAACCCAGTTCGCTCAGATCCCTACGGCGGGATGGAATCAGGCTGACAAAGCCACCCACAAAAATTCCCACCGAAGGAATATGGGCAAAGCCGCAGAGGATATAACTCGTGATCACCAAGGCCCGATCGCTCAGCACCCCAGCTTGGGACAGTCGCGCCAATTCCAAGTAGGACGGAATTTCCGTTTCCACCAAGCGGCGACCCACCAAAACCGACACATTCCACAGTTCCGGCCAACTGCTGGAAACCCCTGTGAGAGCGGTTAAGGGTAAAAACAGTGCCCCCAAAATATTTTGTACAGTGATGACTTTGAATAGGCTACCGACCTTGGCGAGAGCCGCATTCTGACTTTGGGCCAGGGCTGCTAGATTCCCGAAGAAGAGATTGACCAACGCGACCAAGCCCAGAATGGCAATCAGTAACGCCGCGATCGCCACGGCTAACTTCACACCGTCTAGGGAACCCGTGATCACCGCCTCCATCGGGTTCATTGTTTCGATTTCTTCCTCTTCGGTGTCGGTTTTGTCCGGCATGCCACCCAGGGTTCGGGGAACCTCTGTTTCTGGGACGAGAATCTTAGCCAGGACAAAACAGGCGGGAATAGCCATGAACGAGGCGGATACCAGGTGCCCCACAATATTCGGGAAGGCAGGCCGCAACAGACTGGCATACAGCGCCAACACGGTGGAAGCAATGCTGCCGTAGCAGGAGGCGAGAATGGCACAGAGTTCACTGCGGGTCATGTCCAGCAAAAACGGACGCACCACCAAGGCCGACTCAATGCCCACAAAAATATTGGCGGCTCCGCTCAGCGCTTCGGCTCCGCTCAGGCCCATGGTGCGGCGGAAAATTTTGGCAAAGAGCGCCACGATCGGTTGAATCAGGCGCAAATTGTAGAGCAAGGCCATCAATGCTGAGAAAAAGATGACTGAGGGTAAGGCGCGGAAGGCCAGCACGTAGCCAAGATTTAAATTCTCCGGACTAAGGCGATCGCCCGCAACCGGCACATAGGCAGGCGTGACCGTGCGAGCAATCCAACGCCCCGCTGCGATCGGCCCGGTGGGCTTCGTGAAATCTGGTACCAGCAAATCGCCAAACAGAAACCTTGCCCCGGCTTCCGTTGCATCCAGAACGGCATTAATATTGCGGCTCACCAGTTCAATCACCAACCGACTGGTTTCCACCTGAAATACCAACAGTCCTAAGAGGAGCTGCAAACCCAGCCCCCACAAAATCACCTTCCAGGGAATTTGGCGGCGATTTTCCGATCCCAACCATGCAATGCCGCAGAGGGCAAACAGGCCCACAAACGACAGGAAATTTAACCCAGACACTAGCAATATCGTCCTAACAGGTCATTCCAACGGATCTTCAGCAGGTCGATTAGCATCTTTAGCGAGTCCTGCAACAGGTTAACCTTAGACACTTTGGCCTGATGAGACTTGGACACTGTAGCAGGAATTTCCCCGATCGAGAAGCCCCACTTATGGGCCAGGTAGATGAGCTCAACATCAAAGGAAAACCCTGTTAACCGTTGTTGGTCAAACAGAACCTGGGCAGTCTCGCGGCGAAACCCCTTGAGTCCGGCTTGCATATCGCGATAGTCCAGCCCAAGGATTGCCCGAGAAAATCCGTTGTAAATTTTGCCTGCCACTTTGCGCAAGGGGCTGACCCGTCGCAGACTCACGGCCACCTGATTGCGGCAGCCGATCACGACATCGTGGTCGTAGAGCTTTTCAATCAACAGATCCAGGTGATCCAGGGAATAGGCCAGATCGCTATCCAGAAAACAGAAAAAATCACCGGGAAGCTCGGACTGACTGCACCACATTCCCCTGCGAATGGCATGACCTTTCCCCCCCTGGGGATGGTAGGACAGGAGTTGAATCTGCTGATGCCCCGCAGTGCGGATATGGTCGCTGATCATCATGGGCGTCCGATCGCGGGATCCATCGTTAACGAAGAGGAAAATATAGTTGGGGTGGTTTTCCAGATAGGCATCGATCGCGTTGAGGGTGCGTTCAATGCAGGCTTGTTCGTTGTAGACCGGGAGCACAATCACCGCTTCGGCTAGATGGGGCGGGGGGGGGGGGGAATCGTCAGTGGATAGCGAAGTCAGGAGGCCACCGGACATTGGCGCGATCGGTGTAAGAAGGGCTGTGTTGGCTGTGCGATCGAGCCAAGCCCGCGATCGAGATTGCAAACGACGGATCATTTTTTTCATAGCACGCTCCCCACTTCTCCATTCACACCCAGGACTCTCTCAACTTTCGACCCTATCTTCAAATCCGATCCTGTTCAAACTAGCCTACTCCAACCTGCCAGCCGTCTCCAATGGGTCCATTCTGGCAGTCCTCTGCTTGCCAGCACTATCGGGCAAATGGCTGGAGGGGCTCCTGCTGGCGAAATTGTTCCCATTGTTGCAGAGCGGCTGCTTGATTGGGCTGACCTTTGGCTAGCAGCACGACCCCTTCCTGCACGGTGACCAAGCCGTAGAGATGAGCCCCGATCGCTTCATCAAACAGGGGCAGAATTCTGGCTAGGGCGGTTTGATCCTCCTTAAAAGCTGGTTGATACTGCAACATTTGCCAAAAGTCAGCTACTAGATAGTCGCTTTCCAGCAGTTGGCCCCGATCGTCCCAGATCGATCGCGCCGGTAGCCGCAGTAAGGCCCGCCGACTGGACAGGTGGGGAATCAGGTAGGTTGTGGCAGACACGCTAGCCCGATCGGGAATTTGGCGGAGAACCCCTTGAATCGCTTGGGCATGGTGCCACTGTTGCGGTAGGGAAACGTAGACCCAAGGCCGAATCGAATCGGGAATCAGCCAGGAAAAAGCCCGATTGGGATTCGAGGTCATCGTCAGGACGATCGACAGCACAATGCCCATCAGCCAACCCTTGCGGAATTTCGGCGTAAATTGTTGCGGATGGGCTGCCCACCAGAGAATTGCGCCATAGAACAGTCCCGGCACCACCACCAAGGCGTAGCGCAGGCTGATGGAGAGGGCGGAAATGCCCGATTGCAGGAACAACGACAACAGCGGCACACTGGTCAACACCCAGGTCGCTGGCGATAGCGCGGAAATCATGCCCAACGATAGCCAATGGCGCAATAGGTAGGCAATGCGTCGATCGATCGGCCAAAACACACTGCTGAGGAACTGAATCGGATGGGTGACAATTCCCCACAAGACTTCCAGAGTGCTGGGATTGTCAGACTGGACAAACTGACGAAAGCGCGTTGCTAGATAGAGCCGGGAATTATCGGTAGAAAACTGCGGCAGAATCCAATTGGTGACGAGGGCCACGTAACTAAAGGCGATCGCACAGAGGGCGACCCCTAGCTTGGGCGATCGACGGCTGGAGAGTAAATACAGCCCAAACCCGCAGAGAATCATGCCCCCCACTTCTTCTCGGATGCCTAGCAGGGCTACGATCGCCGCTGCAAACCACAGCCAGCGCCGCTTTTCAAAGGCCAGCAGCATCCCAAAGGCAAACAGCGGAATTTGGCAATGTTCATAAAAGTTGGCTAAGGTCGGTGCGATCACCGCATTGGCCGCGTAATAGCTTCCTGTAATCCACAGCGATCGCTCCGGCGACAGATAGCACCGCGCCAAGCTGTAGAGCAACCATCCCCCGATCGTCATTAATCCCACTTGCAAGACAGTTAGGGTAATGGGATGGGGCGCGATCGCGTACAAGGGCAGCCAGAGGAGAAAATCCACCACAAAATGCTGGCCCAGGTGCAGAAAATTGACCCGTGGAATCACACCATCCTGCAAAGATTCCACGGAATTCCCGGACGTTAGGGAACTTTGGAACCAGTGGCCGTGCAGGTTATTCCAAAACAGTTGGTTAAACAGGCCGTGGTCATAGGAACTGTAGAACGTGAAATAGCGATGCAGGGAAAAAAAGAGCAACAGGCTAAAGAAAATGCAACTGAGCCCCAGCATTCGTCGGGCTCCCAGCCGATCGGGACTCTGCCAAACAGCCTGAAGGTGACTTTTCAGCTTGTGCACTGCAAGGAGAGGGTTCACTGAAAGAAGCATTGCCTGCCAGCCCTATGATTTTGCTGCGATCCAGTCTAGCCCCGCTGAAACATCACCTTATCCACAAAGTTGGTGTAAATATCGCCCTGTTGGAATTCAGGGGTTTCTAGGATTTTTTGGTGAAAGGCGATCGTGGTAGGTAGGCCCGTCACGGCACATTCCCGCAAAGCGCGCTTCATGCGCCGAATCGCCGAAGGGCGATCCTCAGCCCAAACAATCAGTTTGCCAATCAGGGAATCATAGTAGGGCGGAATTTCGTAGTCGGTGTAGACGTGGGAATCCATGCGGACACCGGGGCCACTGGGGGGCAAATAGCCGCTAATTCGTCCAGGGCTGGGCCGGAAGTTGTGTTCTGGATCCTCTGCATTGACCCGACATTCGATCGCGTGGCCCTTAAGCTGGATCTGCTCCTGGGTCAGATGCAGCTTCTCACCCTGGGCAATGCGGATCTGCTCAGCAATCAGATCCACCCCTGTCACCATTTCCGTCACAGGATGCTCCACTTGAATCCGGGTATTCATTTCCATGAAGTAGAACTCCCCGGACTGATCCAGCAGAAATTCCACGGTTCCCGCCCCAACATAGTTGATGGCCTTGGCCGCCAGCACAGCAGCCGTTCCCATTTTTTCCCGCAGTTCCGGCGTCAGGGCGCAACTGGGCGATTCTTCCAAGAGCTTTTGGTGCCGCCGTTGGATGGAGCATTCCCGTTCACCTAGGTGGATCACATTGCCGTGACTGTCCGCCAGAATTTGGAACTCGATGTGGCGGGGATTTTGCACAAATTTCTCAATGTACACCCCGGAGTTGCCAAAGGCCGCTTCAGCTTCCCCCTGGGCCGCGAGGAAGGATTTTGACAGTTCCTCCTCCCCATGCACGAGGCGCATTCCCCGTCCGCCGCCGCCTGCTGTGGCTTTAATAATCACGGGATAGCCGATCGACCGGGCAATGGTGCGGGCTTCTTCTTCCGTTTCCACCAAGCCTTTACTACCGGGAACCGTCGGCACCCCTACCCGCTGCATGGTTTTCTTGGCAGTGGACTTGTCGCCCATCGATCGAATCGAATCCGGCGACGGGCCAATGAACACAATCTTGTGATCGGCGCAAATCTCTGCGAAGCGGGCATTTTCTGCCAAAAAGCCATAGCCGGGATGAATGGCGGTGGCATTCCGAGTGAGCGCGGCTGCAATGATGTTGGGAATGTTGAGATAGCTTTTATTGCTTGGGGGCTCGCCAATACAAACGGCTTCATCAGCCAATTGGACATGCAGCGAATTACGATCGATCGTGGAATGGACAGCCACAGTGGCAATCCCCATCTCTTCGCAGGTGCGAATAATCCGCAACGCGATTTCACCCCGATTAGCAATCAAAATTTTGGAAAACTGCATGTTCTAACTAGCGTCCTTCCCGGTCTGACGGATGTACCTAAAAAAAGGCTAATCAGTAGGATAGGGCTTTTGGGGGACAGGGGGAAGGAGAAACTTAAAGAGAAACTTTTTGAGAGGGGGGAATTCTCGGGTCAAGTAAGGGAATTGCGTACAAATGAAATCCCCAGTGGGTAGGCGGGTAGATGGGTAGGCGGGTAGGTGGGTGAATAGGGGCTGTTATCTATTAACTGTTATTTCTTATATTTCTTAGTAGTCAATTCCTCAGGCAGATCATCCTCAATTCAGCCTAGGGCGAGGGCTTGGGCAGTTGGTACATAATCGGTTGGGCAATGGCTGACCACCAAGGCGCGTTGATTTGGGCAGCATCTAAAGCTTGGGCTGCCCAGGTATTACAGGTTCTCGCCAGGGAATAATGCCCCGTCCCTTCATAAAAGCCACTGGTGGGAGAAAAGGCATTTTGGATCCGGATGGGTTTCCCTTGGTTGAGCTGAAAGGAGCCTTTGAGGTAGGCCACGAGATTTAAGTAATCGGCTCGACTGACGCCAATGCAACGTAGATCAACCCCAGCGTCGTTGGGGAGTTGGTCGTAGCCCTGCACATGCATCGTGGTGGGATTTCCCGGCCAAAACAGCGATCGCAGCGTTCGACTCACTTTCAGTTGCTGCAAGCTGGGCGTATTCCTATAGAAGTCCCGATCGCCCCAGCCGAATTTTAAATATTGATAATTGCCACGGGTCTCGGAACCGATCGTTTTTAAGTCTAGGAACCCGCGCCAATCAAACGCTTCATTTTGGACGGGCAGGATCAGATTGACATGTAACGCTTCTCCCGCCACGTAGACCCGATAGGGACTGGCTTCACAACGTAACGGTTGGTAGCCCCAACGACGGGGAAGAACGGCAGCCAGGGAACTCAGAGCGACGATCGTCCCACTGGCAATTCCCACCCACTTAATGAGTCGGTGGAGGGTCAGTCGGTTTCGTTCTAGCCGATGGAGACGAATCGTCGGCAAATCCATGGAGGTGTGTAACCCCACTCGATGTAATCGCTTCATTAAGTCAACAGGAACTCAGATCAACAGGAACTCACCCGCCTTCCAGATCAACAGCCCCAACCCCAGTCAATGCTTCAAAACAATGTTGTAGGTCAACGGAGCCGGGATTCTGAAAGGAATAACGCAAAGGCTCTTCGATCGTGACACATCTGTTTGGGGTTCACAGCATAGAAGGTGCACTTTCCCAACCGTACCTTTACGGCATTCCTGTAACGGAGCCTATGCCCACAACCGCTTGCTCCCACCCACAACAGATTTTGTGGAGGTCAACAGGTTCATCTAAAAATTTTCGAGATAACCCTTGACGCTTTGTAACAAATTGTTTACATTAGTTTACATAAGTTAACAAGTCTCGAGGCAAGCCTCCAAAAAAGGTTTGAGACGGAGTTGGTGAGGCAAATCCTTGGACTTGGGGACAGTTGAACGGTTAATAGACTTGACTTGAGGAGACTTGGTATGTTTGCACCGATCGTGGTTTTGGTTCGTAACTTCTTGGGTAGCGAGCGCTTCGTGGCGTTACGGGGTAAGGCGATCGCGCAACATTCCAAAGTGATTACCAACGTTTGCAACACTCTGGGCATCGATCGCACCCAGCGGCAAAACCTCATCCGTCTAGCCCGCGACAACGGCAAGCGTTTGGGTCTGCTGGCCTAGGCTAGTGAGGGATTCTCTAGGATAAAGAACTAAAGATTTGTAAAGTTTGAGCGCAGCGGATCGACAATTGTGCATATCCATCAATGGCTTGGGTATCTTAGAGGAAGAGCCACACGTTGTAGGATGCACAGGTTGCAAAACGCGCAGGTTGTAGAATGCACAGGCAATCAGAGCCATGTATTATTACGACTCCCAACGCTTCGTAACGACTCCGCTGCAATAGGTTTGGCTGATTGTCAATAGGTTTGGCTGATTGTTAATAGGATTGGGTTTCGGGTCAGTGTTCGGCGTGAAGGGTCACGATCGAACAACTGCGAGGTCACTCAATCCTTTTCTATTGCGTTGATTTTTATACGTTGATTTTTATGCGTTGATTGCGTTTATTTACTGCGAGTTGCGAGTTGCGAGTTGCGAGTTGCGAGTTGCGAGTTGGTTTAATCAGCGGCTGATGGAGGGTGGCGATGAAATCCAATCGTGGCCGCATGGGAGCGATCGCACAGTACGGTAGGCTAGAACACGATCGCTGCTAAGGTTAGTTGCCTACGAGGTTAGTTGCCCTATGCTATTTCGCAAAAAGCCTGTCGCTACAGAAAAGCGTGTTCTGCTGAAAAATATTTCCTGGGCGAAGTTAGAAGAATTACTGGCAGAACTGGGCAGCGATCGGGAAGCCCATTTGACCTACGATCGCGGGCGTCTGGAAATGATGACGCCTTTAGAGGAGCACGATCGCTGCAATCGCCTCCTGGAATCTTTGTTGCTGGTGGTTGCCGATGAGATGGGTGATTCTCTGGTCAGTCCCGGCAATGTCCTGCTGCTGCAACCGGAGATCGGGCTGGCTGTACAACCCATGGCTTGTTATTACCTAGACAATGCACCCTCGCTCCCCCCATCCGGCAAACTTGATGTGACCCAAGTGCCTCCACCGGATATCGCGATCGAGATCGCCTTGCAGGAGCCGGATAGTCCCAAGCGATTGGCCCTGTACGAAGCCATGGGAGTCCCGGAAGTCTGGCAGTATGTCACCACCGTGGGCGATGAGGTCTTGAAGGGGAATTTGAAAATTTGGGCCCTCGATCGTGATGGATATGGGCCTGTGGAAACCAGTCCTGCCTATGAATTCCTAAGCACGGCAAGAATCAGTGAGTTCCTCGCCGAAAGCGAAACCCTAGGGCTGGCAAGAGCGCTCACCCTGCTGCGATCGTGGGTCAAAACCCAAGGGTAAACTCCATAATCTAGATAGGGAATGCGTCCCGATGAGGGTGGATACGTTCAACTGAGAGTAGTTCTCCCACATGTTGCGTATCCAACACAGGAGCAATTAACATGCCAAAACCCAGATACGACGAAGACGAAAACGTTTCAAGGCACGCAGCGGCTGAAAAAGCAGACTGTGAGGAAATGGCGGAAAGGTATGGATGGGAACTGGTTGGTGTTGAAGAAACCAGTGATTCCGTTCTTGAGGCTGATTGTGTGTTTGCAGGCAAAACCGAATTTCCAAAGTCTTACTACGACACCGACAACGAGGATGGCGACGATGCGTAAATACATTGTCTTTCGAGCAGAACGGCGCTCACCTAATTGGAAGGAGCGTAAACTACAGCATACTCAAGCACTTACCGACATTCTCGCAGAACACTACGATTGCTCAGATAAACCCATTCCAGAACCGGGCTATCGACCCACTGAATTTATCCGTGTCGATCAGCTCCACGACCCCAAAGAACATGGTCATAGCACCCATTATCGGAAAGGAGATTGGGAAGTCACGCGCGTGGAAACCTATACCCCTGATCTTCCCCTGGGGGATTACGACATGGTTGTGATCTGCTACTGCAAATACAACCCCATTAATGCCCCGCTCAAGCCGATGCCAGAACGCCAGGTTTCCTTGGCGTCCTTCGGCGGCGACGAAACGGCTTATCAACAATGGCTAGAATCTCAAAAGGAAACGGCTGACGTGTAATCAATTGAGGTGTAATCAACCAGAACTCAAGGATTTCTTGGCACCTAATTCCGATAAAATTTGATTCTGCGTATTCGCAAATCTGACTTAGGTCTGATCCATGCGATCGGAAACTAAGTCCGCGAATCCCGTCAAAACACCCTGACTTTCTCGGATGCCACCACGATGATTCACGAAATTTTCATGCCCGCGCTCAGTTCCACAATGACTGAAGGAAAGATCACCGCTTGGGTTAAGTCCCCCGGCGACAAGATCGAAAAGGGCGAAACCGTGCT
This sequence comes from Alkalinema sp. FACHB-956, assembly GCF_014697025.1. Classification (NCBI taxonomy): domain Bacteria; kingdom Bacillati; phylum Cyanobacteriota; class Cyanophyceae; order Leptolyngbyales; family Leptolyngbyaceae; genus Alkalinema; species Alkalinema sp. FACHB-956. Next base: position 178,139 of record NZ_JACJRC010000002.1, on the reverse strand, counting down.
CATTGTGGAGTCGGACAAAGCCGACATGGATGTCGAATCGTTTAACGAAGGAATTCTGGCCGCGATCGTCGTGCAAGCCGGAGACTCTGCCCCCGTCGGTTCCGCCTTGGGCCTCCTCGCTGAAACCGAAGCCGAAATTGAGGAAGCCAAGCAGAAAGCAGCCGCTTTAGCGGGAGGTGGATCCGCCAGTGCGCCTGCCCCTGCTGCCGCCGCCCCCGTCGCAGCGCCCACCGCAGCGGCCTCTGGCAATGGCAGTAGTGCAGCGGCTCCTGCCCGCCCATCCGGTCGCATTGTCGCTTCGCCTCGTGCCAAGAAACTGGCGAAGGATCTGGGCGTGAATCTAACCACGCTGGTCGGGACTGGCCCCCATGGTCGCATTGTGGCTGAGGATGTGGAAGCAGCAGTGGGCAAACCTTCGGCTCCTGTGGCCACCCCGGTCATTGCCGCTCCCCCGGCTCCGGCAGCCAAGCCCGTTGCCGCCAAAGCCCCAGCGGCTCCCGTTGCGCCCCCCACTCCGGGGCAAGTCCAAGCCATGAACACCATGCAAGTGGCCGTGGTGAAAAACATGGTGGCTACGCTGGAGGTGCCGGTGTTCCGCGTCGGCTATACCATCACCACCGATGCCCTGGATAAGCTGTACAAACAGGTGAAGTCCAAAGGCGTGACCATGAGTGCGCTGTTGGCAAAAGCCGTGGCGATGACGCTGCAAAAACATCCGCTGTTAAATGCGAGCTATGTCGAAAATGGGATTCACTACAATGGCTCAATTAATATTGCCGTTGCAGTCGCAATGCCCGATGGTGGCTTAATCACCCCCGTTCTGCGTAGTGCCGACCAGCAGGATCTCTATAGCCTGTCCCGCAGTTGGAAGGATTTGGTCGATCGCGCCCGTTCCAAGCAACTCACCCCTGACGAGTACAGCACTGGAACGTTTACCATTTCCAACCTGGGGATGTTTGGGGTCGATACCTTTGATGCCATTCTGCCTCCTGGCCAAGGCTCCATTATCGCGATCGGGGCGGCCCGTCCCACGGTGGTCGCTAACGAAGACGGCATGATTGGCGTTAAGCGGCAAATGCAAGTCAACATTACCTGCGATCACCGCATTATCTACGGTGCCCATGCCGCAGCCTTCCTGAAAGACTTGGCGAAGTTGATTGAAACAGATGTGCAATCCTTAACGCTGTAAGTCTCCAATCGCTAATAGCTAGCGGGTTGGATCAGGACACGACTGCCAGTCAACAGGCAGCACCGATAGAGAAAGGACTGAGTTAATTCCAGCTCAGTCCTTTTTGATTAAACGGTTGGAAATAGCAAAGGAATCTATATCGAGCCTATTCTTGGGCAAAGGCGCGGGCTAGAACCACTTTATGTTCCTGGGGAACTTCCTTGAGCGACTCATACAACTTGCGGCCTGCCCAGCAAGCATCCTCCGGCGCTGTGGTAACGCTACCACCGGGAGAACTCATGGCTTGCATGATGGTGACAAATTTCTGGGAGTCGTTGGAGGGCATTGTTTTCAGCACCGCTTGCATGGCCTGGGGCATTTTAGATTGGTCGAACTGCGGTGCGGGTGCTTTCTGGGCTTCTAATTCCATGGCCTTGTAGGACAATTGGAACCAATCATCGATCGATTGCGGATCCAGTTTTTCCAGTGCCATAAAAATGGGATTCGTTTTATCATCACCGGAGAGGGGTTGTCCCAGCACAATACTGGCGCAGGACTTGGTATCCATTTTGGCCAACATACTGGATAAAATTGTGGCTCGTCGCTCCAGAGAGGTATCATCTAGCCGCTTCAGACCCTGTTTAGCCAAATTTGCGCCCAGCTGCTCGGCCTGGTCTTTGGACACAGACTTAAATTGCTCTTTCATCGTGGGCGAGTCGGCAATTTTCTTGGTCATGCGGTAGAACGGCTCGTGCAGCGGTGAGGAATTGGGGAAGGGATTATTCATCGCAATGCTGGTTTCGTTCAGCAATGCGGGTACCCCGAATTTCACTCCGGCTCCAACGACAGCAGCAACTACAATTCCACCGATACTGGCTGCACGATTCATACTGGTTTTCCTCCCGGTAGGCTACCGAACTTTGTAGGAATAAACTTGGTGAACGATCGACGAACTCTGAACAAACATCTGACAAAAGCTTTGACGAGTGTTAGGCGAGCCTTTAACGAATGCTTGACCAACAATAGTTATCCCTACAAGCAGGTTATGCAGACGGTCCGGAAAGCGGTTGCAAACAATCGTTGCGAAAAAGTTGTTGCGAAAAAATTGTTGCCTAAAATAGCTGCCGGAGAATCACCAGCGAATTCTAATTTCCTATTACAGTGCATACCAGGGTGATGTGATCGCCAGCCAGCGATCACATCACTCAGGCTCTTTTGCGATCGACTAGCCTCCGGAGGATGCAATTCCAGCTCAGGCCGATCGGGCGTCATTAAACCTTGACCATTGCCGCAGTGGAGTTACCGAGTTTCGATCAGGCCATTTATGATGAGTAAGGCGAGGGAGGCAATGAGTAGAAAGCCCAAGATAAAGCCAGGAAGAAAGGTCACTAGCCCGATCCCTCGCAACAGCCACACAAAAGCCGTTAGACCCAGGGTGAACCAAAAAACAAAAATTCTAGAATTTTGGGCCCGCGCCATGCTGATCCTCCGCAAAATTGCTCATCCTTGCACATCCTCTACATTAACCGACAATACCTTTACGGATGCACGATCGATACCCAGTTGCCATGATTAGGGGTAGTGTGAAAAAGTTGTAATAGTATGGCGATATACTTTGAATTGTTTCAGTTAAAGTACTGAATTATTGAATTTAGCTTCAAATTTTAAAGTCGCTTCGGCTCTATTTGGCCTCTGGGAATTCTATAGGTCGGTTCTTGGAATTCTTCAAATCTTAACGAAGGGATGATGCACTTTTTACGGTCTGGTCGTTACGGTCTTAATGGATGCCTCAATGCCCATCAATCCTAGATGGATCCATTAAGAAATTATCCACTCTTCATTCATCGGATTAGATACCTGCATGACTGCTACACCTGTTTCCTCCACATCTGACACGCTTTCTGCGCTGCTCAAAGGAGAAATTCTTCTGGAGACCCGGCCCTACTCCGCCTGGGGGGGAGCTGTTACCGCAAAGATGTATATTCCTGCGCCCCACACGGAAGTTTGGCAGCAGTTGACCGATTATTCCCGTTGGACAGCCTATTTCCCAGATATCCATCGTAGCGAAGTGATTCACAACGGTATCAACACCAGTGGGGCCACAGTCAAGCGTCAGATCAAACGCCTCTATCAAGCTGCCAGCAAAGCCTTCTTATTTTTTACAGCGCAGGTGGAAGTTTACCTAAAAGTTCTGGAAACCCATCACCAGCGCATTCAATTTTTTATGGAGTCGGGAAACTTTAACGATTTCAGCGCAGATTTGGAACTACAGGCTTGGGGAGAAGGCACGATTATTACCTACTCCGTCCAAGCGACGCCAACGGTACCCGTACCTGGTGCCTTTATTCAAGAAGCAATTAAGCTGGACTTGCCCAACAACATGGAACAAATGCGGCGGGTGATTTGTAAACGGTAAGGCGCGATCGAAGGCAATCTGCGGTCCCTGGGCGCTACCCAAGCTTCAACAAGCCCAGGGGATTTTTTAGCCGTTTTTCTAACTTGCGTAACTGTTGGTAAACTTCGGCCATGCGATCGCCGTCGATCATCACTTCCTGAGTCGGATACTTTTCCAGAACTTCTAAGACCGAAAGTTTGCCATCATCTTGAATGGATAAGGTCAGTGCCGCTCGCAAAGCTTGCCGATCGGCCACTCCCGCAGGATTGTAAATCGCGGTACTGAGTTCATCAAGAAAGCGATCGCCGATGGGGCTATTTAACACCCGATCGGCTAATTTTTTGTCGAGTTTGACGGTATCGGTTAGGTTTTGGCGAACTTGGGCCGGATCCCGCTTTGCTAACTTCAGGTGGGCAGCGAGGGCGGGTGATGGGGTGCCTGTTTTGCCAAATTCGCTTAAGTCCTTCACTGGGATTGACTCCCGCAGGATGCTGTACTTCACAATCGCAGTTTCTGCGGCCTGGGCTGGGGCGATTCCAAAAAAGGCGATTCCCAAAAAGAAGGTAAAGCCGATCGGACAACCACAGACCCGGGCTAAAATTCGGCTCCAACCCTGCAATGTCCGCCGTAGCACTCTTCCAGGCAGATTTTGGTCACGGGCGACAACGGGTATGGAAACGATAGATTGCTGCTGTCCGATCATGCTGACCCCTCTCTAGAACAACACTGCTAGGAGGCCACCACCTCCGACGGGACGACCTCGCTCACAACTTCATACTCGCGATTTTCTGGGCGGCTGGCAAAGAGCGGAGCCATTTGGTTAAGAATCGCCTGATGAACCGCCGTCTCATGGGCCGCCATCGCTGCTTCGTCATCCCACAAAATCACCGAAATCCCCCGATCGCTGCCTTGCTCCCGTAGCAAATAGGCTCCACAAAAGCCTTCCCGATAGGTATCTACCGCCTCTTGGTACAGCCTTTGAGCTTCTTCAAACTTGCCTGGTAGAAATTCAGCGATCGTGACCCGAGCGAGCTTATGGGTTAAACAGTCGCGAAAATCTTGCATAAGGTTCCCTCCAGAAATGAAGCGTGGGGAAGCGACCTTCCCTTTCAAATTTTGATGGAGAATGCAGCCTTTTGTGAGATCAGGGGTATATTTCTTCAGAATCCCTATGGGAACCCAGAGTTCTTTGTCGGGTCATTGACAACAACAACACCCCAGTTTGTAGAAACCTTTAGAACACCTATGGCGAATCAGGGCAAGTCGATCGAGACCACCGCGATCGCGCAACAATCATCTCCCCTCTCCCCCCGCAGAAATCCCCCCCAATGCCACGCTGGGGCCTCTCTACGGTGGATTGTCCTCACCAGTCTTGCGGGATTGACACCCCTGGCTGTTATCTCTCCTGTACTAGCCAACCCAATGCCGTGGGGCTTTTCCACCGAAACCCTGACGGCCCAGCTACCCAGCAATGCCAAGATTATTTACGTCAACTCGGCGTTGGGCCAGGATACTGCAACGGGCGGTACCGAGGTTGCGCCGCTAAAAAGCATCACCTACGCGCTACAACAAGCTCAACCAGGCACCGTGATTCAACTGGCCTCCGGCAGTTACACCAAAGACAATGGAGAAGTTTTTCCCCTGATCTTGAAACCGGGGATTATCCTACGGGGGGATGAACCGAATAAAGGGACGACGACCACCATTATCGGTGGGGGAGCCTTTGTGAGCCCGACCTTTGCTCGCCAAAATATTACCCTGTTAGCAGCGGCGAATAGTGAAATTCGGGGGGTCAATGTCACCAATCCCCTGAGTCGAGGCACGGGCATTTGGATCGAAGGCACCAATCCTACGATCGTCAACTGTACCTTTGCCAATAGCGTGCGGGAAGGGATTTTTATTACCGGTAGTGCCAACCCCACCATTACCGATAGTGTATTTCTGAAAAATCAGGGTAATGGTATTTCCATTGCTCGTACAGCCCAGGGCTTGATTCGCAATAACATCATGCAGGATACGGGCTTTGGGTTGGCGATCGGGGGCACATCCACCCCGCGTTTAGAAAATAACCAAATCACCCAAAACCAAGATGGGATTTACATTAACGACGCAGCTCAACCGGTGCTGCGGGGCAATGTGATTACGAACAATCAACGGGATGGGGTGGTTGCGACGGTCAATGCAAAACCTGATTTAGGCATCACAGGGGATGATGGTAACAACACCGTTCGCAACAACACGAAGTTAGATGTGAATAACGCTGGCAGTCAAGAAATTTCTGCCATCGGTAACAACATTGATCCGAAAAAGATTAGTGGCAAAGTGGTTCTGGTGGCGAAGGATACGGGAGTTCCGATCGACGACCCGATCGGGGGCCCCACCGACATCAAAGGTCACTGGGCAGAGGCATTTATCAAACAACTGGCAGCTAAAAATATCATTGCGGGCTTCCCCGATGGGACTTTTAAGCCGGAAGCCCCTGTAACCCGTGCTCAGTTTGCTGCCATTATCAACAAAGCCTTTAGCCCTGCCCCTCGCCGGAATGCGGTTGAATTTAGCGATGTCTCAACCAGTTTTTGGGGCTACTCAGCGATTCAAACAGCCTCAAAGGGAGGCTTTATGGCAGGCTATCCCGGTGGCTTGTTCAAACCGGAACAACGCATTCCTCGGGTGCAAGTGTTAGTGGCCTTGGCCAATGGCCTGCAATACGGCGAGGGCAACGTATCCATCTTGGCAAGATATCAGGATGGCAATACGATTCCCAGCTATGCCACAAAGTTTGTGGCATCGGCAACCCAGCGTCGGATTGTGGTGAACCATCCCAATCTCAACCTGCTGAATCCCAATCGGGAAGCGACTCGTGCAGAAGTGGCCGCGTTTGTTTACCAGGCGTTGGTGAATGCAGGGAAGGCAGAAGCCATTTCTTCGACATTTATTGTGAATCCGTAGGCTTGTGTGAATCTGTAGACTTTTGTGAACCCATAGGTCTTGTGAACCCATAGGTCTTGTGAATCCATAGGTCTTGTGAATCCGTCAGTCCCTGCCCCATACAATGCCTCAAAATCCTTCTAGGATGGAGGCTGGCCGATCGGGGGGCTGTCAGGCCGGGGGGCTGCAAGGCTTAATATTGTCCATCATTCCATTAGCTCTCACTTATCGCGGAGATAGGTGGGAGCTTTTTGTTCCATGCATGAGAGTTTTTAATCCCGCGATCGTCCCTTCAACTCGATTGCTATAGTGAGGTATTAGATTTGCTGTTTTGAACGTTGCGTGTTTCTATGATCGAGATTCCTAAGCTCCTTGCCGAAGAATTGTCCCTCCGTCTGCAACAGGTGGAGAGTGCCCTAGAACTGTTTGATGAAGGTGCGACGGTTCCCTTCATTGCGCGGTACCGGAAGGAGCGCACGGGATCCATGGATGAAATTCAACTCCGGAATTTGTTCGATCGCTTCACCTACCTAACGGAACTAGAAGATCGCAAAAAGACGATTCTGGAGTCGATCGAATCCCAGGGCAAGCTGACGGACGAACTGCGCAGCAAGATTGTCCATTGTTTGCAAAAGAATGAGCTAGAGGATTTATACCTGCCCTACAAGCCCAAACGTCGCACCCGTGCCACGATCGCCCGCGAGAAAGGGCTAGGAGACTTGGCTGAGTGGATTAAAGCACTGAATCAGCCCACCGTGGCAGAGCAGGATTTGCTGACGCAAGCAGCAAAGTACATTTCGGAAGAAAAAGGTGTCAAAACCGCCGAGGAAGCGCTCCAGGGAGCCTCGGACATCCTGGCAGAGGAAGTGGCGGAAAATGCCGACTATCGGGTATACGTGCGGGAATTTCTGCTGGATACGGGGGTATTGGTTTCCCGTGTGAAGGAGGATTACCCCGAAGGCACGACGAAGTTTGAAATGTACCGCAGTTACCAAGCGAAGGTGAAAGCGATCGCGCCCCACAATTTGCTAGCCCTGTATCGCGGCGAGTCAGAAGGGATTGTGGACTTTGAACTGACCTTTGAAGAAGAGCAGGTGCTTGCTTATTTAGAAACCGAAGTGATTCGTACCAAGGTGCGATCGCTGCGGGACTTTTATCGATCGATGATCAAGGATGCCTTTAATCGCTTGATGAAAAATTCGCTGATTAGTGAAGTGCGATCGCAGAAGAAATTGGAAGCCGATATCGAGTCCATTAAGACCTTTGAATCGAATCTGCGGGAATTGCTGCTGTCGGCTCCGGCGGGAATGCAACCGACACTGGCGATCGACCCTGGATTCCGGACGGGCTGTAAGGTCGCAGTCCTGGATACCACAGGTAAATTTCTGCAATACCAAGCGGTCTTTCCCCATACAGGTGCAGAAAAACGCAAACAAGCCGCAATCATGCTGAAGCAACTGATTCAGGAACATCAGATTCAATTGATCGCGATCGGGAATGGAACCGCTAGCCGGGAAACCGAAGAATTCGTCGGGGAAGTGATTGGAGAATTGGAACCTAAGCCGATCAAAGTTATTGTGAATGAATCCGGTGCGTCGATTTATTCTGCCAGTGATGTGGCGATCGCGGAATTCCCTGACCTCGATGTGACGGTGCGGGGCGCAATTAGTATTGGTCGGCGATTACAGGATCCCCTTGCAGAATTGGTGAAGATTGACCCGAAGTCGATCGGGGTAGGACAGTACCAACATGATGTCGATCAAAAACTACTGAAACGCAAGCTGGATGAGACTGTTGAGAGTTGCGTTAACTATGTGGGGGTTGACTTAAATACGGCTTCTAAGGAATTGCTGACCTTTGTGTCTGGCATTTCCCCCACCATTGCCAATAACATTGTGGCCTACCGCAATGAAAAGGGCGCATTCCGCGATCGTAAAGCATTGCTCAAAGTGACCAAACTCGGCCCCAAAACCTATGAACAGGCGGCGGGCTTCCTACGGATTCGCGATGGCAGCAATCCCCTAGACAACACAGCCGTGCATCCGGAAAGTTATGGCCTCGTGGAAGCGATCGCGAAAGACCTCGGAGTCCCGCTGACGGAAACGAGTCAGATTTCGGCACAACTACAAGCCAATTTGAAGAAGTACATTACTGATACCGTCGGGGAACCGACATTGCGGGATATCATCAGTGAGTTGGAGAAACCGGGACGGGATCCCCGCGAGGAATTCAAATACGCCACATTCCGAGAGGATATTAAGGAAATTACCGATTTACAAATGGGTATGGAGTTGGAGGGCATTGTCACTAATGTTGCCAATTTCGGCGCTTTTGTGGATATTGGGGTACACCAAGATGGATTGGTGCATGTGTCGCAGTTGGCCGATCGCTTTGTCAGTGACCCAAAACAGGTTGTCAAGGTGGGACAGGTGGTCAAGGTACGGGTTTTAGAGGTGAATCCAGCTCTGAAACGAATTGGCCTCTCGATGCGATCGCCTGATGGGACAAATCAGCGACCATCCAGCGATCGGCAGGCCAGCGATCGGTCAGCAAACGATCGACCCCAAGGCCGTCCCCAACCGCGATCGCAGGGACAATCGGGAGCTAAATCTTCGGGAGATAAACTTAAAGCGGGCGATAAAACCAAGGCCGAAAATCCAGCAAAAATGCCCAAAAAAGCTGCGGAATCCCAATCAAATCAGCAATCAGGGCAGGCGGATTCAGATAACTCCCTAGAGGCGCTGAAGGCGAGGTTTGGCCGGAAGTTATAGGGTGAGGAAATGCTGAGCGATCGGGCGCAAATAACGGCGCAAATAACATTGTTCCACCGATCGCTCGTTCCAGCGATTGCTCGTTCTATCGATCGCCCATGGCATTCCTGGATGATTTATCATTTCCGGTCTTCGTAGGGCTCATGTTTCAAAAACGGGACTAAGTGCAGCATGTAATCCCGTTTTCCGATCGGGACTCCAGCCATCCGCAGAATGTCATAGGCGGTGACTAGGTGAAAGTAGAGGTTAGGAATCAAAAAATCATTGACATAGGCACTCCCAGAGAGTTCCAAATAGAGTCCTTGCCCAAGATTAATTCGGGTGACTTCCGCTAATTGATGATCTGCGGCAGTAATTCCTGCCAGTAACTGGCGAGTAGCGGATAGGTACTCGTAAGCTACGCCCATGGACGCAACCTCTGGATCTAGATTATCAGCGGGTTTGCCTTCACACCACAGAGCAAAGTTGCGGGGTTGGTTGCAAGTAAAGACTATCTGAGTTCCTAGGGGAAACATATCGGGTGCAATGCGCTGCTGAAGCAATGCATCGCTATCACCAAGATGGGCCTGAGCAGATTTCAGAAGATGCTCCAGGGTTGCCAAACGGCTATCAAAGAGCGATCGGAAAAATTCTATGGTTTGACTCGACATTTGATCGATTCTCCAGCGACTGGGTTACACATACCATTTTTTCTATGATAGTTCGCAGAATCGACGATGGTTACTCTATCTGCCTTGGCCTCCTATAACCAAGCTATTGCTCAATCTCTTCAATACACTGATCGACAAATTACTGGCGTCATCATCACTGGCGTCGTCATCACTGGCGTCGTCATCAGAGGTACGTTGATCTAGTTGATTCAGTTTTCTTAAAGTATCGTAAATTTACTGATTATTGAATCATTATCCATCGTCTACTTTAAGAGATAAGCTATTAATATCATTATCGAGAATGTTTAAATTTTTTCGGGTCTGTTCTCTCACGCTAATGCTGGGGATCACTACAGATCTGGCAGCTATTGCACTCACGACCCTCGTCACGACAACTATCACAACAACCGTCACGACAATCGGCGCGCAAGCTCAGCCACTGAAAAAATCGCAGAAATTGGCCTACAAACAAGTCTTCGATCAGCGCACCCGCTTTGCTGACAAACACTGTGTGTTTCACCAGAAAACAGTAAATGGTCTCAAGCACGACATTTGCCGTATGGAAGATCTTGTGATGAAGGTCTCCCTAGAAGGGCCACCCGGAGACAATGGGCCAGTGGCTTACTTCTATGGTGGTCGCTTGTATGCGTTCCGAGATACGGGTAATGGGCAGGCTTGGATTTTTGAGAAGGGTCGCTTGGTTGCAGAAGTTGAAGTGGGCATTGAGCCGTCTCAGAGTAAGGTGCGCACTATTTTCAATCAACAAGAACGACAGTCAGTCACCGATCGCGCAATAACCTCTACGCGCAACATGCTGAAGGTATTTGGCGAGGAACTGCGACTGTAACCTCACACATTGCCTTATAATTTTGTTCCAATTGAGAAAATTGCTTGGTGAATGATGACACACTACACAGTCTTGAGTATTGGGGCGTTGAGTATTGGGGCGTTGAGTATTAGAGCATTGAGCATTGGACTATTAAGTAGTGGAATGGCAGTGGGAATCATGGCGATCGGCCAACCGACCCAGGCGATCGAAAATAGTGATGGCTTCATGCTGCCTAGCGGTAATATTTACTGCATCAGCCATGAAGTGGGGGGTGATCTGGCTAAGGAATCACCGATTCTTCGCTGTGAAATCGGGAGCAAGCTCAATCCCATGCCCCGTCAACCCAAATCCTGCAATTTAGATTGGGGTGCGGGTCTGCGCCTCTCGAAAGCGAAAAAGCCCGCGACGGTTTTATGCGTTGGCGATACGATGTATTCGCCGGATTATCCAACGCTGGATTATGGCAAAACCTGGAAAAAGAATGGGTTTAGCTGTAAAGCAACCAAAGCAGGCTTAACTTGTACCAACGGCAAAGGCAATGGCTTTTTCCTCAATCGCGAAGACTGGAAAGTGTTTTAAACCTATGAAGAAAATCCTATGGACACTCTCGGCACTCTTGACCATTTTGCTCCCAGCTTTGCTCCCAGCAACGATCGTTGTCAGCAATGCCATTCCATCCCAAGCGCAAACCCAGAAGGCACAACTGAAGACCTACAAAATCGATCGTATTCAGTTTAAGGCACCCTCCCATTGGGTCGATCGCTCTGAAGGTGAAACGATCACACTTTATAACCAGAAACCGCCCATCCAAGGTGGGGGCATGGCACCGAAAGGGATGGTGAAGTTGGCTGCATTCGTTATCGATCAGTCCTTAGAAGATGCGGTTAAACCTGCTCCCAGAGGTATGTCCAACACAATTCAGAAAACAGAACGTTTACGCATTAGTGGCCAGCCCGCAGTCAGGATTTACGCAACGAGCGATGAAGCAGATTTTATTGGTAGTGTCACGACTTACATTGCTAAAAATGTAGATGAAACGATAGTTCTAATCACCTTTTACCAAAGTGCTCAAGTTCCTGCTAGCGTGAATCAAATTCATCGATCGATTCAGGTTGGAGAGTAGATCGATCGGACGAAGTCCAGGGAATGGGATTCACATCTTCCAGACAATCAATCATTTCCTGAATTTCCTGGAATTCATCAGGCGTTAACGGCTGGATTGTGAACGTAACTCCAAAACAGTCACTTGCAGCTTGCATTAACGCATCCATCAGTTGATGGATATTCTGCTGCTGAGGAGATAACTGTGGTAGGAATAAATCCGTTTCACCAAAGACGGTTGCAAATAACGTTCGATCGGGGGTGAGGCGAATGGAACCATGCTGCAAAATCGCCTTTCCCTTGCGGGCTTGGGCACTGCCGATCAGCTTGCTCCCATCGGCCATCACTAAATCCGCTGCCGTTGCTGTGCCGAAACAATTGGGATTGTGAATATAACCCCGTCCAGCGCTACCGTAGTGGAGTTCAATGCCGATCGTCGCCAGCCCTTGAATCAGAAATTCACAAATTTGTTGATAGCTTTCCATCCGGTTGGTTGCGAAGCCGGAAGCAACTACAGCATAGGTCAGATCACCTTGATGTAAAACAGCCCTGCCTCCCGTCGGTCGGCGCACGAGATCGATCGGTTGTCCTTGCCAGGTTAAGCCGTGCCAGGTTGCGGGATAGCTGCGCTGGTGGTAGCCGAGGGACAGGGCAACGGGTGACCAGCTGTAAAACCGGAGTACGGGCGGATGGGTACCCAAGGCATGGCGAGTTAAAAAGTAGCGATCGATCGCCATTTGCATTGCGCCATGGGTACACAAGTGTGGAATCAATCGCCAAGTTTCAGGCATAGACAATCGGAGCTATCATGAATGCTTAATGCAGCGATTTTTCAACATCCAATTCTGCTTGTAACTCATTGGTGCGTTGTTGCGTGATATTCGCTAAACAACTGCTATAGAGCATCGGTTGGGCACTGCCACCATCGAAGCGGCTAGCAATCCATTGGCAATGGGTATCGCGATACTTGAGCCATGCTAATTGGGAATCGACTAAATATTTATCCCGTTTTTTGGAGTGTTGATTGTTAAATTGACGGTTTTGTTGTCTCAGTTGTTTATAAACTTGATTAAGTTGACGATCGCTAACCTCTGCATCCCAAGCGCTGCAAAAATTCATGTCTAACTGCGTAACAGGTTTATTGCAATTCACCGCAGCTTGACAAATGCTTTTTTCTAAGTTGGTTTTGGGTTGGCGACAGTTGGGCAGTTCCTTGGCTTGGGCAGATGGGACAAGGATTAAACCCATGGTTAAGAGTCCTGATGTTAAGAGTCCTGATGGCCCATAGCTCCAGGATCGTTTGTGATGCATAGTGTATTCCTCCACCGTTCAGATTGATTGTCTAAAGCCGAATACAGGTTGAAATCCCTGGTTTCCTGAATTTCGGCATGAAGGGACAGTGGTGGGTTAATGGCTTGAACCGAATTCGGCAATGAGGGCTTCGTCATGGTCATCGGCGATCGTGGCAACGACCGTGATCGCGCGGGAGATTTCGCCGGGAGAAATCTCTGCAACGGTTCGGTTAGCCATGACGATGACTTGATTGTCCGCGATCGCAAATCGGGCTTCAAAGGTACTGAGCCAATTCATTTCCAAGAGCTTGCGGGTGAGGGCGGCTTCATTGGCCACCGGAAGAACCAGCACCCGAGACCACACTGTCAGGACATCATCATCGGTGGTGCCAGTTAGTTGGACAAAAACTTCGACCGACCCATACTGAAACTTCCACAGATGCCCGTTATCCCCTTGACTGACCATGGCTGAATCGGTTGTATCCAGGCTGGCGATTACCGTCTCGATCGCTTCAATCAAATTGACTGAACCCGATCCATCTTCGGGGGTAATATTGGGCAGTTCAAGGTCGATCGACATAAAGCTCCTTTAAGTTGGGCAATCAATAGATGAAATTGGACAGAATACATTTCCATAATGGCACTGAAAAATCAGGAAAAACCATCTCTTGGTATTTCTTTAGCTGATTGGGGGATGAGATTTCTGGAAGAGCATAGACTTGATGAGGGCCAACATAGGAGCGATACCATGTGTAGTATTGAAGAATTGATGTAGTATTATCAGCTCATTTGAAGTTTATACAGCTTCATAAAAAATTCAGCATCCCGCCTTTGGTGTTGATAGGAATCAGTGATAGTCTTGTTTCATTCTTATCTGTTTTGATAGAAACAAAGTGAAGGTTGATGATGAACCTCAAAAGATTACTGGTGTTTTTGGTTGTGCCGCTGCTCGTGATTTTTATTTTTGTGAGCTCGGTCAATGCCCAAACCAATCGTCAAGGTTTGCGGAAAGAGGCGCTAGAAAATCCACGTTTACCTAACTTCACGAGTATTTTTAATTGGGGTTTGAAACTCAGTAATATCAAAAACTGGTATTTCTTTTCCGGTATTGCAGCTCAACAGCCTAACTTCTCAATTGTGTCTCCTGGTAACTATATTGCTCAAACCGACTACGTTCTGAATGAGTTAGATATCTTCTTGCGACAAAACCAACTTAATCGCAGTGACATTGCTCGAATTGAATTTACGCTTGTGAATGGCTATAGCGAGGCCGACTTCAACGCAATTTTAGGGCGCTTTGCTGGTTATTTCCAAACTGTTCAGGTAAAACCCGCTGCAGGAACTCTACGGGTTGTCAATGCGTTGGCTTTTCCTGGGTTGGTGGTGGAGTATGAAGTTTGGTGTGTGAAATAAATCGATTCTCAATCCCAGGGGGATGCTAATCCAGGGGTTTGGGACAGCATCTCCCTTTGAATAATCCACTGATGGGGAGGCAATAGCCTCCAGTGGTCTTAGGGACTGAGTTACAGCTGCTTGCCACGATCGGGTTGGTGGGTTGACGTACAAAACCGACTGCATACTAGAACACTCGGTGCCGTAGATCGTCGCCAATACAGATCCTGCGTCACAATAAATTGTTGCTGGGCCGCATCCCAACGAACTTGCACATGGCCTAAATTGTTATGCCCGATCACTTCAGACCCTGCCTGAAACCAATGATTCAGCGGCGCAAAGATATCGACCAACCAACGCCGTAATCGATTCCCCCAGAAACGGCGATGCGTTACCTCCGATCGCCCTGGCTGCGGAGCCTCTAAACCAATTACCCGGCCCACTCGCTGCGGAGGCCGAGGCCGAATCCAAGCCAGTTTACAATACCAGTCTGGTACGGGGCGATCGTTGAGGGATCGATCGTTGAATGGCCGATCGGCGGGTTGCGTAGAGTTAGGAACTTTTGCGACAGGCATCATGGCGATCGGATCTTGCCAGCCAATCCACAAACGATCGCGTTCTGGTAACAGCCATTGTTTCAAGCGCGTTTGAATCAGTCGAGTGATCAATTCTTCATTTTTTAAAGCGCTAGAGGTTAACTGCACCAATTGACGATGACTGGCCTGGGCTGGATTTAACGGGTAGTAATCTAGCGCCACTGCCGCGCCATAGTGAATATCCCCCGATAAAACGACAACCGATTGGTCTTGATTTAACAATGTTGTCAACAGGTTCGCCAATGCTGGTAGACGAATATTCCAAGCATCCCCCACATCATGGGCAAAGACTTTATTCTGACGTAAATACCAATGCTGAATCCAATCGATCGCCTGTAAACCAAAAAGATTGGTTGGTGCAATCAAAAAGGTTATGCGAGTGGGACGTGTAGAGTCTGTCTTAGATACTTCTGGATTCAACGGTTGTTGTGATATCTCCTGCAACGGCTTTTGTAACTGCTCCTGAAAGGCGCTGGGAGATAATAATGTCGGTGGAGCGATGATCTTTTCTGCGATCGGGTAGCCGCGCCAAGTTCTGGTATCCAGCACGATCACATCGTGGCAAGGACTCTGTAACCTGTAATGCCAGGGAAGCGCGTCGGGGTGCCGACTAAGTACCCACATATCGCCATCCCGAACGAAAATCGGAACCCCCGTGCGATCGAACTGGGGCATTCCCAATAACTGTCCTAACCGTTCCCAAACCTGAGCATCTTGCCCCTGGGAGGCCGACCATTGCGCCGCCGCCTGTAACAACTGTTCCCCCAACTGGCCCGCTGCAAATCGGTCCGGGGTATTGCCCCAGCCCTGAAACACAGCATAGGCCAGTAACGCATTCTGCACCGCCCGTCGCCCCAAGGGTTTACTCAACACGCGCAAACACCAAGCCTGATTGAGATACCAATCATCACTAACATCGTGGTCGTCAAAAATGCAGTACATCGGCACATTGGCGATCGCCCGTCGCACTTTCCACAGGCTGTGAATAAAGGCTTGGATATCCCGCACTTCCCGATCCCATTGTTTAGCCGCTTGCTTGGCCGTGCGATGGGGATCGACTTTGCGCGATGACGATCGACCAAATTGATCTGCGCCCGTGGGAAATTGTGTGATCCAGCAAATCGGCGACCACGCTAAAAGATAGGCCGCATAGAATTCGCCCAAACTCAGCAAATGACTATTGACCTTATGGGACTTTTTCAATAACCCTGCCGTAAATCCTGCCGCCTTGGTCGCCACCTGACTGCGGGTTCCGGGGCGCAATTCCTCCGCGATCGCCAAATCGGCCAGTAATTCCGTGCGGGCTTGTTCCGATTCTTCAGCAGCCAGGGGTTCTAGGGCCTCGATTGGGGAACTGGTGCAGTCAGCGGGCGGGCGATTGGAGAGGGATCGGTTAGAGGGCGATCGCTTCGCTGCGGCAGCCTTGGAGCGCAGTTGCAATGCCTCCCGCCAGCCCAGTAAATCATCCCCCACCTGGGTCGCGACCCAAAGCAAGGGATCGGCCACATCATCGCCATAGATCTGATCCCCGGTCAGCCACAGTTGGTGGGGGCGGGGTTGTTCTGAACCGATCGCCCGGTCAATCAAATCATCCAAGGTCGCCAAGGCATCGACCCCGTCGCCGTGGGGTTTGCGGCAGGAACCATGGACGAGGCGGAGGTTGTCTAGTTCCTGGGGCGGCAGGGCAAAGGTGGGCAGTCTGTGGTCAAAATAACTGATCGTGACCGCTGGGAAGGCTGGGGAGCAGAGGGCGTCCTCCAGAGTTACCGATCCCTCCAGAGTTACCGATCGGTGATTCGATCGTAGGTTCGGTGAAATCCCACCTTCCGGGGAGTCTAGGGGCTGAAAATCCAAATCGTAGGCATAAACTTCACCGGCTTTTAACGAACCTGTCGCCCGATCGCTCACTTGATCCCCAACCGTACTCGTCGCCGTCACCGCCACCACATGGAGGAATTGCCCCAAGGGTACCGTCGATCGTTGCCCCTCCATCCGTAACGACTCAATCCCAGCACCATTTTGCGAGGTTGCATAAATCCGTAGGGTCACTTGGCGAGGGGCTTTCAGGGCCACCCAAACCGTCACTGACTCAGGATCCGTATGCTGGAGAATCGGGCCAGCCAAGATTAAAGGGAGGGAAGCAACGCGATCGGTCATTCTATGTAACTATCTGCGAGTTGGTTCAAGATTTGGCTAGATATACGGAGTGACGTCTTCCCCGCAGCGATCGGCCAAAAAGGACAACGCCCGGAACCGCAACCCCACCAACTGCTCATACAACGGATTCACCTTACACATCGGAGGAATGTGGACAATTTTTTTGCCAAATAACACCACATCCCGTTCAAAGGGACATTGGGACGGAATCAACTTACAGAGGAAGCGCGCCACCTTCGGATCATCCACCTCCATACCATCCAGCCAAGTCCGAACGGGTTGCAGTAAATCTTCCCGGTGCTGGGGCGGTTGCAGTCCACTGGCGACACTGCCTTCCGCAGCCACCAATGGACTGGCCGTTTGGGTTTCTAAATCGCACAACGTGAGTCGCAGGGTATCCAGCACATCGTGGCTGGTGTCTAGGGCCGCGGCAAACTCCGTCAGTTGCTCATCCTCAGTCGTTGTATAGGTGCCGTCGGACAGCGCCACCATCACCGCCGTGCGCAGAAAATTTTCTGCTAGGGCTTTATCCGATCCAAAGGCTGCTTTGAGGTCTTCAGGCTGTACCGGCTGAAAAATTTTGGCACTCTCATCAGCGGTAATTTCGTGGTGCGTCAGCGAGGCGATCAATTGCTTTTCTGATTCATCAAAATCGCCATCCGCCCACGCTAAGGTAAGGAGACCTCGGAGCCAGAGTTCAATTTGTGCGTCGGTATAGGTACCGGAATTTGCACTGGAATTTACCATGGTCATTGCGATCGAGCCTTTTCGTCTGGTCACACTGCTTCGATCATAATCCAGCTTTTCTGGGATTTGAGGAATTTCCGTGACTCCACCCATCTGGTTGTAAACATTCCTCAACACCAGATTTGCTGCACCTTTGGCCGTGAATTACAATTCTGTAGATTGTGTTAAGGTACTCCAGTCTGCTACAACTGAGCAGGTGTTTGTATCCCAGGAGAAGCCATGTCCTTCGCGGCGTTCTGTCTTTTGATGGCCTCGGTGGCAGCCAGCGTGGGCGGTCAGTTTTTCCTTAAGCAGGGCGCATTAGCCTTGGGCACGATCGATTCCAGTAATGTCCTTGCAGCGATCGTCAGTATGATCACCAAGTGGCAAATCCTGGTGGGTCTGGTCTGCTACGGCTTGGGGGTGGTGACGTATATTTTGCTGCTGAATAAGGTGAATCTCAGCATTGCCAGTCCCCTGCTAGCGTTGAGCTATGTCTTTGCAGTCTTGTTAGGCTTGTTCTTCTTCAAAGAAAAAGTGACGCTGGTGCAGTACATTGGCATTGCTTTTATCTTTCTGGGTGTAGTGCTGCTAACCCGATCGACCTCTAGCTAGAGCATTGCAAACCCTGAGTATTCCACAGTCCCTTCCTGGGCAGTATTCAGCCCATAAACTGGCGCAAGATATCTGCTGTCAGTTTTCCCGTTTTTTGCCAACTGAATTGCTTGGCGCGCGCTAAACCCCGTTGCCGCAGTTGTTGCCAGGTTTGTTCATCGGAGATTAATTCGGTCATGGCTTGGGCGATCGCGTTGACATCGTAGGGATCGACTAACAAAGCGGCATCCCCCGCCACTTCCGGCAACGAGGACAGATTGGAGGTAATCACAGGTGTTCCGCAGGCCATGGCTTCCAGTACGGGCAGCCCAAAGCCTTCCCAAAGGGTGGGAAAAACCAGTCCGATCGCGTTATTCAGTAAAACGGGCAATTCCCGGTAGGGCACATAGTTGAGGAACTGCAACCGAACCCCCAGATCCCAGGCTTGGCCTTCCAACTGCGGGGTATAACGAGGATCCGCTGGCCCTGCAATCCACAGTTCATAGTCCTGGTGATTGGGAACCTGGGCAAAGGCGGATAGGACTCTGGACAGGTTTTTGTAGGCGTCGTGGCGGCCTAGGTAGAGGAAATAGGGCTTACGAGGCAGGTCTAGAAAGCGGAAGTTGCTGGCGTCGTAGGCCAAAGGGACGGGGGTGAGTTGGCTGGCGGGAATGTTGTAGAACTCCATGGCATCGCGGGCCGTAGCGGCGGAGTCGCACAGCACATGCTTGGCCTGCCGCAGAACGCGGGGAATGTAGTGCCGGAAGTAGGGCGTCAGGGGCGATCGCTGGCGGGGAAAGCGCAGGGGAATCAGGTCATGCAGGGTGACGATCGTGGGAACGCGACTCCAAAGCGGCATTTCAGGGATGGGGGAGAAGAGGAGGCTGCCCTGGAATTTGCGGTAGAGGCGGGGCAGTTGGAATTGCGTCCAGAGCAGGCGGCGCAGGTGGCCTTTGCTGCCGTGGTCGGGGTTCATTTTGCCGGAGACGGGAAGGTAATCGAGACTGCCGCCATCCTCCGGGGCAAGGGTTTGCCATTGGGGTAGGGAGTCCTGGCTAATCAACAACTTGGGATGGAATTCCCGCAATTGTGGTACCAGGTTTTGGGCATAGACGGTGTGCCCCGTCGGTTTGGTGGTCAGAAATGCCAAATTTACCAGCAATCCCATCGTTTCTCCCCTATCCCAATGCACGCAAGCTAGCCGATTACGCCAACAGTCTATAGGCATTTAGGGTTTGTTTGGCGGTTTCGGCCCAGGAGAATTTGGCGGCTTGCTGGTATCCCTGGGTGATCAATTGTTGCCGCAGGGCACGATCGCCGATGACTTGACCGATCGCGTGGCTGAGGGCGTCGGTATCCTGGGGATCGACCAGGAGAGCGGCTTCACCAGCAACTTCGGGAATAGAAGAAGTGTTGCTGGTGACGACGGGAGTCCCGAGGGTCATGGCTTCTAAAACGGGCAGTCCAAAGCCTTCGTAGAGCGATGGGTAAACAAAGACATCAGCCTGGGCGAGGAAGTAGGCGACGGCGGCATCGCTGAGGTAGCTGAGGTGGTGAATTTGGTCGCGATAGGGCGATCGCGTGATCTGGTCAAAAATTGCTTCGTAGAACCAACCTTTTTGGCCGATGAGAACGAGATCATGGTCAATGCGATCGCGGGCTTTCAGTTGCTCAAAGGCTTGGATTAAAGCAGCGATATTTTTACGGGGTTCGATCGTGCTGACGAAGAGAATGTAGGGTTTGCTGAAGGGGTAGGGAACGTCGGCGATCGCGGTGGCGCTGGGGATGTCGGCGGTGGTGAGGCGGCTGGCGGGATAGGTGGTGGCGATGCGATCGTCGGGAAAGCCGAGGTATTCCACGATATCCCGTTTGGAACTGTCGGAAATGGTAACGATTAAGTCCGTCCAGCGTAAACAGCGCCGCAATTGCTGGGCGTAGGCTTTGACGGTGGCGGTGGCAAATTGGGGATATTTAATAAAGGTGAGGTCGTAGATCGTAGCGACTCGTTTGCTGTGGCGAAAGGGAAAGACCATGTAGTTGGTGCCATGGTAGATGTCGGGTTTGCCAAATTGAGATTCCACTAGGGGAAACAGTTGGGGAAATCGTAAAAACCAATTAGAGGCACGCACGGGGAAGGGAAAGGTGCGAATTAGATCTTCGTAGGGACACAGCTGTTCGGGGTAGTTGAATTGGCCTTTGAGGAGTCCTTTGAGGCTGGGTTGGAAGGAGATGCGCAGTTCAAAGTTTTCGGGTTGGGTGAGGCGATCGAGTTCTTGGATCAAGTTGAGGGTATAGAGCCCAATGCCGCTGGGTTTGGGTAATACGGAGGTTGCATCGATCGTCACGCTAAACATAGGGCCACGCTGAACAGGGGTAGGGCGAAGAAAATCCATTCTCCAGCGTAATCGATGATGGGAAGATTCGCGCGGGGCGATCGCTGCAATGCATTTCCACTGGGTTGCTTTGTCTGTTGAATTCCTGGAATTTAATCATGTAGTTTCTGCTGCTGCCAAGCCGCAGGCTGTAGTATCGATCGTTCGAGATTTGTCCAACTTGACAGGGTTATGCTAAAACTAGCATAATTGAGTTTATGAACTCATCTCTAAAACCCATCGAATGGATTGCTAGCTCACTTGACGACTTGAAGGACTTTCCTGAAGATGTTCAACAAGCGGTTGGGTACGCATTGTACCGCGCACAGTGTGGTGAAAAGCATCCGAGTGTGAAACCACTCAAAGGGTTCAAGGGCGCTTCTGTTCTGGAGGTTGTTCAAGACTTTGATCGAGATACCTATCGGGCAGTGTATAGCATTATGTTTGAGAAAGCTGTTTACGTGCTGCATGTGTTCCAGAAAAAGTCAAAGCGCGGGATTGAGACTCCTAAGCAAGATATTGAACTGATTGAGACACGCTTGAAACGGGCAAAAGAGCATTACGAGCAATATTACAAAAATCAGCCAGAGGAGAACGACAATGAGTGAGGAAATCAAGGTTCAATCTAGCAGTGGAAACGTTTTTGCAGATTTAGGACTTGCCAATTCTGATGAGTTGTTGGTGAAGGCGGAACTGGTTCGACAAATCAGTAACTTAATTGATGCTAGAAACCTAACCCAAACTGAAGCCGCAAAGTTGCTTGGCATTGATCAGCCTAAAGTTTCTGCGCTGCTCAATGGTAAGCTCTCTGGTTTTTCGACTGAGAGACTGTTTAAATTTTTGAACGCGCTGGGCAGTGATGTAGAGATTCGAGTAATTCCTAAACGTCAACCAGATTTTGAGGCTCAGACGAGAGTTATCAGTGCTTAACTCAGGACAAGAATTCAGTCTAACTAAGGATGTTCATCACTCTGTTCCTCGTGGAGTGTGGCTTTATTGACATCAGTTCCAAGTATTGGTACTGTCAAGCAGTCTTCGTGAGTGAAAACCGATTGTCTGAGGGCCTATTCAGATTCTCCGGTGAGTTTGTTATTAGTCTATCCTGACTCCTTCAACATACAAGGGCCTATGTTGGGCTCATTTGTCTTTTCGCTCTATTGATTGAGTTGGCTGCTGGATATTGGTTTGATCCAGCTTTGAAATTTCTTCTCGAATTTTCAGCCCAGCATTAAGTCCAAAGGTCAAAATTGAGATAATCAAAGCAGCTAAGCTAAAACCAAATGAGCTAGATGCTCTTTTCTTTTCCTCCCTGAGCATAGCAACCGTCCCAGAGAGCAAGGGAACATTTATGCAATGACGATCTGATCCTACATTAATCGCGAAAAAGTGAACAAAGCTGCCATCATCTTGCTTGTAACCATACTTATTTTCTAAGTGATAAGTAGGTGGAGGTAGAAAAACTCAACTGTGTAAAGATAAGTGAAGAGAACCTTTATTCCCCGCAACCGAACATGGGTTATCGTCTTCGTGTCTTTCTCACACCAGAACAAGATCGCACCTTGCGAGAACTGAGAACGGCTCAACATTTGCCGCAACGAGTCCGGGATCGCGCCGAAGTTGTACGACTCAGTTCACGGGGTTGGATCGTCGAGAAGATCGCGGAGTATTTTGACTGGAACTTGCAAACAGTACGCGAGACGTTACATCGCTGGCAAAAACAGGGATTAGGTGGACTGTGGGATGCTCCTAGACCCGGTGGGATGCGGCGTTGGGAAGAAGCCGACATGGTGTATCTAGAAACTTGTCTGCGGCAAGACCCTCGCCGCTATAGAGCCAAACAACTAGCAGAGAAATTAGCCAAAGAGCGCGATGTACATTTGAGTCCTGAGCAAGTTCGACAAATCTTACGAAAAAGGGGGTGATTTGGAAGCGCACTCGCACCAGTCATCAATTGCGACAGAATGCGGAACAACGTCAACTCAAACAAGCCGACCTAGATGTGCTGGAATGGGCAGCAGCAGTCGGTGAGATTTGTTTGAAATATCTGGATGAATCTGGGTTTTGTTGTTGGAGTTCGGTCGGTTATAGCTACTACTTTCGTGGAGAGCAGAAACGCCAAGAGCAAACTGCGCCGCGAGGCAGACGATTGAATATTTTAGGGCTATGGGAACCCTGCGTCAGCTTCGAGTATGGGCTGGCAGTAGGAAGTTTCAAGGCTCCTGCCTATATTCGCCTGATGGACTGGCAAGCTCAGAAAGCGCAACAGCGATTACAACAGCAAGGTCAGGTTACGGTGATTGTGCAAGACAATGGTTCATTACATGTCAATAGGGCTGTGCAAGGGCATTGGGAACGATGGCAAGAGCAAGGAATTTATTCGTTTTGGTTACCTCCCTACTGCTCTGAAATGAATCGAATCGAGAACAAATGGGAGCAGATTAAAGATCACGAGTTGGCGGGCCGTATGTTCGAGGATGAACTAGACCTTGCTGAGGCCGTGATAGATGGGATTGAAAACCAAGCACAGAAGGGGAACTACACGGTCGAGCGGTTTCGGTTCTAACCTTGAACTTTACTTTCCTTTACATACTTGAGTTTTTCTATCATTACCTACTTAATACAATCTTCCAAATACTATATCTGAATCAACACCGAGTAGCTTAGCAATCGAATCAATCTCAAAAGGGACATATATTTTTGATGATCTATCTGGAGTTTTATCATCAAATTTTGGAAACCTATCGATTACCTGCGCGTATATCGCCTCGAGTATTTGCAGATCTGTCGGTGTCTTCATAGTTTGTTTTCTGCCCTATGGTTCTGAGCACCCGCTATAAACAAACTCCAACCTCAAATCGATCAACACTCAGAATCGGTTTGCATCGGAATTGTCAGTCTGTGACGTAGCGAGAGAATTTCAAAAACATTCTTAGATTATATGCCTAAAATAGAGATCTGGGAATGAATCTGTAATTGTTCTTCAATCCATTGAACTAGATCTCGAATCATCTCTGCTAAATCTGCGACATTAGATTGAAAATTACTGGCAAATCTATCTGCTGAGTCCTGACAGATAAATTTCAGCTTCCCGTCTAGTTCTTGAATATCTTGAACCGTCTCTAAAGATTGCAGCAAATCACCAAAGTCACAAATGATCCGTGCCAGTCAGGTGCGACGATCGGTCACGTTAGGCTAATCATGAAATTTTCCTAGATTTTTGCCTGAAAACGACGGCCCACGAAACAATCTGAAAGACCGATCGAACTTTGCATCACACAAATGAGGGAGAAAATGCACGATCGCTCTCAACGACCACGATCGCTGCTTTCGCGGATGGGTTTTTAGGTCAATGAGCAGTAGAACCCCGTAAGGTGCCTACAGTCTGCCAGATGGACAAACTTGTAAGCACCTCGCCGTTACCGCTGACGTTCGCGACTGAGGATGCTGATGTATTGCCCGTCGGAATGCACGATCTTCATCGGTTGACTCCAATGAATCCGATCGGCGATCCGATGCGCATGGAATTGATTAATCGTGTCCTGTACAAACTCTTTGTGACCGATTAAGTGGATCTGCAAGCGTTGTTTTTCATGTTGAACCGAACGATCGCTCCGATCGCTAGAACCTGTCGCCATAACTGAGCTTCTCCTGTTGTGCATTGGAAGAAAGCCCAAAAATTTAGAGCCACCCCGTTTGACATCACAAACAAGAGTGGCTCGGTCAGATGCTAAAATCCTCATCAAGCCGCCTTGCTGGTTACTCAGCGAGGGGGAATAGCTACCCATAGCTGTTGGCGCAACTGTGGGTAGTGCCCTAAATTTTCAGGATCCCAGCGACCCCATGCTTCATGCCGGACTGTCAAGTGAAAGAAGGATGTTCATGGAATCACTTGACAAACCACAGTACGAAGAAACTAAAGGACTGTCAATCCGTATTTCAAAACTTCGATCGGGTATCATTTAATACCCGTATGCTTGAGCAGAATGCCTTGGCTAGCAATGGGCTCAAACCCATTTCATGGAACGCTGAACCGAACAAAAAACCTTACTGAAGCGGCAGAAAAATATCCACGATCGCCCCTGTCCCACTGATAGCCATTCACCGCTGCACTTTTCCCAATTGCTGATTCGCCTCCGCCTGCTCCCGCGCCGCCATCAAAATCTGATTCACTTCCTGCTCCGCCAGCAGCAGAGTCTGCATATCCCGCCGCTCCACCTCCTGGCTCACATCCAAAAACCGATAATCATCATCCCCCACGCTTGCCCTCCGCCCAACCCCGCGCATCCTGCAACGCCTGCCCCCGCAAAAATCCGCAAAAATCCGCCTCAATGTCGTGATCGCTAAAAATTCGATCGAAATATCAACGAAGACTTGCCCATATGACAGGGCGACTTAAGATGCTGTAGCAGTAGTCCGACGCTAAAAAGTTCACACTAATCAGCAGCAGACTAATCCCCGCTGTATTCAGATTGTCATCGATCGCCTGGGCGCACTCCGTCCCCACGCTAATTTTGCGATCGTGCCAAGTCTGAATCACCCGATGACCGCATTCCAGAGCTTGCACACCAAGCATGATGTCCGAGATGGCTAATCCGTATTTTCCTGGAACATTTCTAAACGCTAGTCTAAATGCCCGCCGGAATTCCAGAGTTCTTCACAATTTTTGTACACACTCAAAACATAACTCGAAACATAAACTTAATTTATCAACATATAAGCATGAGTTATAATGCGAACATAAAGAGCCCCAGGAGAATTTTTCATCCACCTTAGAGTGGATTGCTGGAAAGAATGAATGGCTGGGATAACCTGGCCAAAAAGAACGCTAAAAAGAACGTCACTCCCCTCGGCTAGGAAAGAAGTGACGCTCTAGAAGCATTTATTCGTAGAGATTTATAAGTTAGAGCCTTTAAAAATTTGGTTGGCTCCATTTGATCTATATCTAGAATCTCAGAAATCTGACGGAACCTTGACTTACTTAAGGTTTTCTTCAGATTTGATTTTTTTGGGGACGCCAACGCCCTCACGAGCTCGATCGTCCCCATGGCCCACAGCCCTCAATTCCAGCTTCAGCCCTAATATTTGCGTTCCTGCGGCTCAAACTGATTCACCACCACGGGCATATAGTTCAAAGCCACCCCGCCAGGCCCATAGGTCGCCAGCGTGTGCTGCAAAAAAGTGCCATCGTCCCGGTTGGGATAATCCTCCCGACTGTGGGATCCACGACTTTCCCGCCGATTTAACGCCGAAGTCAGAATCATTTCCCCCACCATCATCAGCGATCGCAGCTCCAGCGCCTCGATCAGCTCCGTATTCCAGCAGGTGCCCTTGTCATCTAGATAGATCTGCTCTGCTTTTTGCTGGAGCGCCTTCAGTTGGCTGATCCCTTCCTGCATCACCGCCTCGGTGCGGAAGACGCCACAGTGCTCCGTCATGCAGTCTTGGTAGGCTTGGCGAATCTCCTGAATGCGGTACTGGCCCGGTTGATCCAGCAGGGCTTGGAGGGTTTGCTTCGCCTCCTGGAGATAGCGCGATACCTCGATCGATGGCAGTGTGCGGCCCTCTACATAGCGCGCGATCGCAGCCCCCGTCCGCCGACCGTAGACCACACATTCCAGCAGCGAGTTACTGCCCAAGCGATTGGCCCCATGCACCGACACGCAGGCCGTTTCCCCCGCCGAGAAAAAGCCCTCCGTCAGGCCCGTCGCCGACGATCGCACCCGCCCATCGGTATTCACCGGAATGCCCCCCATGGAGTAATGCACCGTGGGTCGCACGGGGATCGGCTGTTCCGCCGCATCGATACCCAAGTGCAAATGGGCCTCTTCCCAGCAGAAGGGGATGCGACTCATAATTTTTTCCCGACCCATATGGCGCAGATCGAGGTAGACCACCGGCCCCCCAGCACTGCCATCCTGGTAATTGATCCCTCGGCCTGCCCGCACCTCGTAGGTGATGGCACGGGAGGTGATATCACGGGGGGCCAGTTCCATGCGACTGGGGGCATAGGTCGCCATGAAGCGATCGCCCTCGGCATTGATCAGATAGGCTCCTTCCCCCCGCACGGCCTCGGAAATCAGCACCCCCACTGGATACAGTCCCGTCGGGTGGAACTGCACAAACTCCATATCCTCCAAGGGCAACCCCGCCCGCGCCGTCATCGCCAGCCCGTCCCCCGTCGAGGCAAAATCGTTAGACGTGGTGTTGTAGACCCGGCCATAGCCCCCCGTGGCAAACATGACCGCCTTAGCTCGGAAGACCTCCAACTGACTATCGACAATCCGAAACGCCACCACGCCCTTGGCTTCGTTGTCTTCAAAAATCAGCCGCATCACATACCACTCGTCATAGAGCTTAACGTTGTGCCGCCGCAGGTTATTGACCAGCTCATGGAGAATGGCGTGACCCGTTTTATCCGCTGCAAAGCAGGTGCGGTTGTGGGAATGGCCCCCAAAGGCCCGCTGGGCAATGCGACCATCCTCGGCTCGGGAAAACAGGACGCCCATATGTTCTAGATCAATCACCACATTGGGGGCTTCCTGGGTCAAAATGGCCACGGCATCCTGATCCGCCAGGTAATCGGAACCCTTGACCGTGTCAAAGGCATGGGCCTCCCAGGAATCCGTGGGATCGGCGTTTTTCAAGGTGGCTGCAATGCCCCCCTGGGCCGCCACCGAGTGCGATCGAATCGGGTGCGTTTTGGCAATTAACCCAATGCTGAGACTGGGGTTCATGCGGGCAATTTCTACGGCGGCCCGAGTTCCGGCAAGGCCACCACCAATGATGAGGATGTCGTGATCGATCATGAATCTGAATTAGCGGATCAACAATGATTGTCAAGTCCCCCTGAATCAGGGGATTTAGGGCGATCGGAGCCAGTGCTATCGACGATGTTTGCAATTTATTGAGGTTTTTAAGATTGTAGGCGGTCTCTTTCCAGAAACCCGCAATCAACGGGGTCTCTTAAGCAACACCCAGAATCCCACTGCCAACGCGATCGGAAACATGAACCGTAGCCCCAGGTTCATGGCTTCATCGAAACCGGAGCGTGGCATGGGTGTGGGCGAGGGTTGCAGTAATGCGGTGGTGGCGGAATTGGGGGATTGCTGGGCGGCGGTGGCAACGGCCCCAGTCGTTTGACTCGGCGGTTGCACGGTGACCTCGTAGCTGACTTGAAACGTATTGAAGTCCTCCCCTGTTTTGGGCTGTCCTTTGAGTTCCAAGCGATACAGCCCCGCCTTCGGAAAAATCACGGTCGCCCCCGGCACACTGCTGTACCGTTCCGGGGAAATAGCTTTGAGGGTGGGAGTGGCGATCGCCGTCGAGCCGTCGTAGACCGTCAGTTTACAGACACACTGATCCAGGGCAATGGGATCTCCCCCTTCACGGGTCAGGGCAAACCAGGCTTGGGCCGGTTCCCCGGCTTTAGGGTTGTGGTTGGGTTCAATGTGAAACAGAACCCCCACTTTGCCCTCAGTTTGAATATTGTGAGCCAGGATTAATTTTTTAGGAAAAGCTGGATTATTGTCGGATTCTGAATGTGCGGATTCTAAAGGTGTTGTGAACTCTCGAAATCTCTGATTACTTGGATTTAACATGCCCCTTGCCCCAGCCAAACCATGACCATACTGTATGCGATCGTACCGCGAGAATCAGAATTGTTATGGCAATCAGTCCGATCGTCCGGCTATGGTGCACCGCAGTGGGAGCGACCACACCCAAATAACTGGATCCAACTAAAATGGCATGGATCACAATCAAAATCCAGGCGGGAATCGCCAACAGATGGAGCTGACGCCAGCGTTGTCCCAATCGTTGCACCCAGCGATCGGAACTGGTTAACGCTAAGGGCACCATGGCTAGTAATGCTAGCATCCCTAATACCATTCCCAATTGTTGCGAGAAGGGTAAAAATCGAATCCCTTGCAAATTCCAATTAAACGTATGACTAACAGTATGGGCACTATGAAAAACAGAAAAAATAAATGCACCCACACCCAATGTGCGCCGATATTGCAACGGGCCTGACCATAATTTAGCGATAGGTCGAGCGATTAATGTCAGCATCAATAAGCCCAATGCAATATGGCCTGTATAGTCCACCATTTCGCTACTGCGCAGCACCGTTAACAGCCCGATCGCCAGCGTCACCCAACCTCCCAGTTGGAATAACTGACTTCGCCGATCGCGACTGAAAAACGCAGCGGAGAGACTCACGCCCAGCATCATGGGTAACGTTCCCAGCCCAAAGGCGATCATCGTTGCGGCTCCCAGCCAGGGATTTGCCGTTTCTGCTGCTTTAATTTGTGCAGCATATAGGAATCCGCAGGGCATCAATCCCCACAGCAATCCCAATCCGATCGGGGGGGCCAGAGTTAACTTTTGCATCCAGTGATTCACCCAGTTGTGCAAACGTCCTTGGGCCAAGGGATGCAGCAGCGGCATTTGGGGCAACCAACGGGGCTGAATTTGCACCAAGCCAAACCAAATGAGTAGCAACCCCGTGAAAATCGCCATGGCCCGCCGCACATCACTACCGATCCCCGCCAATTGACCACCCGCAACCACGATCGAACTGACGCCCCCGATCGCCGCTCCCACCAAGCCATAACTCAGGATGCGCCCGCTGTTCAACCATAAATTGAACAGTAAGCGCGATCGCGCATCGGGGGTGCGATCGGTCAGCGAAAAGGCAGCTGTGAGCGGGCCACACATGCCGAGGCAATGGCCAAAACTGCCTAGAAAACCCAGGGTGGTCATCAGGACGAAATCTAGCATTTTCCCATCTTAGGACGTTGGGGCGATCGCCGGGTGCGCCTTCCTAGAATTCACAAGCGACGGTTCAGGGAATCCCCATGACCCCCATTAAATTCTGTAAACAATTTAAGCTGTCAGGAAAAGTCAGGAAAAGTCAGGTTACATTGAAGAATATTCCAACGGGTGCAGATAAATCCTGTAGCAAACTATGGGTGAAGAACATCGGGGTGAAGATCGTCGGGGGCAAGATCGTCAGGGTGAAGATCGTCAGGGTGAAAATCGTCGGGGCAGTCATCACGAACTCAATCTAGAGCAGGCGATCGCGATCGCCAATACTGCTTTGCAAAAAGGATTAGGACGATCTCTCAAGGATTTAGAAGAGGCCATTTTACGCGGTTCCTACCATGGTTTGACCTACCAACAAATTTCAGAGCAACAGGGCTACAGCGAAAAATATC
This sequence comes from Alkalinema sp. FACHB-956, assembly GCF_014697025.1. Taxonomy (NCBI): domain Bacteria; kingdom Bacillati; phylum Cyanobacteriota; class Cyanophyceae; order Leptolyngbyales; family Leptolyngbyaceae; genus Alkalinema; species Alkalinema sp. FACHB-956. The sequence goes on along the minus strand of NZ_JACJRC010000002.1, from coordinate 147,953 downwards.
TCCGTCAGGATATCGGCAACCTGTTTTGGCAGGACTTAACCTATGTGGTGGAGGAACGGGTTAGTAAAACGAACTTTCGTGGCCCGCTCCAGCGTTGGTCCCAGCGACAGCAACCTTCGATCGAGCCAGCCTCCCCCCCTCCTGTTCTGCCCAATTCAGATCCCCCTATCGACGATCGCGTCAATGATCCGCCCCGATCTGACTCCATCATGGCCCCTCTGGTCACGGCCACCCAGGAACTTCGGCTAGAGGAAGATGGAACAATCCCCGATATTTCCCGCTTTTATGGTCGCAGGCCAGAGCTAGACCAACTGGTGCAAAAACTGCTAGCGCCCTGCTGTCTGATGACGATCTATGGGCTCCAGGGCATCGGAAAAACATTTTTGGCCGCAAAACTCGCGTTGGATGATATCGGAGCCTCGTTTCAGGTTGTTATTTGGCGATCGTTATCCAGCGATCTCTCTGGCCATCACCCCCCACGCCTCCCGGAACTGCTGCGAGATTTAGTTCAGGTGTTTGATCCGTCGGCCTCCAAGTGGGAAATTGCAGATTTACTGAAACATTTTCAGCGATCGCCCTGTTTCTTAGTGCTCGATGGTTGGGAAGCCGTTTTGGAACCGGGAACCTGCCACGGCTCCTATCGACCAGGCTATGAAGACTATGGCCATTTTTTGCAAAAACTCACCACCACAGCCCACCAAAGCCGAATTGTGATCACCAGTTGCGAGAAACCTCGGGAGGTAGAACTCAAGGAAGCCGAACAGGGCAAAGTCCATGCACTGGCACTGTCTGGATGGCGCGAAAAAGCGATCGCGCAATTTTTCGCTGACAAGGGGGTAACTTGCTTGTCCGAAATGCAAGTGCGATCGCTGCTCCGCGATTCGGGAGGACATCCAGTCGTCTTAGAACGGGTGGCAGCTTGTATTCGTGGCCCCTTCGGTGGCAGTGTTGAGCGTTTTTTAGACTATGATTCTCCGCTATTTGGCGATATTCCGTTACTGATTGAACGCCAACTCCAGCGCCTGTCTGCCCCAGAACGGTTATTTTTAAATACCTTGAGCGATCGAACGCTTCCCTTCGGTTTGCAAGATCTCCAGGAAGCCCTCGCCAGCACCCTGCTTTCCATGCCGCTCCATGAATTGCTGCCCTCGCTGCAACGCAAATCTATTCTGACCGTCAATCAGCGAGATGCCTGCGACCCCGCCTACTATACGATCGTCGGATACATCATGCAGTATTTACAAACCGTACTCAAGTCCGACAACCACTAAGTCCAGTCCCCATGCTAAGTCCAGTCCCTATGCTAAGTCCAGCCCCTATGCCATCGGCTTATACCAAATTGATTTATCAATGCTACAGATCCGATCCCCCCTAGCCCCCCTTAAAAAGGGGGGAATTTAGTCAAATTCTTTCAAAGTCCCCCTTTTTAAGGGGGATTTAGGGATCGTCATGGGTTGCAATCACAGGTTGATTTGGTATTAGACGCAGTAGAAATTCCTGGTGTGGAACTGGTGGATGGTTGAGAAACAGCCGCTTGCTGCAACGGGATTTGGATGCTGAACTCGGTTCCTTGCTGTTCACTGGAGTAACAATTTAATTTACCTTGATGCTTTTCGGTAATGATTTGGTAACTGATGGACATGCCCATACCAGTTCCTTTTCCGACCGGCTTCGTGGTAAAAAAGGGTTCAAAAATGCGTTTCTGAACCGATTCAGGAATACCTGGGCCATTGTCTACGATCGCAATCTCAACCCAGTCATGATTGACCCTGGCTGTCCGAATCGTAATACGACCCGATTCCTGTGGTGAGAGTGCAGATTTTTTTTTCTGACTGCATTCTTCTAAGGCATCGATCGCGTTCGCCAGGATATTCATAAACACCTGATTCAATAGCCCTGGATAGCATTCCACCAACGGCAACTCACCATACTCCTTGATGACTTGAATTTCCGCCCGATCGGAGCGCGCTTTGAGGCGATGTTGCAAAATTAACAGGGTGCTATCAATGCCCTCATGGAGATTCACCGCCTTGAGATCGGATTCATCCAAGCGGGAGAAGTTCCGCAGGGAGAGAACAATTTGCCGGATGCGATCGGTTCCCATGCGCATAGACCCCAGCATATTGGGTAAATCTTCCCGCAAAAATGCTAAATCCATCTCCTCTGTTAAATCGGTAATTTGATCCACAGGGTGTGGATAGTGCATTTGGTAATGATCAATCAGTTGCAACAAGTTATCCGTGTATTCGTTGAGATGCTTGAGGTTGCCATGGATGAAATTGACGGGATTATTGATTTCATGGGCAATCCCAGCGACTAACTGCCCCAAACTCGACATTTTTTCAGCTTGGATGAGTTGCGTTTGCGTTTGCTGCAAATCCTGCAAGGTTCGCTCAACTTGATCCCGCGCTTCGGTAATGGCCGAAATTTGCGGTAGCGTTGTCCAACAGGCGATCGCGACGCCGACAAAGGCGACTATCACCAACAAAATACTGAATAAGGGCGTAAACTGATCATCCGGAACCTGGGCTAGTTTGGAGCGAACCCCCCAACCAATACTCAGCGCACCACACAGTAAACCCAGCAGGACCAAGACCTGGAAAGATAACCAGTCTTTCCGTGTGCGGGCAAAGCGTTGGCGATCGCGATAAATCCAGCCTTCAATCTGCAACCATTTCCATTTCAGGCGCGAGCCTTGGGTAGCAGCCATGCCAACAAATGCTGGTAAGAGTAAGCCAAGAATCCAATCCTGCCAACCCCAAGCCAACCCACCCACGATCAACACCATTGCTTCGATCGTGAAAAACAACAGAGATAACTGAGGCCAGCGCACTTCTGGCTGTTTCCGGTTCAGCCACAACCCGAGGTGAATCGCCATCATAGAAGCGAGATAGCCGGTTCCGGTGACCATGACCACCCGTGCAACATCGCCCCAGATTAAACACAGAAGGCTTAAGCAAAACGTGAAGATGAGGCTAGGTTCCAGAACCTCTTGCCGGGAGAGGAAGGCAAAAACGGGGGGTAAATAACCATCTTTGGCTAGTTGATAGAGCGTGCGAGGGCAGTTGGACACTGCTGTAGCGGAACTCAGCAAACACCCAGAGGTAATTAAAAAGGTCACTAGCGTTGCAGCCCAAGATCCCCAAAATGACTGAGCGGCGGCAATGAGGTGGAGATAGGTGCTGTCTCCTACCCCCCCCCAGGCGGGGTTCAACTGCATCAGGACCCAGGAGCCACCAATATAGACGATCGGAATTAAACAAGCTGTCACCGCCAAGCATTGCAGCGTTCTCTTGGGGCGGCGGCTATCGGCCACAAAGGAGGAGGCTGTCTCGCAGCCATAGACCGCGTAAACCGCAATAAAGAACCATTTCATCCAATCGATGAGGGTAATGCTGGTTTCTACGGTGGGCAACAATCCGGGACTGGTGGGCGACACTGCTAACCACCCTAATCCTTGGAGACAAAATGCCAGGAGAAGGCCGATCGCAGGAAAGACAAAAAAGGCATGGAGAATCCCGATCGTCCGAGTTCCGCGAAAGGCAACCAGAAAAGGAAGGGCAGTAAAGCCAATTCTGAGCCATAGTTCAGGGCAGGTAATCCCTAACGGATCGAGATTGGCTTTAATCAAGTCCGTGAGAATAATGGCGTTCATCGGCGGCACTGAAATCCAACCCAAAAAATATCCGATCGCGCCATAGCGAGCCAGTTTGGGAAAGCGCTGTAGAAGATGGGCTGTATAGTTAGGCGTTCCGCCAGCTATGTCAGGCAAGTAGCGTCCCAGTTGTTGCACTTGCAAGTTCAGAAACACGCCTACGATCGTGCCCGGAATCCAGACCCACAGGGCATTTGGCCCAAGTTCTGCATGCATTACTGGCGCTGTTCCCAACCACAGCAAAAGTCCACTAAACCCAAACCCCCAGGTTTCGAGAGAGGGTAAGCTACGGGGTAACGGGAGAATCGAGAAAGCGGGCCTAGTCATGTCTGGGGAACATCCGGTCTGAGTGCGACTTCATTGTTCCCGAAAGTCACATGAAACTTAACGATCGCTCACCACCAATTGTCACCGATTAAAGATATTTGTCCGGTTCAAGGGTAATTTTTCTGACGACTGTTTAATTTTCGTCTTTCTGACGCAATGGATTGAGGATCAGTGCTCGTTGCAAGTCCGATCGTTGAATCTCAGGGTTTTTCTAGCGATCGTCTCAGAAGACTCAACAACGGATATCTGGGTATATTTCATGGATTGTAACGGTATAACTGGAAGAATCAATATGCTCACTGAATTGCTCACGAGTTTCTTTTGTAAGTGACTGAATCGCATAATCACCAGTTAATCCGACTCATCCAACGGGAGCCAACCAATGTTGATGAGTTCTCCAGGTACAGCGGAGGGATAGACCTGTTGAAACTGATGAAATAGATGCTTGAAATAGATCTTTTCTTCTGGAATCAGTCGATCTTCATGGCTGGTGAGATAGTCCTGCAAACTTTCAAACCCAGTGTCTACAGAGCACCCCAACACTTCCGTCCATTGTACTCTTTCCCATATTAACTACTTGCATATCAACCACAGAAATTCTGGATCATGGGTTCGATCGACCCCTTTCCCTCGCAGAATTTACCCCCAGCAGAATTTACATTTGTTACCGTAGAAACGCCCCCATTCTCCTGCCACCATTGTTATGCATTGGCTTCTCACTGGCTCCCTGAAAATCGATCGCCTAGAACTCCCCATTCAAAATCTGCCCATCCACCTCGACGGTCTCAAAATTGTGCAACTCTCCGACTTCCACTGGGATGGGTTACGCCTCTCCGCCGACCTCCTAGAAGCCGCGATCGCGGCCAGTAACCGCGAAGTTCCCGACCTCATTGCCCTCACCGGAGACTTTGTCACCCATTCCGCCCAACCCATCCACGAACTCGCCTCCTACCTCCAGCAGCTCCACAGTCGCCATGGCATCTACGCCGTCCTCGGCAACCACGATCGCTACCACCGCACCAGCCAAAGCGAAATCACCCAGAGCCTAGAAAAAATTGGCATTCAGGTTCTCTGGAACCAAGTTGCCTATCCCCTGGGGCAGGAATTCGCGATCGTAGGGCTAGCGGAATATTGGTCCCAGGAATTCCAGCCCGCCCCTGTCATGGAAGCGCTTCCCCAGGAGATTCCCCGCCTGGTGCTAGTTCACAATCCCGATGCCGCCAAAAACCTCGCCCCTTGGCGCGTTGACCTGCAACTATCCGGTCATACCCACGGGGGCCAAATCATTCTCCCCGGTATTGGCAATGTCTCTGCCGTAGTCTCCCGCCACTATCGTCAAATCCACTGGCGGATCAAAAAAGCCTTACCCATCCTACGATCGGCCCACCGCGTGCTCAAAAACTGGGACTGGGCCAGTGGCTTACATGCCGTTCCCAACCAAATGGGCCAAACCAACCAACTCTACGTCAATCGTGGCCTCGGAACCTATCTGCCAGGACGGCTGCTTTGCCCCCCGGAATTGACCGTTATCACCCTCAAAGCCGATCGATCGAGGCCCTAAACATCTCCCCAGCCTCCATCTCCCCAGCCTCCATCTGTCCGTCCCCATCTGCCCGCCAATCCTGAAGTCGGGCTTGAATCCCTTTCACCTAGGGATTTATGCTGATTAACTAGGGACTCCCATAAGGAGATCAAATCTCTTACAGCCGGGTTATTTCTGCCTCGCCCAGGGGTGATCCATAACCCGAGTTCCACAACTTTATCGCTCTAAGGAAGGTAGGGACTAGCGATCGCGGCCCTTTTGCCCAGATAATGAGTTGATGTGCCTTTTTAAGATCCCGTTTTTTTCGTACGTTTGACCTGATACCGCCGCTCACTTGGATGAACGCATTCATGACAAATCTGGATACTTCCTCAGTCAGCAGTCCCCTGCCCAGCGATCTCCGCGCCCAATTTCTGTCCGCCACGGAACGCAATCGGTTACCGATCGTGGATCAATTGGCCGCCCTCGGGCAACCGGGCTACGAAGTACTGATGGACTTTTTGCGGGAGTACCAGGCCAGCGAGCAGGTTTTTACGAAATACGGCGCAGTCAATACCGTCGCTGCCAAAGCCTATCAAGCCCTCTTTAAGGCCCAGACCGAAGCGGCCCAGGCGTTTCTCTCCCAGCACTTTCCCACGGGCATCGTCCCCCTCAAATCCGATCGCGCGATCGATTACCTCCCCTTACAGCAACTGCTAGCCCAGCAAGACTTTTTAGAAGCGGACAAGCTCACCAGCCAAAAACTCTGTGAACTCGCAGGCGGCGATGCCATTCAGCGCAAATGGGTCTATTTCACCGAAGTGAATGCCTTTCCCACCACCGATCTACGGACGATCAATGCTCTGTGGTTAGCCCATTCCGAGGGTAAATTTGGCTACTCTGTCCAACGGGAACTCTGGCTCAGCGTGGGTAAAAATTGGGAAAAGCTCTGGGCGAAGATTGGCTGGAAGGATGGCATTAACTGGACACGCTACCCCGGCCAATTTGTTTGGACGATCGAAGCCCCCAAAGGACACCTACCGTTGTCCAATCAGTTACGGGGGGTCCGGGTGATTGATGGGTTGCTCAGCCATCCAGCGTGGGAAAGCTAAGCCACTTTAACGACCCCCAGTTTTTGCCAAAAATTGGATAAAGTGGGCCGACAAGTTGCCTAAAGTACCCAACCGATCGGCAATTCTCCGTAATCTTTCCGAGGGCGCACTAGAAACTCACCCAAACGGTGTAAAACTTCAGTAAACTCGCTACCTATTTCATCGTTTCTCCCAAAGACAATACGGGAATGATGGGGATGGTTAGATGTGGTGCTCTATATAGATGCAGTGCTCTATATAGCCCCTTGTCATCCAATCGTTCCATGGTTTTTAAATTAGGTTAGAGCGGGGTTAGGATGGTGTGTCCTGAAAGTCGGCTGTATTGTCGTCTCGATGGTATGACAGCGATTGCAAGAACGCAACAGCGTCAATTAGTCTTGACGGAATTAGGGTTACTTGAAGCAGAAACGGTTCCAGTCTTTGAAGAAGCAGTTCAAACCGCAGCCAACTTTGTGGATGCGCCAATTTGTTGGTTGAGTGTGATGGAAACGGAGCGGGAACGGATGAAAGCTGCGATCGGGCTATCCCGGTTGGGCTTAATGAATCCGCTATCCATCGGTCGAGAGATCTCCTTGGAAGAGTCCTTTGGTGTCTATGTGACCGATAGTAGCCAGGGTTTGGTCGTTCCAGAAACGCTCCATCACCCGGCCCTGAGCCACAGTCCCCTCAGTCAACAGTACGGCATCCGGGCTTATCTGGGGGTGCCACTGATCACGTCAGGGGGACAATGCATTGGGGTTCTCTCGGTCATGGATCTCCGTCCCCGAGACTTTGCCCAAAAGGATGTTGAATTTTTAACCTTGATTGCTCGACTCAGCATGAGTGAGTATGAGCGAATCCATTGCACTCAAAAAAGTGCAGCCCTCTCGGCCAGTCCTGCAATTCCCTTCCCCCAACATTCCCCTACTAGCCCCCTCAAGTTTGAACTGTTAGCCCAGTTGACCCAGGAGTTACGAACCCCGCTCACCTCCGTGATGGGGATGGCCAGCGTACTGACTCGGGAAATTTACGGCCCCTTAACGGGCAAACAACGGGAATATCTCGATATCATTCACCATAGCGGCCAGTATCTTCTTTCCTTGGTTAAGGAAATTCTGGAACTGTCAGAACTGGACGATCGGAATCATCAACTCAACCTATCATCAGTGGACATCGAAATGCTGTGCCAGCAAGCCATCAGCACGCTGGAGCAAGCTGCCAATCGTCGAGAACAACAAATTCGCCTGTCCGTGGAACCGGGTAATCGGATCTGGATGTTGGACAAGGAAAAAATTCGTCAGATGCTCTATCATCTGATGTTCAGTATCATTCAGTCTTCCAATGCTGGCAGTATTGTCCGGCTGCATGTTTCCAACAAAAGCAACGGACTGAAGTTAACCATTTGGGTATCCCATCCTTGCCTAGGGGAAGGACTGCCCTTCAGTGATTTCTACAGCAATGGTGATAGCAGCAGTTTGCAGGGGAGCGACGCGGTAGAAGCGGGGATGTTTGCCAATGGCAAAACGGCGGTCATGAATGCGCCGACAAAAGCAACCCGCGATGACAACAACACGAGTGCCAATCTAGGTTTGCTCCTCAGTCGTCAACTGGCAGAAATCCATGGCGGCCAACTGCTGATCCAGGGTTCAAGCCCCGGCCATCGCTATGTGATTACCCTCCCCCGCCAAACCATGCCCCATCTTGATGCCATGAATAATTGATCCAATCAATACAGGTTGCTTCGGTATGACTTCTCTTTCGCACGTTTTCTTTCGCATGAATATTTGTCTGGCTTTCTGACACACAGTTGTGAACCGCTTAAGCCTCTTCTGGGAAACCCTGGAAGAGGTTTTTTAATGCCGATCGCTTTTGTTTTATCCCCTCTGAAAGGGAGTACTCAGTATTCACACCGATCGCGCCACTTCTGGATTAGATGACATTGTTTCAATCATTAAACCTACCAACTATTAAGCCTACCAACTATTAAACCTACAACGATTAGACAGTTTTCTCAACAGTATTAAATCTAAATAGTGCTCAATTCTAACCGCATTAAATATCGTGAAAGTTTCAATAAAAACGAAATTTTGAATTGAAAAAGAAATCAATTGAGAATGCTAAATTTAGTAACCTAAGTCGAGCCAGAAAACTTACGAAAATCATTCATTCCAAGTTATCTGAAACTCAAATCATTAAATGCTACATATTCTCCTTTTCAGTGACGATCGGATCATTTCATCAGCTTGTAGCACGAGGATCTAGAGGATTCAGAAATCAACAAAACTCACAATTAATTAATCCTTCGTGATATTCTTCGCGCCCCCTTCGAGAACTCCCACTTGCCGATGAATCCAGGAGAACTATCACTGGGTTTGAAGCCTCGATCGCACTTGCCCCAATCATTAAATCCTGTGTAGATCAACGGCCAAACCTCGAATCAATGCGGATAATGAAGATATTCCAACCCTTCTATCGATCTATCGATCGTGTATCACCTAGATCGTGTATCACCGCGATCGAACCCATGTTTTCCCTTCAGTCTCAATTTTCTCTGCTGTCATTTCATTCGATCGATCCCACGTGATCACTGAAAACACATGATCACTCCATACACCTGATCTGCATACACTTCATCACTGCATACAAGGGAGACTCCTATGATTCGGAAAATGGTTGCCGATGTCATGACTCGTAATCCCATCACTGCCCATCCCGAAACACCCCTCAAACAATTGATCCACACCATGGCCGAAAACCGAGTGAGCGGGATGCCCGTTGTCGATGGGGCAGGCAAACTCGTGGGCATTGTGTCAGAAACCGATCTGATGTGGCAGGAAACCGGGGTGACGCCACCCCCCTACGTCATGATCCTCGATAGCATCATCTATCTCAAGAATCCAGCGACCTATGAGCGGGATTTGCATCGTGCCCTCGGCGTCACCGTGGCAGAAGTCATGTCCCCTCACCCGATCGTGATTCAGGAAGACCAATCCGTGGCGGAGGCCGCTCGGTTAATGCACGATCGTCATGTTCACCGTCTCCCTGTCGTGGATGGCACAGGGCGGTTAACGGGGATCTTGACCCAGGGGGATATTCTCCGCACCATGGCCCAGGAACTTGCCGTCACGACGGTTTAACACGACGGTTCAACACGACGGTTCAACACAACCGTTGAAGTCGCCCCCTGTCAGTCACGCGATCGCTGGCAGAAGAACTAGCTTTCAGAAGAATCTGTATCTTGGGTGGGGATCATTAGATGCGAAAATAGGGAGCAATTGACCAACCCAGATAATAAGACACTGAAAAAAGCATGAGCGTTGATGCAGAATCGGTAAAAGAACTACTCAACTCCTCTGATTTTGGCGATCGCATACAGGGACTCAACCAACTCCGAGGACTGGATCCTGCGGTTGGGTTTGAGCTAATTCAGCCCATGGTTCAGGATAAGAATGTCCGGGTACGATACGCTGCTGTTTGTCAATTGGCTACCCTGGGGACTCAGGATCGCGCTCGTAGTCTGCCGCTTTTGCGAGCGGGGCTTCAGGACAAGGAGCCGGATGTCCAGGCAGCCGCAGCCGATGCGATCGGGGCATTACAACTGACGGAAGCCTTTGAAGATCTGAAAGATCTCTACGAAACAACCCCAGAGTGGATCGTCAAGCTCAGCATTATTGCACCGTTGGGAGAATTTGGCGATCCCCGCTCCTTTGAACTGCTAGAAGATGCCCTTCAGTCCGGCAATGAGTTGCTAGCGATGTCCGCGATCGGAGCCTTGGGCGAAATCCGGGATGAACGGGCGATCGCGCTACTGACGCCGTTTGTGCAAAATGCCGATTGGCAGATGCGCTATCGGGTGGCTCTGGCCCTGGCCCACTACACCACGCCCGAAGCCCAATCCATGCTCGAATTGCTTGCCCAGGATGCTGTCCCCCAAGTTGCAGAACAAGCAAAAGCGGGACTGGTGGCCTCCTAAGGTCAATTAGTCGTTCAAGCATTCGTTCAAGCATTCGCCAACCCGAATCCGCAGACCCGTCCCTGAATTCCCAAAAGCAGGACGGGTTTTGCAATTCTTGCCCACAGGCTCCCAATGCCCAAGCCCCCGCAGAAAGAAGCGGTGACAACGGGTATTGCACCACGATTCGGTTCGGTTTCACACCACATCCAGGTTAGGAATCAGGGTACTCTCGTAGTACGACCAGCGACACAGACCTGTTAGTAAACTCGCGATCGAATTTGGGGTTATGGGTGAGTGGATTTTGCCAACGTTGAGTTACGTGCTGATGCTAGGCCAAGAGGAAGACGAATTTGTGACGTCCTCGGGTTCAGTGGCGACCCAGCGCGTTAAAGCCGAAAAATCCTGGGCAGCGGCGATCGCAGCCCTAGAGGTAATGTTGCAGCAAACTGCCGATCCCCGCGATACCGAGGGATTAGCGCCCCCCCAAGGTCTGGTGCTGTCGGGGCCCTTTCCGACCTTGGGTTCGTCAGAATTGCTCGATCGCTATCGCAGTTGGACGTTCACGGCGGATAATTCCCTCGCGACGATCGCTAATTTCTTTCAACTGCCCCCCTGCGAAACGGGTGCATCTCCGGCCCAAAATACCAGCACGCCCCTGCCCCTCCTGCCTGGAGATCCGCTGGCCGCTGAGCAGTTTTGCATTGCACTGACGCCGAAATTTAGTTTCGTGATGGTGCTGGGCGAAACCCCAGAAGGAACCCCTGGCTTTTGGTTTTCCTTTGAGCCGGAGCAAGTGGAACGGGCCTGTCAAATTCTGCGCCTGCGGGTTGTGATGCTGAGTCCTGCCCACGTGAACGCTTGGGATGACCTCATGGTGCAGTTTCCCACGATAATGCCCCATTACAAGACGGTCACCCAGTTTAGTCATCGCTTACTGGCCCATCTGCCCTGTGAACTTCCCTGCCCATCCGGCTCGATCGGCCAGGGCATCTCCCAGCCCCAACACCCCGAAATTCCCGATCATTTTGCGCCATCAGCCCATTTGGCAGCAGCTAGTTTAGCCACGTCCAGTTTAGATGTGGAGTTGTTGCAGGCGATCGCCCATGAAGTACGCACGCCATTGACGACCATTCGCACCCTCACCCGGCTGCTCATGAAGCGCAAGGACATGGTGCCCGATGCGCTGAAGCGGCTGGAAGTTATCGATCGGGAATGCAGTGAGCAGATCGATCGCTTTGGTCTGATTTTCCGAGCTGTGGAACTGGAAACTTCGAATAACAAAGGGGTTTCCCTAACCCCGACCTGTCTGACGCAGGTGTTTAACCAGAGCATTCCCCGTTGGCAAAAGCAAGCCCAACAGCGGGGGTTGGCCCTAGAGGTTGGCTTACCCAACACCATGCCCCATGTGGTAAGTGATCCCAGTATGTTGGATCAGGCGCTGACCAGTTTGATTGAGCGATCGGCACGCAGTTTGCCCGCCGGGAGTCGCATTCAAATTGAGGTAGGGCTTGCGGGAGATCAACTGAAGTTGCAGGTGGAAACTATTGCCAATGAATCCAGTTGTCCCTACCAACCGTTGCTCAAGTCCCTGGGACAGATGCTGACCTTCCAGCCAGAAACCGGGGTCTTGAGTCTAAATCTCACGGTGACGAAGAATCTGTTCCAAGCCCTCGGCGGCAAGCTCACGGTGAAGGAAAAATCCGCCCACCAAGGGGAGATCTTTACCGTATTTCTACCGCTGCAACCAGAAAGTATCGATCTGGGCAGGCTCGATCATCAGCCAACTCATTTGGTTTAACCGGTAGTTGGGTTTAACTTGTAGTTTGGTTTAACCTAGAGTTTCGCGTTTTCTGTGGGTTCGCGTTTCATTGAGCAGGTTATTGAGCATAGAATCCTCCTAGCGTTGTATGTCACGGTCATGAAAGCGTTGGTCTTTTATGGTCGTGGCGTCATGACGATCGTGGCTTGTCCATCATAGTTTTGCAGGTGGGTAGACGATCGAGTTCCTGGGGATGGGCTGCCAGGTAGGTGCGTAGCCAGGTGCAGCCTCGGGCGATCAGTTGAGGCAGGGTTTCGATCGATCTAGTGTGTACCTTACCATCTGCTGCAACAAAGATAATTTCATTACCTTGGGGCGTGAAATCAGCATCCAGAATTGCGGATTTTAGGTACTGAAATTCACTGAGTAAACGACCTGCTAAATCCCAGACTTTAATGCTTCGCTCATCGTGGGTGAGGATGCGATCGCCTTGGGCATTAAAGGTTGCGTTCTCACCAGCAAAATCGGTAATCCGTTGCCCTGATTGGTGCCAAAGGTAAATTCTTCCTTGTGTGCCTTCTACTAAGATCTGTTGCCCTGATGGTGAAAACTGAATTTGTTTAACTGGAGTCTTATTATCTTGCAAAGTCGTGATGAGTTCCCCAGATAGATTCCACAATTGAACCACACCGCGATCGGAGGCCGTAATGAGTCGATCGCCGGTTGCATTGAGTTGTGCTGCTTCAAAATTACCTTGTTGAGGTTCAAGTTTTAAAATCAGTTCTCCTTCAGAAGATCGCACCTGAATCACCTTGTTGGAGATATGAACTGAGTATCCGTGGGCTGGGAGCACCCTCGACTCATACATAATACGCGAGACAGGCTGGCCCTCCCAGTTAAATAGATATAGCCTGTTCGTTATGTTATTCTCTAGACTATATCCAATAATATATTTCTTGTCCTGGCGAATCTTCCAACCCCTTGTCTGTTTACCTGTTTTCTGATGCCATTTTGTCCACTCATTCTGAGACAGCGGCATTTTTAAAGTGGCAAGACGCTTTCCTGCGAAATTTATAATCTGAGCATCGTCAGATTTTTCTGGAACAACCAGTACCCGTTGAGTTAGCGGGTTGATATGGGCAGTTCGGAGGACTTTCTGAGAGGGGATGGAATCTAGGTATTGTTGTTTCCAATCCCAAATGCGTGCGGTTTTGTCTTGGGCAAAGGTGACAAGGCGATGATCACCTTTCAAGAAATGAGGACTCTTAACTAAATCGTGATCGTACTTTCCAGACTCAATAAGTAGCTTGCCTTTAACATTCCAAATTCTTGCAGAGCCATCAGTGTTGGCCGTTGCAATAAACTGACCATCTGGACTGAACTGAGCTAATGTACTCTTCGCTTTTCCGTTTAATGTACCAATCAGATTTCCCGATAAATCCCACACCTGAGGAGGATTCATGTTAGTTGTCAGAATCCTATCTCCCTGGGGACTGAACTGGGCATCGGAATCAGAAGACCAATCGATTGAAGATGAATAGCCCTGAATCGCTGAGAGGAGCTTACCGTGTAAATCCCAAATTCTGATCGTTCGATCGCTGGAAATCGTGAGAATCTTATCCCCTTGCGGAGCAAAATGAGTGTTGTAAACCTGATTCTTATAACCTTTTAATTCTGTAATGATTTTGCCCGTTAGATCTCGAATCTCTACGATGTTGCTATTATCTTCAAAAAATTCTGAGCGCGTTAACATGAGATCCCCTTTCGGGCTCAATTCTTGCGCATACACCCTTTCCATCTGTGTTGATAATTTTTGAGATCGCTGGAAAATTGTACTGACTGGCTGCTCGAATCCCCTCGCTCGATAACTGGCGAGTAAGAGTATGTGATTATCGGTGACACCTAAAACTCCTGGATAAAGGAATGGCTGATAAGGTTCATGTATTAGTGGGAATTCTCCCGGTTTGACTCCCTCCTTCCTTGAAGATAGAGTTAGTAACAGACGTCCCGATTGATCAAAAACATTAATCTTATTTTGCCCCTGTTGTTTATCTTCATTAAGAACCGCCAAAATTCCAGCTTTGTGAATAAAGTTAGTTTGTGTTCTCTGCGTTAGATCTAGCTGGAAATCGTGAATTACTTTTACGGCAGTCAATAATTGTCCCGACGGACTCCATGTGCGCATAAAACCATCTTCAGCAAAGGTTGAGATTTCATTGCCTTTTGAAGTCATTGTTATGGAAGCAATTTGGGCTGGATGCGCCAATAGGGTTTGATATTTGGTTAGTTCCAAAGCTGTCTGCAAAGCATAGGCAGGGCTGGTTGTTAAATAGTCCTTTGCTCCAGTCTTCTGCATGATCTGGTTCAATTCATCCGCCGATCGCATTGCACTTAGCAATCCTTCCAAGGGCCGCTTCTTGATTTGGTCTAAGACCGCTGCACCCTCCCGCTCTAGGCGTGTTACCGCCACTGCGACTTGCTGCTCCTCCCAAGTCCGCCAACTGTAAAAACTCAAACCAACCGCCCCGATCGACAACAATCCCGCCGCGATCGCGCCCCCTTTCACCCATCGCCCTGCTTGCTGTAATCGTTGCTGGGCCTGCATTTCCGCTGCTGCTAAAATCGACTTTTCTTCTTCAACCACTTTTAGCCGTTGCTCCATTTCCCGAGATTCCAACGCCTGACTCGCTGCAAAAAATCGATAATCCTCATCTCCTAACCGCTTCCCTTCGGCCCAAGCCTGCGCCTCCGTGAGGGCCTGTCCCCGCAGCAACCGGGACTCATCCGTTTGTCCCGACGCCATCCAAGCCGCGATCGCCGCTCCATAGGGGCGCAATTCCGCCAACATCTGCGCTAACCACATCTCATCAAAGACCTGCCGATAGATGGGGTTATACACCTGCAATTTGCCATCCCGCTTGACCACCAATCCTGTCAAACGCAATGCTTGATGATCTGCATTTTCATGGGCTGTAATCCCATTCTGCTGCAAAATCTGTTGATAGACCCCCAATAACCGCGTCCGCAAATCAACATCACTTTGCAGTAAGCGATCGCGTAATGTTTTTAAATGCTCTGGCGTATCCTGCGCCTCCCATTGGCGAATGATCCGTTGTTGCACCACCCGCGCGACCCAATCCGGGACTAATTCCTCGGGTTGCATAGTTTCCGCGGCTAACAACGCACATAACTTTTGAGTTAAAAAGGGTTGTCCCCCTGTCCAGTGCAGAATTTCTGCTAATACTGTCGTGGGATGTTCCGATCGCAACCCAGCCGCTAATCCCAAACAATCCGCTAACTCAAAGCCCTTTAACTCAATGCCCAGGGCAATATTAAACGGAGTCCGTAGGGGATCTTGAATTAACTCTCCCGGCGTTGTTACCCCTAGCAAACACCAAGTTAATCGCTGGAAGCTAGGTTGTTCCGATCGCTTATTTTCAAAGGCTCGCAAAATTGCAAAAAAATCATCCTTAAACGCCAAGCGCAACATACTATCAATCTCATCCAGAAAAACCACGATTGCGCCCTGCGTCTGGGCTAACAGCACCGTTTCCACAAATTCCCCAAAGACCTGTACCATCGGCATATCTGCCCTTGCCTGGAGCCAGCTACGGCGATCGAACTTGGCCAAATCAAACCGTTGTGCTAAACGCTGAATTAATGCCCCATACCACTGGGGTGGACTCACACCCTGCGTCCCAATTTCCGTCACGTCGATCGAGATACAGGCAATACCTTCCCCCTCTAGCTGCCGAATCATCTGCACCTTGAGACTTGACTTACCCATCTGCCGAGAATTTAGGACATAGCAAAATTTGCCCCGCTTTAAGGCTTGATAGAGTTCAGTATCGGCGGATCGTTTCACATAACTGGGGGCATCGGCTTGAAGACTCCCCCCCACTTGATAAATCATTGGTTCCATTGGACAACTCCAAACTGTAAATGACAGGAAAATAACAACCAGAATATAAGCGCTATCTCAAACGCCAAACGATAGGTCTTAACTCATTAACTCAACGATCTCGAATCCCAACTAAACGGGTTTCAAGCGTCGTTGAAAATAGTTGCGATATAATTCACATTTCAAGGTGTACTTTTGGTTTTGTATCTTGATTAATCCCAATCGATCGAGCTGTTGGGCTGCATCTACATCGATCGATTGCGGTTTTGGATTAGCTAGAATTTCTCGTAAGGCTTCTAGTAGCGTTGGCTGACGGGCAATCAAGCGCCACAAATGACGTAATTCATCACGATAGATTCCGGCTTCGGTGGGAGCCGTTTGTAAGAGATGGACTAAGGACTCCCCCTGCTGGCAAGCCTGAATCAGCCGTTGTAAATAAGCCGGATGCCCTCCCACGCAAGTCATGACCTCGGTTATTTCTGCCGTTGTCCAAGTCAAACCCGATCGGGCGACTAATGTCTGAACTTGTTCGTTATTTAAATTAGGCAACTCAAGAAACTGCCCCACATTAAAAGGAGACTCATATAAATTTAATGGAATATACACCTCGGTAGAGTAAATCAAAACTAACCGTAATTTTTGCCACACGGTATGAATTTTGCCCCGCTCATGCCAAGCTCGCAATAACCCTAAAAACTCAGCAGCCACTTCAGGATAGGGGAAAATTCGATCGATTTCATCTAGGCACAACACGAGCGGCGTAGATAGATCGGCTAACAGGTATTGCTCAAAGTAATCGGTACAGCTCATTTTGGCTGTTGAAAAGGTTTCATCCCAGTAGTCTGCTAAACGATTAGAACGCTGTAACAGTTGAGTAATTGCACTACAGAACCATTTTAGGAATGCACTCAGACTCGCAAATTCCGTCACGCTGGCTAGGTGAAAATTTAGGCTGGCTGACTGGTAACCCTGGTGCTGTAATTGGTGCAGTAAGCGATAGGAAAGTGCCGTTTTTCCCATCAGACGCGGAGCTTTAATCCGTAACAGGGCATAGGGTTGCTGTAGCACTGTGATTCCTAATGCATCAATGCCATCCCGTTCAATGTAAATAAATGGCTCAAATGCCTCTAATTCTGTGACCCCTACGAGGGTTTCTGTAACCCCTGCGAGGGTGAGTAATGATGCATTTGATGGCACGTTTAATGGTGCTGCTTGCGGTTCTCGATCGAGTTCTGAACTAAAATCCGCGATCGTGCGCCAGTCTAGCTGAAGTGCATCGCTAATTTCAATGAAATTGAGGTGATCGACAGGACGCCCATTGAGAAAATTACTCACCGTCGATCGGGACATTTGTAGCTCTTCCGCTAAATCCTGCTGACGAGCATAGCCCTGCTGTTTCAACTGACGCTTGACCTGTTCCAGTTGCGATGTTTTGACGTGGAGCGATCGACCCATGACCTTATCCTCAATCCTGCTTCTATCATAGGCAACCGCCCTCAATGGAGGTTTGAAGTCAGACATAAATCAGACAGGGGGCAGCGGTACAGCGGGACAATGGTAAGGGGTAAGCGGTAAGGGGTAGGCGGTAAGCGGTATAAATGTGGCCACAAGTGTGGCACAAGTGTGGCATAAGTATGGCATCAATGGGGCATAAGTTCTGGCCAGGGGGACTTAAATGGACTTTGGACAATAAATTTTGTCTGGGATGCCATGGAAGCAGCTGAGTGGGTGAATTCTTTTGATTTTTTCCGGCTCCATGACCTTCCTAGCTGAACGATCGTAGACTGGCGTGAGGAACATGCGATGAAATTAGGATTGAGTGCGTTGGTTTTAATAGGATTGACGGTCATTCCAGGCTGTGGCGATCGCTCCGGAGGCTATCGCACCACACCCGTGACGATCGTGAATCGCTCTTCGGCTGAAATAACCAACGTCACGGCCAAAGGGCCAGGATTTTCCCAGCCGGTAGGGACGATTCCTCCGGGACAGGCGCGTCAGATTTCGGTGCAGCCTTCTGGAGAAGCGAGTTTACAGTTAGAATTTGAGGCCCAAGGCAAGCGTCATACGTCCCGTCCCGATGGCTATTTTGAAGGGGGTGGGAGTTACCAGGTCAAAGCCACGATCGAGGCGGACTTCTCCGTTAAGGTCGATACTCAAATTCAGTGAAGTCGCTGAGCTGGGGAAACGGGGCGGACAAGGCAGATCCAAAGGACGACACCGCTCTATAATTAGATGCACTGATAATCGCGATCCGGCTTCGTCCCTGGCTTTGATTTGTGAATGACTTCAACTCCCAATCCAGCATCCCTGATCAGCGTTGGAATCTCTATCCCGCGCGATCGGAGCAGGCCATCAAATTAGCTCAGGCAGTGGGAATTTCGCCCGTCATTGCCCAGGTGTTGATCAATCGGGGAATTAAAACGATCGACCAAGCGGAAATTTTTTTGGATCCCGATCGGGAAGAACTCCCCTCGCCGCTGGAGGATTTCCCGGACTTACCCCTGAGTTTGGAACTGCTGATCCAGGCAATTAACCAAGGCCAGCGCATTGCCATTTGCGGCGATTACGATGCGGACGGCATGACCAGTACTGCACTGTTACTCCGATCGCTGCGGTCCCTCGGTGCTGTTGTAGATTATGCTATTCCCAGTCGGATGAGTGAGGGCTATGGCATTAACCAACGAATTATCGAAGAGTTTTACCACGAAGGGGTTAGTGTTGTTTTAACCGTTGATAATGGTATTTCTGCCTATGATCCGATCGTATTGGCGCGAGAGTTAGGTCTAGTGGTGATTATTACCGATCACCATGATGTCCCGAAAGATATTCCACCGGCCAATGCTATTTTGAATCCTAAACTGATTGATCCCGATTCGCCCTATCACTCCATGGCAGGGGTCGGGGTCGCCTATATTTTGGCCTTGGAGTTAGCTAATAGTTTAGGGCGGGGGCAAGACCTGCGGGAGATGCTACTGGAACTGTTCACCCTCGGCACGATCGCGGATTTGGCACCCTTGACGGGGGTGAATCGGCGCTGGGTACGGCGGGGGCTGCATTTGCTCCCCTATTCCCAAATTCCAGGGATACAGGCATTGATGCAGGTGTCTGGGGTGATGGGGGATAAAAATTTAAAGCCAGATGCGATCGGGTTTCGGTTGGGGCCTCGGATTAATGCGATCGGGCGCATTGGCGATCCGGTCACGGTGATTGAATTACTGACGACGGATGATGAAGGGGTGGCGCTGGAACGGGCCATGCAGTGTGAGCAGGTCAATAAGCAGCGACAACAACTCTGCGAACAGATTGAGTATGAAGCGGTTGAAGCTTATGAAACCGGTGAAGTGAATGCCAAGGAAGATCGAGTATTACTCATGGTTCAACCGGAATGGCACCATGGGGTGATTGGCATTGTGGCATCGCGGTTAGTAGAGCGCTATGGCGTTCCGGTATTCATTGGAACCTATGAGGATGAACATCCAGATGTGATTCGGGGATCGGCGCGGGGAATTCCAGAATTTCATGTGTTTGAGGCGCTGGAATTTTGTAAAGAGCTGACGATTAAGCATGGAGGCCACCGAGCTGCGGGGGGCTTTTCGTTTCCGGCGGCGGCGTTGGAGGAGATGCGATCGCGGTTGAGTCTGTTTGCCCATGGTTGTTTGCAGCCAGAACATCTCAAGCCGTTGGTGACCGTCGATGCGTTAGCGAATTTTGAGGATATTGATTATGACCTGTATTTAGAAATGGATGCATTGCACCCCTGCGGCATGGCGAATCCGGAACCCGTATTTTGGACGCCGAATGTGCAGGTGTTAACTCAAAAATTAGTGGGGCGCGGCCACATTAAGTTGTCGTTGGCGCAGGAGGATTGGCAGTCCGATCGTCCTGCGAAGCGGTTAGAGGCGATCGCGTGGCGTTGGGGCGATTATCATCCGTTACCATCGGCGATCGATGTGGCCTATCGGCTGAAAAGCAATGAGTGGCAGGGGGAGGTGTCGATTCAGTTAGAGGTGATTGGGGCGCGGTTGCCGGAGGAATCGAATTCGGGGGGGGTGGCATTTGTGCATCGCGATCGCACCTATCGCTGTCAGATGATCGATCGTCCGGGCAAACCGGAACTCCGGATTCGCAATGACAAGGGGGACGTTTTGGCGATTCAGAAGGGGGAACGCATGGGGACGCTGGGGAAACGGTTCCATCCGTCTCAGGCAGTGGATGTGACGCAGGAACCCTACTACAGTTTGGTGAAGACGGCTGCGGAGGTTTGGCGGACTCAGGGGGAACCGTTGGAATCGACGGGACGATCGGAGGCCGGGTAGTAGCTCACAGATCTGTGACTCAATCAGCTCAAAAAAAGAGGGAGGCGTTGAATGTCCTCCCTGATTTGGGATAGCGATAGTTAATTGGGCAAGTACATTGCCATCGATCGGGGCCTCTCACGCCGATCTCCCCTCAATGGGCAGATTATTCAGCACGCATGTCTAAACACGCATGTCTAAACACGCATGTCTAAACACTAATATCATCGTGGGCAAAGCGGTTATACAGGAAGTCCAGCGCACGGTTCCGCAAATCGTAGTAGCGTGGATCTTCCAGAATTTGAGCCCGATCGCGGGGACGGGGGAAGGGAATATCTAAAATTTCGCCAATCCCAGCCGCAGGGCCGTTGGTCATCATCACCAAGCGATCGGCCAAGAACAGACATTCATCAATGTCATGGGTCACCATCAGAATCGTACACTTGTGATCCAGGAAAATTTGCGACAGTTCCTCCTGCATCTCTTCCTTGGTAATCGCATCCAACGCCCCAAAAGGCTCATCCAAAATCAGTACCTCAGGCCGCAGACAAAACGCCCGCGCGATCGCCACCCGTTGCCGCATCCCCCCGGACAGTTGGGGCGGCTTCTTGTCCATGGCGTCGCCTAGGCCCACCATGACGAGGTGTTCTTGGACAATATGATCTTTTTCCGCTTTGGACTTGTTGGGATGTACCGAATCCAACGCCAGGTAGACATTATCGTAGGCAGACAGCCAAGGCATGAGGGAATAGTTCTGGAACACCACCATGCGATCGGGGCCAGGTTTCGTAATCTTTTGTCCCCGCTTCCGCACTTCGCCCTCGTTGGGATCGGCAAAGCCCGAAATCGTATTGAGCAACGTGGACTTGCCGCAACCAGAGTGGCCAATCAGGCAGATAAATTCGCCTTCTTTCACTTCTAGGTTAATGCCCTTGATCACCACGTTCGGGCCAGAGGCCGTGGGATAGACTTTCGTGACGCCATCCAAGACGAGAAAGGGCGCAGTTTGATCGGGAGCAGCGTTTTTAGGTTTTTGAATGCTGTAGGTCATGGCACAGGTTGATGGATAGAGGTGAAGTGCTGGACAACCAGTCTGATGCCAGAAAGGGGACTGGTGCAGTCCAACTTTTCAGAATTCGGCAACGGTCAGGCTTAGGCAACGGCTCTCGCAGGGCCGATCGGGATTTCTGCCATGGTCACATCCCGCTTAATCGCTAGACCGTTGAGATAGGCGATCGGATCATCAGCGTTAAATTGCGATCCATCGACTAGCTGAATGGAACTGCGGCTGTAGGAAATCTCAGTCATCCCCAACTCACGGGAAGCGGTACCAAACACGCCCACCTGACAGATGTTTTCCACCACTTCCACCCAGTTGCGGGGGAAGGGCACATCGCCCCAGCGCGCCATCTGCACCATTTGCCAAAGGTGTTCTGTCCGGCTGGGACGGTTCACCCCTTCACCAAAGAACACATGGTGGGCCACAGAGTTCACCCCTGGAACCGTATCCCCAGGGCCACCCAGGTGAATGTATTCCAAGTTGGTGCCAAGATACTCCCGCCGCATCAGAATTTGGCAAATTTCCGCCGCGTTGGCCGGATCAGCACAGTAGCGGCAGGCATCCAACAACGCCTTGGCTAAGGCAATGTGAGTATTGGGATAGGCCGCAGCCCAATCGGCACGGCAGCCTAGCACTTTACCGGGATGGCCGGCCCAGATGTCCACGTCCGTGGCGATCGTAAAGCCTACACCTTCCATTTCCGCCCGCAGGTTCCAAGGATCCCCCACGCAGAATCCATCGATCGTGCCACCCTTCAAGTCCACCACCATTTGCGCCGGGGGAATGGCCTTCAGTTGCAGGTCGCGATCGGGGTCAATGCCAGCCGATGCTAACCAATAGCGCAGCAGCATATTGTGCATCGAAGACGGGTGCACCACGCCCATGCGGTGGGGCTGATCCGGTGATTGTTCAATCACCCGCTTGAAATCCGCCAGGGTTTTCACGCCCATGTCTTGGAAGCGGCGATCCAGGGTAATGGCGTTGCCGTTGCGGGTCATGGTGAGGGAACTGACCACGGGCACACTCTGGGCTCCCGCGCCACCGAGGGTAATCCAGGCGGGCATTCCCGACGGCATCTGGGCTGCATCAATGTAGCCCCCGGTAATCCCATCGGCAACGCCCCGCCAAGTGGACTCGCGGACGAGGTTGACTTCATCCAAACCATGCTTGGCAAAAAAGCCTTTTTCCTGGGCGATCGCCATGGGGGCGCAGGCCGTCAGAGGCACAAAACCCAGTTCCAGGTTGACCTTTTCCAGCCCGTGGCGGGGCACCACTTGGACTTTCTTGGCCCGCATTTTCTTGACCTGCTTCTGTTGGTTCAAGAAGTAGATGATTTCGCTGCGGAGCTGGTAGTAGCTGGGATGTTTGACGGCTTCCAAACGGCGACGGGGACGGGGAATGTCCACTTCCAAAATGCCGCCAATTTTTGAGGCAGGCCCGTTGGTGAGCATGACGATGCGATCGCTCATCAGCACCGCTTCGTCCACTTCGTGGGTCACCATCAGCGCGGAGATTTGATTCTCTTCACAAATCCGCACCAACTGCTCCTGCAAGTTACCCCGCGTCAGCGCATCCAACACCCCAAAGGGCTCATCCAACAGCAACAATTTCGGCTGAACCGCGAGGGCTCGGGCGATCGCCACCCGTTGCCGCATCCCCCCGGAAATTTCCGGCGGCAGTTTGTCAATACATCCAGCCAACCCTACGACGCCGATGTAATGTTCAACAATTTCCTTCCGCTCGGCGGGCGTCTTTTCCGTCAACACTTCGTCCACCGCGAGGGCGACGTTGTCCCGCACCGTTAGCCAAGGCAGCAGCGAGTAGTTTTGGAACACGACCATGCGATCGGGGCCGGGTTTGGTAATCGTCAACCCATCGAGGGTCACTACACCATCGGTCGCCAAGTCCAACCCGGCAATCATGTTGAGCAGCGTCGATTTGCCACAACCGGAGTGCCCGATTAGCGCAATGAATTCCCCCTTGCGAATTTTTAGGTCAATCCCCTTCAGGGCGATATATTCCCGACCACCGGAGAGCGGAAAGGTTTTTCCAGCGCCCTCAATGTTCACCAATTCTGTATTGTTCAGTTCCAGGGTTGTCATGCATGCCCTCCTGTAATCCCTGTGGTTGTTATGCTGTTTTGCGTAAATCCAGTGCAGTCAGTCCAGGCTGTTTAATCCCGGATTGCATCACGCTAGGACTCATCTTCGGACTGACCTTTCAACTGACGTTGGAATGGGTCTTAGGACTGACCCTTCATGATCAGCGTTTGCAACCAAGCCATGAATTTATCGAGCAGCAGACCCACCATCCCGATGTACAGCAGTGCTAACACCACTTCACTGATGTAGTTATTTTGGTACGCTTCCCAGATGAAGAAACCGATTCCGACAATCCCAGACATCACGATTTCGGCTGCAATAATTGCCAACCAGGACAAGCTGATCGCAACGCGCAAACCCGTGAAGATGTAAGGCAGTGCGGAAGGGAGCAAAATCTTGAAGAAGTACTTCTGTCTGGAAATTTGGATCACTTTCGCAACGTTGTTGTAATCCTGGGGAATCTCCTTCACCCCCACTGCTGTGTTAATCAAAATCGGCCACACAGCGGTAATGAAAATCACGAACAATGCAGCGGGTTCGTTTTTGTTCAATGCGGCGAGGGAAATCGGTACCCAAGCCAGCGGCGGAACGGTTCTCAAGAATAGGAACAGCGGATCTAAGGCTTTGGATAACACTGGGGTGGTACCAATGGCAATCCCCATGGAAATGCCCACCACTGCCGCGATCGTGTAGCTGATGCCCACCCGACCTAGACTAGCCAGGGTCTGCCAGAACATGCCTTTGTCAATGCCGCCATTATCATAGAAGGGATAGAACAACAGCATTCTCGTCCGCTCATCGGTGAACAGGCTGCTCGGCCCCGGCAGTAGGGTAATCCCCGATGCAGATAACCCTTCCCAAATCAGTAAGAAGGCTAAAATCGCGATCGCGGGGGGAGCCGCATCCTTAATCCATTTATCAAACTTAAAGCCGGAGCCAAAGCTCTTGCCGATCGTTCCAGTTGCCATTCTGTTCTCCTCTGAATGAATGAATTCTTGAATGAATTCTTGAATATCTACATGAGCCAACGGATCTACGAACGAATTGACTAATGAGTTAATGTACGTTAGTCAAGTGCCAACCCATTCGTGGCGTGGTCAATCAGTGAACCCAGGTTACTTAAAGGTCTGAATCTAAAATCTGAACCCAAAGTCTGAACCTAAAGTTTGAACCTAAAGCCTGAACCCAAAGCTATCCAATTCCAACGGACTAGACTAAACCTTAATAACTAAGCCTTAATTGCCTTAATCTTCAGACTATCTAGATAAGCCTTAGGCTTGCTGGGGTCAAACTCAACTCCGTCAAAGAACTTCTCAATTCCTCGGGATGGGCTCTGGGGAATATCCTTGACTGTAATTTGGTTATTCACCATAGCCAATTCCATCGCAGCTTCTTTCCAGTACTTCTCACCGTTGACGCTCTTGATGATGCGATCGGCTTCACCCAGAATTTCCGGCGGTTGGAAACCCCAACGCACGCTTTCGGTCAGGAACCACAGTTCATGGCTTTGGTAAGGATAGGACACACTGGCTTTGTTATCCTTCCAGTACATCGTCCGGAGCTTAGGATCAACAATCTTGGTGAATTGATCGCCTAAGGGATACTCGCCATCATAGGGAGCCCGCAGGAACTGGGTCGGTACGTTGAAATACTTGCGCTGAGCCAGAATTTGCACCATTTCATCCCGGTTCTTGGGATCATCACACCACATCTGCGCTTCCATCACCGCTTTGAGCAGGGCCTTGGTTGCTTTGGGGTGTTTCTCAATCCAATCCCGCCGCAGCGCCAGATATTCCTCGGGGTGATCTTGCCACACCTGGGCATTCAGAACGGCCAAGTAACCAATCTTGTCGCGCACGATGCGGTAGGGCCAAGGATCTCCAGTACTGAAGCCATCCATCGTCTCGGTGCGCATGTTGGCCACGGTTTGGGAGGCAGGAACCGCCAATAGATCCACATCCTTATTGGGATCAACCCCACCCGCTGCTAACCAATAGCGAATCCAGAAATCCTGGTTGACCTTGGGGAAGGTGTAGGCCGCTTTGAACTTGTTGCCAGCAGCAGCGAGGTCTTTAATATACTGGCCACCGCCTTGGGTCAAATCCAGTCCGATGCCTTTGCCAATGTGCTTTTTCGCGATCGCGATGCCGTTTCCGTGGGTACAGAGTTGGGCCAGAACCACCATGGGAATTTTGCGATTCCCTTTGGTAATCAAGCCTTCAGAAATTAGGTGAGGCATGGGCATCTGCCACTGGCCCCCATCAATCCCGCCACCAGCAGAACCAATTTCGATATTGTCCCGTGCTGCCCCCCAGGATGCTTGCTTAGAAATTTGCACCTGGGACATGCCATGGCGCGCAAAAAAGCCTTTTTCCTGGGCGATAATCAGGGGAGCAGCTTCCACGATCGCGATGTATCCTAATTTAATGCCAGGAACTTCCGGCATTTGCGCTGACCCTAAGTCCAGGGCCTGCGCCTTAGGCGATAAACTAGAGGGTGAAGGTGGATTCAGGGAGCATCCTTTCATTAAAGCTGCACCGGCTGAAACCCCTGCGGTAAGCAAGAAATGACGACGTGAAAACGAACGCAATGGCTGTTTCATGGAAAAGACCTGACAGATGAAAAGAACGATCGAACGAAATTGCGATCAGATTCAATCACAGTTGAGAACATCAGAATGAAATCCATCCTTACTCGTCAGTAAGAACTCATCAACTGTTACGATTCAAAACCATCCTTAATAGAAAATGGGATTCAGATAGCTCACTGGGTTTCAACATTACGACTGCTTTTCAAGTCATCAAGCCGAATCGAGACAGTTCAATTCAGGGGCTGATTTTTGAAGCAACGATCGTAGTTATGAAATCTAATGAGCCACTGCTTAGCGGGTTCAAGAAATTTCTTAAAACTAAGCTTACCGTGTTTAGCAAATCTGTAAATAGGGTGGGGGGATGAACAAATGCGTTTTCCTCAATACCTAATATAAGAAAAGGTTGTCATCACCCGCCCCCTTTCTATAGGTGTTATGCGTTTCGAGCAATTCCTGATGGCTTCATATCTTCTTCATTAATTGCAAAAAATCCTAAAACCCTTACCTAACAAGGATTCTGAATGCATTGATTGGATTCTATCAAGGTTGTCGATCATGAAAAATCGTCCAGAATCAATAGATCTGGACTGATGCAACTAATCAAAACTGAAAATATTACTCGATGGTTGCTGAAGCTGATTTCAGGCAACGTTTGAATTGTAAAAATAGACTCGATTCAATCCATTACTCTGCTGTATCGTCATGGGCAAAGCGGTTGTACAAGAAATCGAGGGCGTAGTTGCGAATCTTGTAGTACTCCGGCATTTCCATGATGCGACTGCGATCGCGGGGACGCTTGAAGGGAATTTCCAGCACTTCCCCAATCTGCGCCGCTGGCCCATTGGTCATCATGACTAACTTATCTGCGAGAAACAGCGCTTCATCGATGTCGTGGGTAATCATCAACACGGTGTTGCGGCTATTATTCCAGATTTTCAGCAATTCTTCCTGGAGTTCCTCCTTGGTAATGGCATCCAGCGCCCCAAAGGGTTCATCCAAAACCAGCACTTCGGGCCGGATCGACAGCGCCCGCGCGATCGCCACCCGTTGCCGCATCCCCCCGGAAATTTGCGGCGGCGTTTTTTCCATCGCCTCCAGCAGACCCACCATTTTCAGGTGTTCTTTGACGATGTCGTCCTTTTCACCCTTGGATTTATCGGGATAGACGGCATTGACGGCCAGGTAGACGTTTTCATACACCGTCAGCCAAGGCAGCAGAGCATAGCCCTGGAACACCACCATGCGATCGGGGCCGGGGCGGGTGATCGATTGGCCTTTCAGTTTCACCGTGCCCGCCGTGGGTTGGGAAAATCCGCTGACCATATTGAGCAACGTCGATTTGCCACAGCCGGAATGCCCAATCAGACAGATAAATTCACCCTGCTGAATCGTCAAATTGACGCCATCTAGCACGACATACTCGCCGTTGGGGGTGGGGAAACTCTTTTTGACATCCTTGAGAACTAGGAACTCATCGGTGGTTGCCGTTGAACCGATCGAACGAGCGTTACTGGAGGTACTAACCATAGACTCTGGAGCAGATAACGTTTTCATAGACTGAATTCCTGGGCAATTGTGAGTCAGAGCGAGCCAGTTTCAGACGCTAGGCCATTTCAGACGCTAGGCCATTTCAGATGCTAAGCGATGGCTGGATTAAGCAGCCCGTGCCGTGGGTACCCCCAACAGGACATCCGCCATGTAAATGTCATGCTTAATCTCTAGGCTATTGAGGTAACTGATCGGGTCATCGGCGGTAAACGTCTTGCCATCAAAGAGCTCGATCGCGCCTCGGCTGTAGGTCGTCATGTCGGACAGACCCAATTCCCGCGCGGCCACACTAAACACACTGACCTTACACACCCGTTCCAGCACCTCCACCCAGTTGCGGGGAAACGCCACATCCCCCCAGCGGGCCAGTTGGGTCAGCAACCACAGATTTTCCGTGCGGCTGGGACGGTTGGCCGTGCCCCCAAAGAAAATGTGGTGGGACAGTTGGCGCGTGTCTTGGGTGACGCTACAGGTGGCCTGTTGTTGATCGCTCAGGTAAATGTACTCGTGATCCATGGATAAGTACTCCGCTTGGGAGAGAATCTCGCGCACTTCGCCATGGTGAGCCGGATCGGCGCAGTATTGGCAGGCTTCCAGCAAGGCTTTGACCAAGGCTACGTGGGTATTGGGATAGGCTAAGGCCCAGTCCTCCCGCACGCCGAGCACCTTACCGGGGTGGCCGTTCCAGATTTCCAAGTCCGTGGCAATTTCGTAACCCGTTTCTTCCACAACGGCCCGCGTCACCCAGGGTTCTCCGATCGAATAGCCGTCGATCGTTCCCGCTTGCAAGTTGGCGACCATCTGCGCGGGCGGTAAGGGCAGCACCTCCACATCCTTGTCAGGATCAATGCCCCCCGCTGCTAACCAATAGCGCAGGAGCAGGTTGTGGGAAGAGGCCGGGTGGGCAACCCCAAAGATATGCTTTGTATCCGGAGTCGCTCGCAGAAAGCGTTTTAGATCATTGAGGCTGCGAATGCCCTGATCGGCAAAGCGCTTATTCAAAGCGATCGCGTTGCCGTTGCGGGTCAGGGTCAGGGAAGTGGCAACGGGAACGGGCTTGTCATTCATGCCGCCCACGGTCATCCAGACGGGCATTCCCGACGGCATCAAGGCTGCATCCATGTAGCCTCCAGCAATGCCATCCTGAATCCCCCGCCAGCTGGATTCCCGCACTAGGTTCACTTCATCCAAGCCATGGTGGGCAAAGAAGCCTTTTTCCTTGGCAATGACGATCGGGGCACAGGCCACCAGGGGCAAAAAGCCGATTTCTAAGTTGACCTTTTCGAGACCATGGCGAGACACCACCGTTTGCTTGCGAGCACGGAGCTTTTTAATCAACTTCTGTTGGTTCAGGAAGTAGATGATTTCGCTGCGGTACTTGTAGTAGTTGGGATGCTCCACCACTTCCATGCGCTTGCGGGGCCGGGGAATATCCACCTCCAGGATTTGGCCAATGTTGGATTCCGGCCCGTTGGTCAGCATCACGACCCGATCGCTGAGCAAAATCGCCTCATCCACGTCGTGGGTCACCATAATTGCGGTGACCTTATTTTCCTCGCAAATCTTCATTAACTGCTCTTGCAGGTTACCGCGCGTCAAGGCATCCAGCGCCCCAAAGGGTTCATCTAACAACAGCAATTTGGGACGGATGGCCAAGGCCCGCGCGATCGCAACCCGTTGCTTCATCCCGCCGGACAATTGCTCAGGGGGCTTGTCGGCGGCGTGGCGCAGACCCACCATGTCAATGTGGCGTTCGATGACTTCTTCCTGCTCTGCCTTGGAGAGATGGGATAGCACATTTTTCACCGCCAACCGGATGTTTTCCCGCACGGTCATCCAAGGCAAGAGGGAATAGTTCTGGAACACGACCATGCGATCGGGGCCGGGACGCAGAATTTGTTCGCCCTGCAACATGACCACCCCTTCCGTTGGCAAATCCAATCCCGCCACCATATTCAACAGCGTTGATTTACCACAACCGGAGTGACCAATCAGGGAAATAAATTCCCCTTTCTCGATGTTTAACTCAATGCCCTTCAGTGCAACGTATTGCCCACCTCCACTGAGGTCGAAGGTTTTCTCTAAGTTCTCAACCGTAACAAAAGTCATGATACTGGCTCCCGCAATTCTGAAATGATGGGAATGCTTTCTACCAATCCAAGATTAGAAAAGGTGAGAGAAACGAAAACAGAGGAGAACAGAATGAAAATCCTGTTTTGTCTCTCCCACCGCTCTTGCAGTGCAAGAGCAAGCCGAGATTAGCGCTGGCCGGGGAGGATACGAGATTGTAACCATTCCATTAACTTATCCAACCCCCAGCCCACCAAGCCGATGTAGACTAGCGCCAAAATAATTTCGCTCACTTGGCCATTTTGGTAAGCGTTCCAGATGAAGAAACCAATCCCTACAATCCCGGACATGACGATTTCTGCTGCGATGATTGCCAACCAAGCCAAGCCAATGGCAATGCGGAGGCCGGTGAAGATGTAGGGTAAGGCGGAGGGGAAGAGAATCTTAAAGTAAAACTCTGACTTGGGCAGTTGCAGCACTTGGGCCACGTTGGTGTAATCCTGGGGAATTTGTTTAACACCAACGGACGTGTTAATCAGAATCGGCCAAACAGCGGTAATGAAAATGACGAACAAAGCTGCTGGTTGGTTCTGTTGCAGGGCTGCCAGGGCGATCGGCACCCAAGCCAAGGGCGGGACGGTTCGCAGAATTTGGAAAATCGGATCGAGTCCTTTGTAGATCCGTTTGTTTAAGCCAATGATAATGCCAACGGAAATCCCAACGATAGCAGCAAAGGTATACCCGATCGCGACCCGTTGCAAGCTGGCAAACACCTGCCAGAATAAGCCCTTATCCGTACCACCTTTGTCATAGAACGGATAGAGAATTAACTTCCAGGTTTCTTGAACAACCCGAATTGGGCCAGGAAGATTTTGATTGAACAATGAGAAAAACTGCCAGATTGCCAACAGAATCAACAATGTAACGAAGGGGGTTAAAAAGTCATCAATCCGCTGACGCAGCTTGGCATCCAAGGCGAAGCCCGAACTGGTGGGGCACTTTTGGGCAATGGTCATAATTCAAGTTCTCCTTAATAAACTTGCTCTTGCAGTGGGAAGGGAGATCGGACTCACTAAACCCGCTTAATCTTGAGGCTGCTGAGGTATGCCTCTGGGTTGGCGGGGTCAAACTTCACGCCATCAAAGAATTCCTCAATACCCCGAGATTTGTCGCTGGGAATGTCGCTGGCTGGGACACCAATTTCCTGGGCGCATTGCTTCCAGAGATCCTCGCGGTTGACCTTGCTGATCAGGGCTTTCGCAGACTCATACTGGCCTTTATCCAGGAAGTTCCAACGATGGCTTTCGGTCAGGAACCACAGGTCATGGCTCTGGTAGGGATAGGACACGCTGCCTCGTTTGTCCTTCCAATAAAGAACCGATTGCTGCGGATCATCGATAGTGCGTTCACCCAGATTGTATTTACCCATGAGGGGTTCTTCGAGCACCTTTTCTGGAACACCAAAGTATTCACGCTGGGCGAGGATGGCTGTCATTTCCTTCCGGTTTTTGAAGTCATCACACCATTGCTGGGCCTCCATGATGGCTTTCAGTAGTGCTTTTGTGGCCTTGGGATGCTTATCAGCCCAATCCTGACGCACTGCGAAATATTCTTCTGGATGGGCCTGCCACAATTCTGACGTGAGGGCTGAGATAAAGCCAATGTCATCGGCCACAATCCGGTAGGGCCAGGGATCTCCCGTACTAAAGGCATCCATTGCCCCCCGTTTCATATCCGCTACGGTTTGGGATGCAGGAACCGTTAGCAAATCCACTTCCGAATCGGGATCAATGCCATTCCCCGCTAACCAATAGCGAATCCAAAAATCTTGGTTCGCTTTCGGGAAGGTGTAGGCGGCCTTGAACCGATTGCCACTCGCTTTGAGGTCTGCAAAGTACTTTGGATCTGCCTTCAGTCCAACGTTTTTCCCTTTGTGTTTATTCGCGATCGCGATTCCATTGCCCTGAGTGTTGAGCTGACAGAGGATATACATTGGGATTTTTGCCCCATCAGTAATAATCCCTTCAGTAATCAGGTAGGGCATCGGCATTTGCCACTGTCCCCCATCAATTCCGCCACCACCGGAGCCAATTTTGACATTATCCCGTGCCGCACCCCAGTTGGCTTGCTTTTCCACTTTGACATCGGTCATGCCATATTTAGCGAAAAAGCCTTTGGCTGACGCAATGATTAAGGGCGCAGATTCCACGATCGGGAGGTAGCCCAGCTTCGCAGTTTTGACCTCAGGTTCTTCGCCTGCTTTCACACCGGAACCCGCAGCCACGGTGGGTGAGCCAGAAACCGCTGGTTGATCTTCAGGCGGATTGCCCATACAGCCCTTCAGAAGAATCGAACTCATAGCAGTAGCGCTTGCAGTCAGCACAAATTTGCGCCGTGAAAGCGCTAGGTTCTTCCGAGACATTTCTCCCTCCTTACATCCAACAAATCTATGAGTTCAATTACCAAATAGATAGATACCCATCTCAACCCTTGCTTTCTAAACAATTAGAAACCATGGTTGATCAGTTGCAAACTGGGTGGATATCTATTTATTTGTGTGGAGTGAAACTCTTTGAAAAGCAGACTAGACAAGTGTTTTGTCGTCTTTTCAGGTTTCGAAATCCATCTAATTTAGTTAACTAAATCAGGCAGTGTAGACCGATATAACTCCACAGCGAATTGAGTTGATTCAATACCTAGAAAGATTCATTCCTGAACTCTTCAATGATTAAATTATTCAGTAGTCAATCTGAAAAGTCTAGTAGCGAATCTCCACTAATTTTCGATGTTACTGATAAGTAGATCTTTGAGGATCGGGTCAGAATCAACCAAAATAAATTATGAATGTTCTAGGTACTCTATGAAAAAGACGATTGAAGCCAAAGTAATCGCGTTTCAATTTATCGAATATGAAGGAATGGATTTGATGCACTCTATCTTTCCACGGATTAATCGATAGGAATTAATGCTAATCCATTGACGTTTCTAATTCACGATCGACGGAACGTTGCACCCATAAATTCTAAGGCGGGGGCTAATCCACTGCACCAGTAAGTCAAGGTATGGCTCCCGGAGCGGACTCGATATTGATGGGTTATCTTTAATTGTCGTAATCGAATATGGAACAGAGCAACGCCTTCATTTCGAAAATCTTGGTCGCCACAATCTAAATAGATCTGGAGGTTTTGCAAGGACTCAGGATTTGCTACCTCCGCCAAGCAGAAGGGCTCGTAGGATGCCTCAATCCATAGACCAGCGCCCCCTATCCCCCATTGCCCAAGGATTCGATCGGAACGTAGCGACCATCACTCAAAATCAATGGCATTCCACAGGTTTCACAATGAAGCGATAGTGGTAGCCGATCACCCGAAGACAGCGACAATTCGGTCAAATGAGGGTTTTCTTTTGTCGATGAGGGATATGTGCAGTAGATTTGCATGGAGCCGGATTATCAACTACTGCTCTCTATTCTAGTACAGCGTAACTTCTCAACAGCCCCTCTATAAACGGCGATCGCCTATGTCTAAGATAACGCCCAAAACCAGGGGGATTTGTCAATTGCCCTACGGCAGACATGGCTGAGGGGATTCTTTTGGTAAGCTAAATCGGCATTTTTAATAATTGGCTTTTTAAATTAATAATTGGCTTTTTAAATAAGTAGGAGGTTGCTGTTCATGACTCAGGATGAGCTTGATCTAACAACTTAAAGGCAGAATCAGACTGGATGGTGCGGTAACCATTATCAAACCGAACCACCACAAAGTATTTAGTGACAGCGCGTTCAACCGTTCCGAATGCGCCTGTATGCGGCCAGCCTGTGATGAGACATTGCACCCGTTGTCCTGGCTGAAATTGCGAGGGCATTGCTAGCTCTTGGCGACGTTCTGCTGAAGTAGCAAATTGAGCAACTCGTTTTTGCTCTTTGATCGTGCAAAACTCTGTGAGCGAAAGCCCTGCGGCATCTGCCTGTTTTTGATAAAATTCACGCTCCTGCTTAGCTTGAATGCTGAATCGCTCATGTCCATATTGCTGATAACGTCTGCTGGCAAATAGAGCAAGCACATCGCCTTGATTTGCTAAATTGGTGAGGGCAATGGAAGCCGCCGATCGAATTGCCGCAATACCACTACTAGTACAAGATTCCAGAAAGTCGATAATCTCTGGATCGCCAAGGCCAAAACTGGCGATCACGCCAATCAATCCAGCTCCAATATTATCGTTCTCTCCCCATCTCAACCATTGCTGCCATGCGGCCATTGCATCTTCTTTTGACTGAATAGGTTGTCTGAGAATATACTCGTCCGATTCATTACTTAAAGCCATAGCTGACCAACCTCAAAAAGTCTCGATTATTTTGTCATTTAATAGGGATCAGGTGCGGAATCTGCTATCGCCTGTTCCTCTACCTCTCTTCTTTCCACACATTTGTGAATGAATTCGATCGCGCGTTCTAAGTCGTCTGTGCTCAAGTATTTGATTTCTCTCAGGCTCGGAGTGCGATTTTTTCGGAGTCGAGCATTGTCAATTATGTGATAGGGTTCTGACAAACGATTTTTCCCGGCTCGATCAAGCCGAATCATCCTTTGAATCGCTGCTATGAGGCTAGAAGAATAGGATTGATACTGGGTCGTATATTGATCATAAATTGCAGATTTAATTGTTGGCTCTAGTGATAACAGGGTAATACGAGGCTGCTTTTCTACTTGGCACCCGCAATAATTGCATTGCTGCATAAAATTTCTATAGCCCGCATCGCCAATACGTTCAGTCGTAAGTATTTCGCTGATGTTTCTGACGATGAAAGTACGGTTTTTGCATTTCGGACAGATGGTAGACTCATCTTTGATGAAAGATGAGATACTAAGATCTAATGTTTCTCGACTAATTGGGAAAGAGCAATCTAAACAAAATTCAGTATTCACACGGCATTGAATTAGACCTGCATGATATTCTGCCAGCTCAGTATCATGGAGAAAATCGATCGCTTGGATATCCTGCTTAATAAAAGGTGTTTTGCAAAAAGCGCAGTGCCTTTTCCGTTTGATTCTGACCTGTGGCTCTAGTTTGGAAGCATTGGAAAATATATAGATAACCGAATAGAGAATAAATGCCAGCAAAAGCAAAGTGACAATCAACAAGAAAGATTCTACCCTTGCGGATATAATTTCAGCTAAGATGATGGCTATCGAGGATAAAGATACCCATACTCCTAAAAAAGCGAATATCTGGTATATAAATAAAGAACTCTGGGCAGAGAGAGTTTCCTTGCTTGCCGTGTCTTCTAATATAACCTTGGTAAAAGGATGCAAATATATTGGTGTTGCGATCGCGACTTTTGCACAATCTCGATGCCGCTTAAAGAAATAGCGGGAGGTGATGAGTAGAACGATTGAAATTCCTACAAAAAGACTGACAATCATAGCAGCTGTTACCAACTAATTGAAACTTTCAACAGATTTTGCGTCAAAACATAAAGGGTTTAGGATTACTCAGGAGAAGTACTAACCAGAGCGTCCCATCTATGCTACTGCTGAAGCAGTTTTATCATGGACTAATCATAGTTTGAGTAATATCCTTGTTTTTCTCGCCATTCTAAATATTCGGCATTTTGTTTTTCCCGGAATCTTGCTTCTTCAGTATCTTTTGCCTGTCTTCGGATTTCTCTAAGGGCTTTTGCGCGATCGATGAGTGATAAATCTTTTAATTCATGCTCAAACTCTTTGGCAAAATCTCGCTTGGCTTCTTCAAGCTGAAACTTTCGATACTCATCGATTTGAGAAAATTCATATACTTTTTCGTAAGAACAATGTGAGCAACAGTAGGTCGTCTGCACCTTCCGTATATAACCATCCCATGTGATTACAGGATCACGTATGACCAATGCAAAATTCTGATGGCAGATCGGACAGTAAAAGCGTTGTATTAATGTGATGAGTGGTTTAATACTGAAAATCGCTGCAAGCGTTATATAAACCATAAAAGGGTATAGCCAAGCCTCACCGAAAGCGAAGCGATACACAAGTGAAAGCATCATGATATATATGATGAACGCTATAACCTTTCCTGGTATATCGTTCTTTTTCAAACAATCCTTTAAAGACTGATTCATAAGACCTCTTCATGTACAGAGTGGCAAGGATGATATAGGAAACGATAGCTCACCTACTGCGCATAGATCAGATGAGTCATGTTTATATGTCCAACCAAGTGCTACTTTATAGCTAGGCGGTCATCGCAAGTGGTCATGCGAAAATCAGAAGTAATAAGGTAGGAGGAAAATAACTCTCTTCAATGCACTTCTAGCATCGGTTTTATCGTTCTCAGATATGCTTCATGACCACTTAAATTTGTGTAATGATTGGAGCAAATTTGAGATGGTTTTTGAGAACACAAATTCTGTAGCGTTGAATAGATATTCGATAGGCGATTACATGCAGCACCATCTCCATAAAGAATACATTGTTCAGCTGCTGCCCATCCATCGATTTCCAATTGTCGGTACTGAGATGCTTCTTCGGGTGAGACGACAACATTATTTGGACGGGATTTGGATTTCTTCGTTTTAGATTTCTTCGGTTTCCGTTTTGTATTTCGAGCCAATAGCACTGGTCTTTCTTGGCTGAGAAGTACTGTAGAAGGTGAATTACTGCTTGAGGACTGTTGTTGAAGATTAAGATTTGATGCAGTTGCGCTTGTGGCAAACATTTCAAGACTCAGTGCTACAGTCGCAAAAACTACTGTAATTGATCGTGCTGGCAAGCTCATTGGTTATCTCCTAGATGACAATGTTGGGGGGTACTTTCCAATCTTATCTGAACTGATCCTACGTCTATAAGTTAAAGGATCGTTAATGGCTCTAAGCCCAATATCAAAGTTGCGATCGTAAGGGCGATCGTACTTTGAACGGTAATGAATCTTGGAATAATTGAGCGCATGAATTGAACAGAAATTGAATAGGTCATTATGCAGTCTCCTATTTATGATTGGCCCGCGGACTTAGCCACTTCTTCTTGCCATAATTGATGGAACTCTCGACTAATAGCTCGTTCATCTGGATAGCCTGGACGACGTTTTGAACTTTTTTTCAAATCTTCAATAATTGAAGGTTTGAATAGGTAAGCAACGCCGAGAATTACGAGTCCGACTAAGATATACATGATCGATGAGATTTGGATTCGATTCATCTTAACCTGTGTCATAAATCATCCTCAGCAATTGAGACATATGCAGTTTAGAAAAATTTGCTTGAGTTTGGCTAGTCTCAGCTTCAGCTCAGTCACAGGCTGAACCAACTGAGCTAAAAGTGATCCTTGACAAACGACCAGAAAGCAGGTACGGATGATGGTAAATTCCAATCTAATGTATGGTCTCTCTCTGTCTCTCTGAACACGGTAAAACTATTATTGAGCAAGCACGCCTCAAACGCGGTTGGACAGCCGATGATGAGCGCTGGCTGCAAGCGGCAATGGAAGCTACTCAACCAGCGCCGACAATCGGTTGGGACAATTACTGGAGATCGAACGTGGCAGGCTTTTCACCTTCGGTAGCGACGCTCAGGCGGTTTCTACAAGGGCGAAAAGTCCAAATCGAAAACTTTCAGGCTCTGTGCAAAGCGCTTGATGTCGAATTGGAAGATGCTGCTGATTTGAGTACGACACCCGATGCCCCAGCGCCAGTCTGTTATGGTCGTCGTCCGGCGATCGCACAATTGCAAAATTGGTTGAACGATCGACAATGCCGTATGGTTTGGCTCTATGGTCGTGCGGGAATGGGCAAAACGACTGTGGCACGAAGTGTCTGGCACCAGACTAAATCACAGTTTTCACACCATGCTTGGTATTCGCTGGAAACCGCCATCACTCCCCCGGAATTAATCAACCAACTTTTGTTCAGTTTGTCCCAAGGCGTAGTCGAACAGGGAACCTTGGCGGATTTGCAACGTTGTCTGAAACGGCATCGCTGCCTAATTGTGCTTGATCAATGGGAAACAATACTGACAACCGATATTGACGACGACTATCAAAAGCTCCTGCGCGCGATCGGACATGATCATCAAAGTACGCTACTGCTCGTCAGTCGGCAACGGCTATCGCCATTACTCACCCAGCACCTGACACCCAAGTGCTATGAGCTAACTGGAATGACTGATGCAGACGATCGCGAATTTTTGATAGCAGAGGGACTGCAAGGCAGTGAACTGGAGCTACAAAGGTTTATCGCAATCTACAATAATCCTCAAATTATTAAATTGATGGCGGAACGGATTCGGACTATTCATGCTGGCAGCATCGCCACTTTAGTTGAATCAGGGGTTAGTATCTATGGAAATAAAGATATCACACAAATTCTTCGATCGGAGTTTCGCCATTTGTCGGCACTCGAAAAAGCAATCTTATACTGGCTGGCAATTTGGCGACAACCGCTCGACTATCTTGAGTTGCGCCAGAGTCTGCCTGAGGTGCCACTAGCACAGCTAGATGACGCGCTCTATTCCCTCATGAGTCAGCACTCACTAATTGGCAAATCCGCCAAGGCAGAGTACGAAGTAGAGCCTGTCACCCTGAAAGAAATCACGAATTTACTAATCGAGGAAATTGCCCGCGAGATTCGCTATTTAATTAAAGGACGGCCTAATGCAATGGCCAAATTGCTGATTAGTCATAGTTTGGTGGTAGAAGATGAAGTGGTTCGTGCTGAACAGATGCAGCGAATTGTAAGCAAGATCGTCTGTCTTCTAAAACAAGAAATTCCACCCTTGAAACTTCGGCAAGGCATTCAACAGCTTAAAACACAAATCACCACAGGCTACGCCGGACAAAACTTAGCCTTGCTTGAACAAGCATTCCTATAGGCCATACTCGAAATAGTCTTGACTCAATTTTGGACTTCTGGATTAACTGACGGAATGGGGACATAGCCCAGTTCTGCCATAATTCTTTTGGCTTCTTTTGTGGTCAGCACAGCGGCATAGTATTCACCTATCCACTGTTTAATGCCAGCATCTTGCAAGACAATTACTGAAATTGTCGATAGAAGTTTATAGGAAGATGCTTCAATTATCTTCAGATTCACCTGATTTCGTTTATTCGCACGGCAATCTGCGCTGGAAAGAATCCGCTCTTGTTGGTAAGGATGGAGGAGAGAACCAGCATCGAACCCCAGTTTTAAGGCTTTCAACGAGCAGCCGACGATCGACCGCACAACGACTGAAGTAGGCGCAATCATCATACCCCCACGATCATCTTGAATTCTTTGAAATGCCTCCTCAAAATTTTTTACTTTAGTAAAATCGACTCCCGCTTGTGGTTCTCCACCGCTCGGATTTTTGATATATTGAGCATCAGTGGCATACATCCGAATCGGCAAATCAGGCCCGCCCACTTCTTGCCAATTAAGAATCTTTCTTGCCTCAATCAACTCTAATTGTTTTGAAGTAATTCCGCCAATTGGTAATTCTGGATGCACGACAACGGCACTACTTGTTGTTGCAACGGCAATTTTAGCCAGTTTGACTTGGCGAGCACGGGCGTTGTTGGCTTGCTTAGCTTGAATCCCTTTCGAGGAAAGCGCAAAGTCTAGTTCTCCCTGAATCAATCGATCTATGCCGTCTGCCGAATACTCATATCCCTGACTGGGCGGCTTTCGTTTCAAAATCAATTTCAGGTTGTTACGTTGAATTCGATCGTTGATTTCTGCGGCAAGGGGTTCTGCAGTAGTACTGCCACCATAAAAATAAGTGGTTTCAACTGGTGGAGGAAAGCTAATATCACTAATTGTTGATAAGCTCACTGTCCAATCGCGTTGCGGGATTTTGGGACGATTGAACTGAGGCAGGCCATAGGTGATTAGCCCCGCGATCGTACAACCTCCAAGTAACCCATACCCTAGTAGACGTCCCGGCGGACGCTGCTGATTCAGTTGCGTTAAAGCTACGCTGGCCGACGCTGGCCGTTTCACCGGGTCAGGATCGCGCATCTGCAAAAGCAAGCGTTTAAACTGCCAAGATGTGTGATGTGGCAATGCTCCATTGGGATTACCAGTTAACAAGCAAATAGCAGTTTTAGCAAGTGCATATAAATCAGTCGTCAACCCAATTTGTCCCTGTAATTGTTCTGGAGCGGCGTATTCTGGTGTGCAAAAAGGTTGAGTTGTCTGTCCTGAAATTGTGGATATTGTATCTGCCATTACCTGATGCACCGCGCCAAAATCAATCAGATGGTATTTACCATCGGTTGTCTGAATGATATTAGAGGGTTTGATATCGCGATGAATTACAGGTGACGATCGAGTCTGCAAATAATCTAAAATCTCTAGCATCTGACGGAGCATTTCTTTCACCGCAGTTTCAGGCCAAACCGTGCCAGATGAATTGTCCAGAATTTTTTGTAAGTTATCACCCGGCACATACTCTTGAACGAAATATGCATAGCTGTGATCACCCGATTGCACTTGAAAAGGTTCATATACCCGTGGAATCTGAGTATGACGTAGTTTATCTAAGACGTCGGCTTCGGACTCAAATGCTTTCAGTGCTTGTTGAATCTGCCCAGGAAAGAGTCCGCGATCACTACGGAATTGTTTGATGGCTCGACGGGCATAGGTGCCATCATTTTGGGGGAATTTGAGGTCATAGGCCAAAAATACTCGACCAAATCCTCCATCCCCTAAGGATTCGATCGGAACGTAGCGACCATCACTCAAAATCAATGGCATTCCACAGGTTTCACAATGAAGCGATAGTGGTAGCCGATCACCCGAAGACAGCGACAATTCGGTCAAATGAGGGTTTTCTTTTGTCGATGAGGGATGTGTGCAGTAGATTTGCATGGAGCCGGATTATCAACTACTGCTCTCTATTCTAGTACAGCGTAACTTCTCAACAGCCCCTCTATAAACGGCGATCGCCTCTACGGCAGACTCATCCAAGAAAAAGACCATTTGCTTTTCATCCTGTTTGTAAAATATCATGATTTTCCTATTGACGATATTGATTCCAAGCTGACTCAGCCGCTCTAGCAAAATATAAGACACAATCTGATTTTTCTCTTCTGCACCTGTGATAATTTGTAGTTATTTCATACAGCCGCTCTTGCCCTCGCATCCAAGCAAAATAACATCCGGTGCTTTGGTAGAATCCATTTGTGTAATAATCAGTTGTCTTCACATGAAGTTGTACATTATCCTGAAAAAGAAACATCGCCTTTTTAGAGTGTGCTAATCGTCCTTTTTTACACCTAAAGCTAAAGCACGGAAGTGGCATAGTCAGCAGGCAGATAAACGGTATAGCGAATGGATTTACCAAGAATTCGACTCTAGATCGTCAGTCCTTCTTGAACAATGCCTTGTATCATTCCATCATCCTGACAGGGCTAATTTGCTGGATTGATATATTTAATGGATGGAGAGTGGACACAAGCTAGCTTGTAAACGCTAGACTAGGATCTTTTCAAAACGATCGCTTCGACTAAGTAAAGAAATACATTCAGGTCGTCAATGTCACGGGTTTGCAAGACAACATTCACAAGATCAAGGGGGTTAAAGCGTCCAGATGACCATCCATCAGTCTTGCGTCGAATTGCAATCGTGCCATTTCCCGTCGTTAATTCTAGTTCATGGGCCTCAATCCGTCCTGGCACTCGATGGGAAAAGATAACCGTAATAAAACCTGAACCTATTTCCAACTTGATACTCTGAGCTGTTGAAAACCGAACAACACCCGACTGAGCGAGTTCAGCTTGTGCCCGTTGGAGCCGGATGGTGCTCCAAGCTCGTTCCGCCGCTTGAGCAAAAATGTAGTCATCACTAATTGAAATATCCCAAGCTGCTCCCGCAATGGAGAAAGGTCGTCTCCTGGTTGGCTGATCCGACAAGAACGGTTGATTGTTCCAAATATAGTGAAATGAAGTGCTGTCATAGTCTCCATATCTGTAGCGATTCGTAATATTCTTGCGTAATCCCGTTGTTTCTGAGAAACGCAAAACCTCACCTTTGATTCCTTTACGGGTTTGCCAGTAATAAGCAACTCCCAGTTCACCCACAAAAGAGCATTTAGCTTTGGAACCGCGAAATGTAGTGATATAAAACCATCCAAATAGCACTGCTACTAACCCTCCTCCAAACCAAGCCCAAATTGAACCTGCACCGGAAGCATTCAGTATTATTCCAACTAAGAATCCAGCCCCAATAGAAAATAGGCTGAGGAGAGCAAAGAGGAAGAGGTAGAAAAGGGTGATCAGGACTTGTTGCCAAGAAGAGAAGACGCTTCGGGTATTTTCCAGTAAAGTTTGCAAAATGGGTGTTCTACTTAATCGATTGAGTGCCTCCGTAGTACCTGCTCCTGATGCTGCGCTAATTACCGCTCCAATCTCTGGAGGAGGTGATGCGAAGAAAAATGTATCAGGATCAAGCAACAAGCCTCTATGATCCTTGATCTGTGCTGGCGGAGTCCAAACTGTCTGGTAGATCGTCTGCATAGTATCTTGTCTGAATGCTTATCGAAAATCTGATTCGAGATCATCAGTCCTTTGGGCACGATGCTTTTTA
Organism: Alkalinema sp. FACHB-956; assembly: GCF_014697025.1. Taxonomy (NCBI): domain Bacteria; kingdom Bacillati; phylum Cyanobacteriota; class Cyanophyceae; order Leptolyngbyales; family Leptolyngbyaceae; genus Alkalinema; species Alkalinema sp. FACHB-956. The sequence goes on along the minus strand of NZ_JACJRC010000002.1, from coordinate 105,535 downwards.
TACTGATTTTTCTATAGACTAACCAAGCAAACTACTCAAATATTCTGGGAATGTTACTTGCTGAGTCGGAGATAGTTTCCACTGGGATCTGATCAGCTTTCTACTAGGCCGCGCAGGTATCGATCACAGGTAATATAGTCATTTATTCCCTAATTTTCAATCTTTTTGGAAATTTGAGACAATTAGGTGTCTGAAAGTCGTCATTCTGTCCTAAATTCAGAGTATAGAAGGATATTACAGGATTGATCTCTAAGTATGAGTGACTTCGCTGCTGAATCCTGGAATGACAGGTATCGAAATAATCAAGATCGGTGGGATCTAGGGTGTCCAGCTCCCCCCTTAATCAATCTACTGGCTTCATCCCAAGCGCTTAAAGCTGGGAAAATGGCCGTTTTGGGATGTGGGAAGGGACAGGATGCGATGTTGTTTTCAACCGCAGGGTTTGACGTTATCGGGTTTGATTTTGCCCGCACTGCGATCGAGTATGCTCAGGCAACGGCCCAAGCACGAGCCCTAACCACTCAGTTTTTACAACGTAATATCTTTGAACTCGAAACAGCGTTTTTCCAGGAGTTTGATTATGTTCTGGAGCACAATTGTTTTTGTACGATCGATCCAACGCTGCGATCGCGCTACGTTGAGGTTGTAAAGAACCTGCTCCGTCCAGAAGGGCAACTGATTGCTCTATTCTTGACTCGCCATCGCTCTGACGTGCCGCCCTTTAGCATTCAACCCCAAGCCATTCTGGAACTGTTCGCCCCTGACTTTGATGTCATTCTGTTCAAAGCAGCAAAAGATTCCATTGTCAGTCGTCGAGGCAAAGAACATTTAGGAATTTTCCAGGTGCGAGCGACCTAGCAGCCACAGCCACAACCTCCCGCAGTATTTTCTTGCGCTTCTGCTGCAAACATTTGCTTTAAATCATCCAGTGCCCCACCGGATAGAGCTGTATAGCCATACAAGGCAAAGCGCTGAGTCAGGTCGTAAGCATTGTGCTGTTCCTGGATCTGTCCCAGGACTCGATCCCCCCAACGAGTGCGCCCACTAGAAGAACAACAGCATAAAGTCACAATACCAATTGATAACCATGCCGCTGTACAGATAGCCCCATCTACATATAAGGATTGAATACCTAGACCACTGCTGAGCAATGTCATAGGAATAAACCAAACAAAGCTTGATCCCATAAAAGCAGCCCATCCTGTCATCAATAGCTTCTCCTGCTCTAGTGATCTTCTTAGAAAATTCGTTTGATATTGGCTAGCTTGCCGTAGATCTTTGAAAGATGGTGTTCGATGAACTTGCTTCATTACTTGCTGTTCGAGGGATGGTGCTTCAGGCGCTAACTGTTTTTCGATCGCAAACGTCCGATTGCGAACATTGGGACGCAAATAGCCCTGATGGACTAGATTAGTAATAGCCAACTCCACAGAGCGTGAATCTCCTCCCGCTAAATAAGCGGTTTGGTAATGGTCTAGCTGAGGTTTATGGGGCTGTTGGCTGGGACTTTGGATCACGTAACGTAAGCTGAGTCCCAGGATGACCGCACCAAAGAGGATTGTCCAATATAGATTAGCAGCAGTGTTACCTGTTGCTTGCTCTGGCATTGCTCCATGGGCTGCACCACTGTAAATCAGCATCAGACCGACCCCGATCGCTAGAATACTCCAGGACTGAGCAATTTTCAGAGGAAGAATACGTTTAGGAATCACCCAGTGATCGTTTAAGCTAATCCGCTGCATCTTTAGTTCAGCACCAAACCGCACATCTGGCGGTGACCAAAGATCAATAGGTGGAGCACCAAAGAATTGTCGATAACTCGCGATCGTTTGTGTATAAAGATGATGGAATTCTACGCGTTCTGCACGTCCCCCTCGGGCTGGATGATGGTGCAGTTTTTTCCCTAACACCTTTGGGCAAAACTCTTCCCAGTAGGACTGTGTCAGGAGTATGTGGGCATGCCATACCTGATCTACCTGATCAGAAGGCACCACCTGATGGTTGGCAACGACGGTAAGAAAGGCAAACTTTTTATACTCCGCGATCGCCCGTTGAGCATAGGCTAGCGTCCAGCCATGATTTTTCATCAGATGGCGGGTAAACCCAAATTCATGGCTTGGATCATCCAACTCAAATGTCTGTAGCCGTTGATAAAGGGTGGATTGGAATGTATCAAACATAGACAATCAGCCTTATAAAAGGTACAGTTATTTTTACTTGTCTCTAGAAAGTAAGTAAATGGAGGAATAGTGTAATGAAGTGTAATCAAGTAGAAATCTTCAGTCTAGGTTGCTGCTACCACAGTTACTTCTAATTCTAAGATTGAGTATGAGTTGGATTTCTTTTTTAGAGGCGCTATGTCAGTGCCCAGAGTATGAACTTACCCCTCTTGAAATAGAGGTGATGATGTGTTTACAAGAAGCTCAAGGCCAAAGTAAAAACGATCTACTGGAGGCTTACATTCAGTCATATTCTACAATTGAGGAAGAAGCCTTTACCCAACGCCTGAAGAATATCTACAAAAAATTTCAGATTACAGGAAAAGGGCATAAACTACCGCAATTGCATAAGTATTTAAGTGCAAAATACCTACAGCGCCAAAATGGTGACGTCTTTTTCTCTGAGATTGGCTTAAACTATATTTATCCAAGTTTTCCTAAAGATACATTTAGCGCTGCACTCGATTGCTTAATCAACGCTCCCAATCTAGAGAATCGTCAAGTTGATATTCTGCAAACCTTTGCACCCAACTTAGATGACTATTATGAATCTCTAATCCAGTGCGTTCAAAACGATATTCAGATCAGAATTCTATTAGCGTGGCCCTATTCTGAAGCTGCCAAACTGAGAGAAGAGGTTTTGCGACGATATGCTAATGATAGCTTTGGGAGTGAGGCCAATATCCGCGATTATGTGATTGCTAACTTGGAAACGCTAGAAAAAATTATCCAACACTCAAAAAAACCGCACTTCCTTTCAATTAAGCTATACGATACACTGCCTTCTCTGGCAATCTACCGAGCGGGTAATTATATGCTCGCTGCGCCTTTCCTGCACGGATCACTAGCTATCAATACCTTTCAGATAGAATTAAACTTAAACGCAGCCAATCAACTAATCGTAAAGACCTTACAAAACGATTTCGAACTCATGTGGCAAGTTGCACGCCACTTTTCCCCAGATCCCAAGCAGAATTGGAGAAATGATCTGAAAATCCTATTTGTGAATTAGTCAGCATGTTAAAGGCACTTAATGATTTTGAAATCAAATTAATTGATCAGTTTAAATCCTGTCCCATCTTGACTCAGATTGACACGATCGCTTGGGAGGATTTTCTGGAAATTTTAATCCAGCGCAGATTTCTATCCCTCTCAATTGTCAATATTTATGAGTTTGTCATTGATGCACTGACCGCTCCTCAGATTAAACAGACAGTTCGAGGTATCTTGAATGAAGAATTTCCTCGCAATACCAAGGGCATTCCCCTGCCTTCCCATCGTGAATTATTGTTCCAAGATTTACTGAATCTTGGGGCCACTCCTGAAAGAATTTTAACCACACCAGAAACCGAAATAACTCAGACAATCCGGGCAGAAAGCTATCAGTTTCTAGTGAACTGCCTAGGGCAGCACCATTGCCAAATTGGGCTTGTCACATTTCTTCGTTTTTGGGCGGAGGTACTTGTTTCGGTAGAGTACACCTGTTTCTGGCCAAGGATTTCTGAACGCTTATCCCATGGACAATCTCTCCAAAAGCCTAGATCAGAGTTCTATTACTTTCACATGATTCATGACAGCAGGCAGTCTGACATCGGCCAGGAACGTATTTTGGGTGGGCGAACCCATTCTCAAGAGTTGGCTATTCACTTACAACAATTCATTACATCTGAAGCAGCGTTAGAATACTGTATTCAGGCTGAGCATTATGCCTACCAACTTAAATATCAATTCTATGACCAATTTACCAGGTTTTTACAAGTATCTGATGACCAACTAACAATAGGTTCAAGTATGTCGGAGTTGTCGAAAAATTAATCATGACATTCCTAGCGGAGCGTGCGGAGACGATGGAATTCTAGTTTTAAACTCATCCAGAACCGTCTCAAAATATTGCACAGCGATCGAGACTCTGCTCAAAGGAATTTGAGCATCCTATAGGGTTCTATTTTTTCAAGGTAACAGCGTAGGCTAGGCGATCGCCACTGGAGAGCGTTTCGCCGTAGAGAATAGGCCGATCGCCCGTATAGGCCGTATGGTGATAGACCAAAATGGGACTGCCGAGGGGTAAACCTAGATCCGCAGCGGTTTCTGAATCGGCTTGGCGGCAGGACAGTAGCGCATCGATGCGATCGACGCTAATGCCCTGCTGTTCCAGTAGGGGAAAGGTCATCTTGTCCTTCAGTTCTGCCGCATAGGTTGCACCTAAATCCGGCACGAGATAGGTAATATCCAAAGCAGCGGCTACTTGGTTCACCATCAGGAACTTTTTCTGAAGGTAGACTTGGGTCACTTCCGGCGGCAGGGCTAGGGTTTGGCGCACGGATTCCGGGGGCGGGACGGCTTGGAATAGGAGGGTTTGAATGCGCGGGGTTAATCCCTGGCGTACCATGTCTTCGTTAAACCAAACGAAGGGACTGGAGAGAGAATAAATTGCCCGATCGTGGGTCGTCACAAAGACCCCTTTGCCATGGTGGGATTGCACTAACCCCTGCTGAACCAGATTCGCGATCGCCCGTCGAATGGTAATGCGACTCACGGTAAATTGCGCCATCAGTTGGGCTTCGCTGGGCAGTCGATCGCCGGGTTGATAGGTTCCAGCTTCGATCTCCGATCGCAGTTGTTCGGAAATCTGTTGATGTAAGGGGAGGGACACCCTGCGCGATCGAGACCAAGCCATAGATCCAAGCTATTTTCCAGACATCTTTTCCCTATTGTTCACTAACTTGATCTCGTTGATCAGCACTCGGGAGAGAAACAGCGAAATTCAGGAGAATCAGGTAAACTAGTTAGTAAATTTGATCTGAATGATCGGTTTTGCTGGGATTGCTTCTTGGGTTTATATTGCTTCTTGGGTTTATCATGTCTGACCTCATCCTATTTTGGCACCGTCGAGATTTGCGCATCGCCGACAATGTGGGGTTGGCCATGGCTCGCCAAAAAACACGCAAAGTCGTGGGGATATTCTGCTTAGATCCTAGCATTTTGCAACGGGATGACGTGGCTGACGTGCGAGTGGATTACCTGCTAGGCAGCTTACGATCGCTGGCGCAACGGTATCGTGAGGCGGGCAGTCAGTTGTTGTTCCTGCACGATCGGCCCACGGAAGCGATTCCTAAGCTGGCGAAAAATCTAGCCGCAACTGCTGTGTATTGGAACTGGGATGTGGAGCCCTATGCCCAGGAACGGGATAATGCCCTGATTCATGCCCTGCACGACGTGGGCGTTGAAGTCGTAACCGCCTGGGATCAACTGCTGCATACCCCCCAGGAAATCTTCGCCAAAGCCACCCAAGCCCCCTACACCGTTTACACACCCTTCTGGAAAAATTGGCGCAGTCAGCCCAAAGCAGAGCCCTATGCAGAATTAACAGGTGCGATCGGGCTATCAGAAACGGAACAGGAAACAGTCCAACGAACGGGTGTAATTGAATTACCAACGTTAAAGGAATTAGGATTCAGTTGGGATAATGGGCAGATTTTGGAACCGGGTGAACTAGCAGCGCAACAACGGTTAAACGAATTCACCGAGCAACACATTGGTGATTACGACACCGAACGGAACTTTCCCGCTAACTCCGGTACCTCCACCCTCAGCCCAGCCCTCAAATTTGGCACGATCGGGATTCGGACCGTTTGGGCCGCGACACAAACCGCCATGGAACAGGCCCGCAGCGAAGAAACCCAAGGGGGCATTACCACCTGGCAGCAGGAATTAGCATGGCGGGAATTTTACCAGCATGTACTCTTTCATTTTCCCGAACTAGAGCAGGGAGCCTATCGCGCTCCGTTTAAGAATTTTCCCTGGGATAACCAGGAAGACCGCTTTCAGGCTTGGTGTGAAGGCCGAACGGGATATCCGATCGTCGATGCAGCTATGCGACAGTTGAACGAAACGGGCTGGATGCATAACCGTTGTCGCATGATTGTGGCCAGTTTTCTCACCAAGGATTTGATTTTAGATTTTCGCTGGGGGGAAAAGTATTTCATGCAGCGGCTAGTGGATGGGGATCTGGCGGCGAATAATGGGGGGTGGCAATGGAGTGCATCCAGTGGGATGGATCCCAAGCCCCTGCGAATTTTTAATCCCGCCAGTCAGGCGCAAAAATTTGATGCCGATGGGGAATATATCCGGCGCTGGCTTCCCGAACTGCGCAGTGTCGAGACTGAAGAGTTAATCTCCGGCAAGATCGACAAAGGCAGCCGCGATCGGTCGGGATATCCCCAACCGATCGTCGATCATGCAGTCCAACAGCGGATTTTCAAAGAGCGCTACGCTGCACAAAAGGCCAGTACAGAGGGTGCTAAAACCACAATATAAAAATTCAACAAAAAACGCGATATGAATCCAATGCAGAATCACGATCGCGTTATATGAGTTAATTCTAATCAACGGCTTGCAACAATCGTATTGACAACGTCTTGTTTAAGCGTAAACAACGCTGGAATTATTTAGCATTGACCAATTCGCTAGCATCAGGAGCCACTGCACGGGAACGACGGGTAAACAACCGGAAATACAATGACTGGAAAAACTCATGTATGGGAAACACCAGATAGGTGATCGGATTGATCGTCACAATGATGTTGCGAACATCCCGCTTGGCCAAGGCCACGATCGCCCAAGCTACCCAGCGGGCTGACATAATGCCGTAGGGATTCAACGGACTCTTAAACGGCCCCAGGATTAACTTGCGAATAATGCAGGGCGCATCCAACCGCTGTAACGTGAGCAAATCTCCTACGGTACGTTTGGAGAGTTCATAGAGCGGACTAAAGGCCGGATTGACTTCCGCTTCCGAGGTGTTCACCCACAGTTCCTTCGTAGCTCTGTCCGTTGGGCCTGTCACTGTGCTGAAAAAGGCATTGGCCAGTCGCAACACCGAAAAGGCATTGACTTCATAGATTTCCTGGATGGCCTGGGCCGATCGATCGCCATAGACGTTCATGCCATGGTTGATGACCAAAATATCCACATCCTGAAGCTGAGCGACTAAATCAGCCTCGGCCCCAAGCTGCCAACGCTGCACCCGAACTTCTGGGGGGAATTCTGCGCCGGGACGGGTCGTGAGGGCGACCACTTGGGCTCCCTGCTGGCATAGCTCATCAATCAGTGCCCGACCCATCCCGCCGGAGGCCCCCGTCACCGCAACGACCTTGCCTTTCAGGGCCAAACTGGTTCCCAACAGGCGATCGACAAAGGTGAAATGCCCACAATAGTAAGCATTCATCTCGTCGAAGTGGTGTCGCCAATGGTAAGAGCGATTCACCTTCCACTGACTGGGAATCGTGACCAATGCACCGGGCTTATGGCTGAAGTCCGTTTGCAGCAACCAGCCTTGGGAGCGAGCCGCCGCAGGAATCAAAAAGGCCAGGGAATACAGGCACCCAAACCACATCCCCAGTTGCGCCGTCAATACAGCGGCCAGGGCCGTCACTCCCATCATCGCCAGAGATTCCGGCACATCATTATAGAGTTGCGCCTGTTTATAGTTCTCTAGAGTCGTCATCGTCAGATCTCGACGATAGGCTTTGTGATGGGCCATATGGTGCCGCTTTAACGGTTGCCAGTAGTGCCCCGCAATATGGTAAATGTCCCGCGTCACTTCAGCCAGGATGACTGAAACAACGCCCCACCCAATCAATCCCCACAGTAACTGCATGAGTCGTTATACTCGGTTGTTGATGTATTCAGCTTTTGATAACTATCTTAAAGTTGAAGATGATATGTTTACACAAATTAATGGGTCTACATATTACATCATAACTATACAGCTATGCAAGGATTAAAGAAAGTTGCCTTTCGGCTACACTGAAGGCGATCGAAATGCCTTTAGCTGTGCAGTTTTCACGAGTGATGGGCATCCCAGCAAGTGATATTAGGCTGACCTGAGGGCAGTTGTAGGACTGCACGCACCAGCGGATGGATGGACTAGCAGGGAGAGAGGCAAGCGAGGCGGTTGGCTCCTATGATGAGTATTATAGGAGCCTTGACAAGCAATCGATGTAGAGGAATAGCCCCAGGGGTTGCAGTCTTGCTAGCGAGAACTGTCCTGCTGTAATTGCTGAATTTGCTCGATCGACCAACCCGTTGCCCGGACAATCAGATCAATCTCTGCGCCTTCCCGTAATAGGCTGATGACCAGCGATCGGCGACCTTCCTGAAGACCTTCTTGCCTGCCTTCCTCGCGACCTTCCTGACGCCCTTCCTCGCGGCCTTCTTCCAAGACGGCTTGATAGGTAACGGACTCGCGCAAACATCCCTCCGAATGATTCGACCAATCAACTCTCGTTCTAATACTAACCCACCGAGTAAGTAGGCTGCACCCAGTAACTCATGCTGCTGCTCTGGGTTGTTAACCTGTTTCATGGCTTGTACCGCATCGCGCAAGGTGCGTTCGGGGTTATCGGTCTGGCCGAGGGCGGCAAAGGGCAATAGACCGGGAGCCTGCATGAGTTCTGTGACGGGAACTTCCCAGATCCGAATGACGTTGTACTCGGCGTACATGCCTGCGATTTCGAAGTAGTTTTGCTGGACGAGGGGGGAATCGATTTTGCGTAGGTAGATGACGACTTGATGGATGGTTTTATCGGGGGCTTTGCGGTGGATGCGCAGGCGATAGTCGGCAAGGCGCATGGGCATGACTTGGGTGGGGTCGGTTTGCCATTCTACGTGCAGGATGTCGGCATCGCCTTCGAGTAAAATCAGGTTATCGGCGCGGATGGGTTCGAGGGACAGTTCGGTGGGTTTGAGAAGGGTGGATTGAATGGGTCTGCCGAGGAGCCATTGGGCAATGTCTTCGGGAAATTGTTCGGCTAGTCGCCGACAGGTGCTATCGAAACTCATCTTTTGATTGTAAACCCCATCCGTTCTCGGGTAAGCCAGTTTTTGGGAAGGGGGGAGAAGTACGATCTAAGTCTTATTAGGACGATCGTACCTCTGCAATTTAGATGTCCCACAGGAACAAGAGATCGCCTGCTGTAAAACCTAATGGCTTTTGTCCAACAAGAACCAATCTGTCCGATCGCCCATCTGCTGCGCCAAGACCTGATCGACCCCTGGCCCATACAGATAACCTCCTATTAACCCGGCATCAGATGTTTTCATCATCTAAAACTTATATAGAATCCATTTGAGATTTACGGCTAGAATCTTGATTCCGCAAGGCTTGTAGGCGAATTCGAGAATCTGCCTTGAAATGCGCTCCCAGAAAGGACTACAGCAAAGATCCCAAATGGGTTCTATATTCTCTAGAACTGGTTCTCAGAGCCTCAATCTAAAGATGAGATAAATTTAAAGATGCACGATCAAATAGTGCCGGTTTAATATAGCTCCCAAAGCAAGTTTAGGGGATGTCGCGACCTAATCTAGTTCTTCTTCAATGCGCATTGAGTTAATAAACTCACTAAATGAATGAGCAACTAGGCAAGTATTGTAGAAGGGGTCCTCTAGATCTTCATCATCAGGATCGTGAAGTTCTTCTTCGAAATCCCAAAAATAAATTTCACCTTTAATATCCTCAGCTATCCCAATGCAAATGATGTTATCTCCGGCATCACTAGCGATCGGAAGCAACCCATTAGGAAGTCTATCTTTATAGTTATTTATATACTGATGACCAATATCTCTAGCTTCATCGTATACAATCCCCCAAAAAAGGTCGATCGACTTCCAATCTTCTCCAAAGCACTCTTCTATTAAAGGAAATTCAACATAGTTATCGAATGCAATTACATTATAATTCATCAGAAATTCGGTGTAGTCTTGAGGTAACTGATGTTGTATTATTTTTTCCAGCGCGAAAATATCCTCGATCTTAACTGTCTTAGCATCTTCATACAACCAATATATGGCTAGCTCACCGAGTTTCTGTGAATACTGATTCATGATCTACCTCTTTATTATCAAAGGAACTTTGTCTGAATTCCTAATCGTCTTTCAGCATTTCAACAATAGATAAAAATTCAAGCTGCTCTACTATATCTTACCTGCCTTTTTAAGGGAAGCACCTCCTAAATGAGGGGTATTTCCATGTAATGCTGTAGGCACAAGTTGCATCGTTTGACCATCTTCGACATGGTGCCATGTTAATTGGTTCTGTTGACGAAATCTCGCAGATGCTGCTCCATTTGGGGTTCCATTTTTAAATAACCAACCTTGTTGTTCTGCAAATAATTTATCTGCCTCTCTAAAGTCCGCCTTTTTCCCTGTCATGTTAGGTAACGAAATCTTCCCTTTCTCCCAGGCTGAAAAATCTGGAAATCCTTTCTTAAAAGGAACCCCAGAGCCTTGGGTAAGTTTGTTGACATCAGGCTTATTAGAGTACCAGATTGATTCGCCAGGGATATCGTCCCAGTAACCACCAGTCTGAGGTAATCGTCGAGCCATTTGTGCTCGGTTATGAACGAGTACCCCCAGGCAAGAGACTGCATAGTTGTGCAATCCTTCTACCATGAGGTTGTAGACGATCGACGCTTGAGATTGGCGATCGTACCTCTGCACAACTGAGATTGACCCGTCTTTAAGGAACAATCGATCGCCGATCTATAAGTGTTGTGCTTCAATCCAGCGACCACCTGCAAAATAAGCTTGTTCTTCCAGAGGAATTTCTGTTGCGCTTGGACGGAGGTTTAAGGTTTCATTCCCGATGACCCAAAATGGATGGGTTGCTGTTGCTTGAATGATTTCACCCGCAACAACTAGAGTAATAATATCTCCCGCATATTCATGCACTAACGGCTGAAGAACAGTTCTGAGTTCCCAAGTTGAAGCATCGTGATGATATGACCACACCCGATCGCCTTTTTGAATTGATTCAATAGGAGTCATCCCTGTTTCAGTCAGAACCAAGGTTCCCGCAACAAAGCATGTGCTTAGGGGCTTTGCAGTACTGCGCAACAAATCATCAATACAATCTTTACCCAAAATACTCAGCGTATCTGCTGCATTTCCGCCAAGCTTAAAGAGTTTATCTTTCCCTTTGATTAAAGCTTTCCCAAGAGCCGTTGAAGCACCCCGTTTAAGGCCATGTTCAGCCCCCTTCTTAACCAGACCTACTCCACCAGTTAAGGCTACTTCAGTTGCAGCTTCTCTCAAGACTTGATTGGGGTCAGGATGATTGTCTCTTGCATTCATCGGTGCTTGAGCAGGCTCCGGCTGAAGCATATTAGCAGCCAAACCAGCAACAACAGGCAAAACAACTGCTGCTACAGCTATTTCACCCGAGGGGTCAGTCGCCATGGCAGGACTATTCCCTACATAGCGATACAGATTGCTATCACCTGCTGCAAAGCCTAACGGGTCTTGTCCAATGAACCGTCCCGTATTGGCATCATAATACCGAGCACGATAGTAATACTGTTGCGATTCCCCATCCCACTCCCGTCCAGTAAAGCGATAGCGCGTATCCACCCCAGCATTGCCCGACTCACCCACCAGCTTACCAAAGGCATCATAGGTAAAGCTTCTCTGAATCACACCACTATCATTAATCAACGCCCTCGTCGAACCCAAATGATCCGCCAAGAACCAATCTGTCCGATCGCCCCCCTACTGCGACCAGACCTGATCGACCCCTGGCTCCTATAAATAGGCCTTACCCAGCCCCGTTGCTATAGCTACAATCCCGGATTTGACATTAGGGCAATTGCAGGACTGCACGCACCCAGAGCGGATTGATGAGATAGGATTGCAGTTGCGGCCCCGTAGATCGCAGCGATCGCAGGGCACTCGGTTGCAAATCCAACTCTCGATAAATCCGATCGCAGGGTTCTCCGGGAATAGGTCGGCGATCGATGATGCGGAAACCGACTTTATCGTAAATCGTCTGGGCTTTAGCTTCGTTGGGATCCGTAGAGGTATAGAGGCGCAGGTAGCGTTTTCCAGCGAGTTTTGCTTTGTTAATTGCAAAATTGAGGAGATCTTTCCCGATTCCCTGGCCCCGACAGGCCGGATCAACACAGAACATGGCAATCCACAGGGCTTCGTCGGCGTCTTCCCGATGGTTATACAGACCAATCAAACCGACTACTTGAGGGGATTGAGGCTCTCGATCGTCCACAGCAACCCAGTAGTTTAACTGCTGCACTCCTGCGATCAAGAAACCTAAGCGATAGATAAGTTTATTGCGGTTTAAACAAGCTCGTAGGCTCATTTGTTCAAAAATAGTTTTGCTGGGAAACGTTCGATCGAGTACAGAAATTGCGCCATGGAGCGTCACATGGCTAAGCGGTTGAATCAACATAAAAAATCGAAATTAAACAAAAAAGAAACACTAAAAATTGCAAAACAAAGCTAGTGCAATGAACTAAAAGCTCAATTCATTCACACAAAGGTTGAAAACATGTTCAAGACTGAATTTAGTTCGCAAGAATCTGAAAATCAGTAATGAATTCAAAAAATTACGTGAATCCCATAGATTTCTCAACAATTGAGGCAATACTACAAATCAGCTCCATTCAACAGAACTGAATCATATAAAATTCAAAGTCAACAATAAGATTGCAGCCGAAACTCAATTCGATCGTCGTGGCTTTTGAATCTACCAGCAATCAGTAGCCGAACTTTGGTGCACGATCGAAAATTAATCGATACAGTCAAGCCAAGCCCTAGCTAATCATCTTTGCCCGGACTGACGGCCCGTAGAACTTGCTATCAGGACTCAACCACGATCGCTGCTTCTATCCCCAAGCAACTTGCGATTGCAACCCATAACGATCTCCCTAAATTCCCCTAGCTCCTACGGAGAGGCTACGCCAGAAATAGAGAGACTTTGGAAAAATTTAACGAAATCCCCTCAATATTCAGGGGGATCGGATCGGTAGAGTTGCAAACGATCGAAGCAAGCTACAAACTGCAATCCATTCAGCTCGATATTCAGCTACGTATCCGGTATGTCGGGAATTCTCATCAAGAAGTACTTCATAAACTTTGTCCTCCCCAAAAGCCCAAAATGCTCTTAACATCCTAGGTTTGGACTCTGTTTGATACCTACAGGCTAACTCGTTTTACCAGCTTCGTCAAGTTACCATCCTAGGCCAACGGCATCCTTTGGAGGAAATAGATCGGAGTCTAAGTCAGCCTAGAAAGCAAGTGAAATCCTTTCCCCAAAAGTTCTAGGAGACATCACAGTCAATCATTGACAATCCATACATGAATGTAAGATTGGGGGATAAAAGACCATAGATACAGCCATCAGATTTTGCCTAGACTCAACAGACTTGATAGAGATTCAATATTTTTTTAAGAAATGGATACAATACAAGAGGTGAATCACAAATTTCAGAATTATCCCTGAGAGTTGTGGATTCTTGGTGTTACGCAGAAGACAAGAGCGACGCAGAAGATAAGAGGAGAACACAATGGCCTTTGGAGACGAGTTAGCCCAAAAGCTCCAGCCGATCGCGGACTGGTTTGCTTCATTTAATACGCCGGAACCGATCGTTCACTGGGGCCATCCTGTGATGATGGGGATTGTGGCATTTGTCATGGGCGGAGCCGTAGCCCTGGCAGGCTGGAAAGTCCGCACCTCCACCGATGAAGAAGTGGTGGACAAAAATCGCCAACTGCACCGCAAAACCGCCCCCTTTATGACGATGTTCATCGCCATGGGCTACACCGGTGGAATTTTATCCTTAGTAATGCAGGGTAAATCCATTTTGGAAAGCCCCCACTTTATTACGGGTACGCTGGTGGTGGCGTTACTGATGGCCAATGGGGCTATTTCTTTCTTCGGCATCAAAAAAGGTGTGGAAGGGGCCCGGAATGTTCACGCTTACCTGGGTAGTGGGATCATGGTGTTGCTCGTGATTCATGCAGCATTGGGGCTCAAGCTGGGGCTTTCTATCTAAGTGGAGGCTTGTCATCTAAGGTAGTTGACGGGTAACTGACGGTTTCAGTCAGTCTTACCAAAGCCTGCAATTGCAATGAAAAACCTTCATTTACAAATTTCATCGACATAAATTGATGACTGGAGGGCGTTCTCAGGAGCGCCTTTTTTCATCGGTTCAAGGCATCCCAGAAGCTGGGCACTGAGCGATCGATCGCCGCACTGCCCTGATGAATCTTCTGTGGAGAACCCACATCGGGACAGAAATTCCGGTATTTTAGGTAGAGCCAAGGCGACCCTTGGTGCTGTTTTGCGGAACCCACGAGAGAATTGATTATGAGTGAAGCTGCGCTGCCTGCGGTGATTCAAGCGATGCTGAAGCCGGAGTTCTATCCCCATCCGGTGAAGGAGCCGATCCAACTGGTGCAGACCCACATTTCCTATGTGCTGCTGACGGGTGACTTTGTTTATAAGCTGAAAAAGCCCGTGAACTTTGGGTTTCTGGACTTTTCAACCCTGGAAAAACGGCAGCATTTTGCCCAGGAGGAAGTGCGGCTGAATCAGCGGGGTGCAGCGAAGTTGTATCTAGATGTGGTGCCTGTGGCGCAGTCGGGGGAGGCGTTTCACCTGGGTGCTGAGGCTAGCGAGACGGGTGAGGTCGTGGAATATGCCGTGAAGATGGTGCAGTTTCCCCAGGAGACGCTGCTGAGCGAGAGGTTCGATCGCGGGGAACTGACGGAAGCCGACATTGAAGCCCTAGCCAAGCGGTTGGCCGCCTTTCACGCCCAATCCACCACCAATGACTATATCCGCAGCTTTGGCACTGTAGACAAAATTCGCCAAGCCTTTGATGAGAACTACGCCCAAAGTGAAGGTTACATCGATCGGGCACAAACCCAGGCCCAATGGGATGCCACGAAAGCCTATACCGATCGCTTTTTTGTCGATCGGGCCACAGTCTTTGCCGATCGCAGGACAGCGGACAAAATTCGCGAATGCCATGGGGATATCCACCTGCGCAACATTGCCTGCTGGGATGGCGAGATGCTGCTGTTCGATTGCATTGAATTTAACGAGCCCTTCCGCTTTGTGGACACGATGTATGATGTCGGCTTTGTCTGCATGGACTTGGATGCGCGGGGTCGATCGGACTGGGCCAACCTATTGCTGAATACCTACTTGGAGCAGACGGGGGACTACGAAGGCGTGCAGGTGTTGCCGCTGTACCTAAGCCGCCAAGCCTACGTGCGGGCCAAGGTCACTTCGTTTCTGCTAGACGATCCGGCGATTCCCGACGATGTGAAGCAGGCATCAGCCAAGACCGCAGCGGATTACTATCGGCTGGCCTATGACTACACCCAGGCCACCCAGGGTCGGGTGATTGTGATGGCGGGACTGTCGGGATCGGGCAAGAGCACGACGGCCAAGGCGATCGCTCGGCAGCAGGGGGCGATCCACCTACGATCGGATGCGGTGCGCAAGCAGTTGGCGGGGATTCCCGTGGAGCAACGGGGCGGCGATGAGATTTACACCCCGGAGATGACCCAGAAGACCTACGATCGGCTATTGGATCTGGCGTTGCTGTTGGCCGCCCAGGGGCAAACGGTGATTCTGGATGCGAAGTACGATCGGGTGGCCTTGCGGCAGGCGGTGATTGAGCAAACCCAGGCGGCGGGGATTTCGTTGACGATCGTGGCCTGTGAAGCGCCGATGGACGTGCTGCGGGATCGAGTCGCCGCCCGATCGGGGGATATTGCTGATGCGACGGTGGCCGTGCTGGAAGGCCAGTCTTTTGAGGCATTCACAGATTCTGAGCAAGAGTTCGTAAAATCGGTGAACACAACTGAGGATCTGAAGGCACAATTAGAGCTAGCAAATCTCTAGTCTGTGGCTCGTATTTAACTATGGCTCTCCCACCCAATGATGTTCTCTCTAAAGGTTTCGCCGCTGGCATCCAAGTTTGGCTAATTTTTCTGCTAGCGTTTTGGGTGTTGGGGTATCCGGTGCCGCTCAGCATTTTGCTAGGGGCGATCGGAGGGGTGGCCTCGGGGGTGATCATTGCTTGGTGGGAGATTAAAGAGGAGCCAAAGAAGGCGGAGCCTGTAGAGGACGCGAGTCTGGAGGATGTGGCGATCGTGCGGGAAAACCGCCGTCGCTTCCGGACGTTGTCGCGGCGGGCTCGCCGGAAGCAAGAATTCTCCTGGGAATTGCTTTGGGAGCAGGTGCAGTTCTGGAAGCGGATTTAGGTTTGATCGAATCCCCGATCGCTCTATTCTGAACAAGCTTTCGAGGGAGACTGGTTGACGATCGACTGCATCAGCTCTGAGTTGCTGGATGTAGGTGGTTTCTAATTGCGCGATCGCCAGCCATAGTTACCATGAAATCAACCTTCATTCTCTGCTTTTGCAGCCTCTTAATTCTCTTCGTCAATCCGGTGAATGCCGCTCCCTCCAATGCTCCAGCGGCGGTTTCCGAACAGTCCAACTGGCTGAATACAGAGGCCATTCCGCAAATTCTCTCGCAGCTACGTGACACTAACCTCGAAACCCGTAAACCTGCTGTCTACCAGATCGATCGTCTCGATGACCCCGCTAAAATTGCCATCATTCCCGGCCTTACCGACCTGCTGAAAGACCCTAATCTTGGCATTCGAAAGAGTGCGGCTGAGGCGATATATCGTCTGACGATGCGGGAGTCCTGGCAGCCGGATTCCCAAGTTGTGGCGAAGGTGCTGCAAACGATCCAGCCACTTCTGCAAGATTCCGATCGGAATACTCGTTATGGTGCAGCGATCGCACTGGGTTACATGGGCAAAGCCGAGCTAACCTCAGAACTCATCCCCGAACTGATCACCCAGTTAAAAGATACTAATCCCGAGGTTCGCAGTCAGGCCGCTGATGTACTAGGCACGATGGGCGACGCAGCAAAATCTACGGTACCTGAACTCACCCCTCTGCTGAAGGATACCGTTCCCAGTGTTCGTATCAGTATGGTGTCAGCGTTGGGCGCGATCGGGGTAGAAGTCCCAGGCAGCACTTTATTACTTGAGGAAGTGGTCAGGCATGATCCCGATCCAGCGGTTCGTAAAGCAGCACAGGAGGCACTGGATCACTTATACTACGTTGATCATCAAAGGATTAGAGGGTTGTAGGGGCCAAAGGATCAAGGCAAGTTGCTATTGCAGTGTTGTGATGAAATCCAGTTCTTCGTTATTGATATCCAGCACAACAATGCCTTGCTCCTGTAACAAGGGGTTGCTAGGGCTAGCTAAAGTCGCTACGAATTTTCCTGCTGCAATCAGGCTTTGGGCCAACGCTAGGGTTTTGCTGTTCGGGGCGGCGTAGGCAATCAAGATGATGTGTGCGATCGCTCCAATCATTGCATTTCGTTTCGCAGCCAGTTCAGCTGTTATACGAGGATAGCTGGCGCTAAAGGGCGAAATTAGCAATAAGCGATTTGCACCGATCGCCTGTTTTTGCGCTGGGGAGAGACGCATTTGATGAATACTGCGGGCAGGACAATGAATGATCGGTTGGATACCCCGAAGCAAAATTTTGAGGCAGTCTTGTTCGATCGGGGTATGGAAGCCGCTGATAACGGAAATATTGGCATCTCGCAACGCTTGAGCAAGGTCGTAGGTTTTAAGGATGAGGTCACCAGGACATTGCTTAGAACAGAAGAGGGCAAGGGTTTTGGAACAACTGGGCGGCGTAGCATTCTGGGCAAGCAAGTCAAGATTGCCGATCGCAGCCAGCGGTGGCGCAGTTTTAAAAGCAGCACTGGTTTTTAGGGCAATCGGATAGGTGGCATCCTTGGGAAAAAGGGTTTGTAAATTTGGAGTGGGTGCAGACATAAACGTCAGCAGTATTATGAGTTTATCTGCTTTATATAGCAATCCGATCTGATTTATGAGCAGAATTCGGCCTCAAGCCTTACAGCCTCTGGATAGCTCTCTCACGATTCACGTCGGATTGCTATAGAGATATTTAGCATGGTTTTCCTTCAGTCTTTCACAATGTCTTTTGATAAACCAAGTCTTTCCAGATCCCCACTTACCCTGTAGAAGAACAGCAAAACCTGGATCATGGGATAAACCACAGTACTAGTCTAGATATGTAGCGACATGACTATTAATAGTATTGTTCATTGGAACTACAGTCCTTAATTTATTTACTAGAATCGCCGATCGATCCCGATCGGCGATTAACACTTAAACCCAGCAGTCTAAATCAACAACCTAGATATCTAAATCCGCCAGATTCAACTTCGGCCCATAGGTTTCAATAAACTCCCGACGGGGAGCCACCCGATCGCCCATCAACACCGTAAACACCCGATCGGCCTCAGCCGCATCTTCAATTTCCACCTTCTTCAGCGTCCGCGTTTCCGGATTCATCGTCGTTTCCCACAACTGCTGCGGCATCATTTCACCCAACCCTTTAAAGCGTTGAATGTTGTAATTCGCATTGGCCGGAAACTCAGCAATCCGTTGATGCAAATCCCGATCGCTATAGCAATAGTGATGCTGACGCCCCCGCTCCAGCTTGTACAACGGCGGGCAGGCAATATAGACAAACCCGCGATCGACCATTTCCCGCTGATAGCGATAGAAGAACGTTAACAACAACGTCCGAATATGCGCCCCATCCACATCCGCATCGGTCATGATGATGATCCGGTGATAGCGCAACTGCCCCTCATCGAACTCCTCACCCTTAATCCCCAACCCCAGCGCCGTAATCAACGCCTGGATTTCCGTATTCTTGTAGATCTTGGCATCATCGGTCTTCTCAATGTTGAGAATCTTACCCCGCAAAGGCAAAATCGCCTGGAAGCGGCGATCGCGCCCCTGCTTAGCCGATCCACCCGCAGAATCCCCTTCCACGATGTAGATTTCCGACTCCGACGGATCCCGCGAAGCACAATCCGCCAACTTACCCGGCAACGTCGAAGACTCCAGCACCGACTTCCGCCGCACTAGCTCCCGTGCCCGCCGTGCAGCTTCCGCTGCGTTAAAGGCCTGAATCGCCTTTTCCAGGATCGTATCCGCCACCTGGGGCCGAAACTCCAAATACTCCGTCAACACTTCATTGACCAGGGAATCCACAATTCCCCGCACTTCCGTATTGCCCAACTTCGTCTTGGTTTGGCCTTCAAATTCCGGATCCGGCACCTTCACGGAAATCACCGCCGTCAGCCCTTCTCGGATATTTTCCCCCGCCAAATTGGGGGTATTTTCCTTCAGTTTGCCGCGCTTACGAGCCACGTTGTTCAGCGTCCGGGTCAGCACCGCCTTCAAGCCCTCTAGGTGCGTCCCCCCATCGATCGTACGAATGTTGTTGGCAAAACCCAGAATGTTGTCACTATAGGCGTCAACACACCACTGCATCGCCACTTCCACCTGCACGTTATTCCGCTCAGCGTTAATGTAGATAATTTCCTCGTGCAGCGACTGCTTTTCGCGGTTCATGTAGGTAACATACTCGCGGATCCCCCCTTCATAGAAGTAGGTTTCGCTGTGGGGCTGGCCATCCTTCAGCGCCTTTTCCCGCTCATCGATAAAGATGATTCTGACGCCCCCATTCAGGTAAGCCAACTCCCGCAGACGCCCCGAAAGCGTGTTGTATTCAAACTCGATCGTCTCAGTGAAAATCGAGACATCAGGCATGAAGCGCACGGACGTTCCCGTCTTATTGCCCGCCCCATCTTGAACCATTAGCTCAGTCTTAGGAATACCCCGTTCGTAGCGTTGGGTATGCACCTTCTTATTGCGCCAGACGGTCACTTCCACCCAGTCCGAGAGCGCATTCACCACGGAAATCCCCACCCCGTGCAAGCCCCCAGAGACCTTGTAGCCACCATCCCCAAACTTCCCACCGGCGTGCAGGATGGTCAGCACGGTTTCCAAGGCAGATTTCCCCGTCTTCGGGTGCAGATCCGTGGGAATCCCCCGGCCATCATCCGTCACCGACACCGAGCCATCGGCATGGATGACCACATCAATATTTTTGCAATACCCTGCCAAAGCTTCGTCTACGGAGTTGTCCACAACCTCGTAAACTAGGTGATGCAACCCCCGAGGGCCGGTACTCCCGATATACATCCCTGGGCGTTTCCGCACAGGCTCCAGCCCCTCTAGGACTTGGATCTGTTGAGCGCCATAGTTGTTAGTCATGGGTGACGTTCTCCGTCTGGGCAGGTTTAACGTGGGTTAACTGGGTTGCACTGGATGCCAATGACTCAGTTTTCCTGAAGGGATGGCAGGTTTCCTGGGACTCCAGTGAAGTGCTATCCACAATCCAGAACCATATTGTCCAGAACAATTCAGTTGCAGCCGATTCAATATAACAAATATCACCTAAATTTTAACACAAAAGGCTTGCAGGCGATTTTAGAGCCATCTCACGACAGGTTTATGACAGGGATCGATTCAGCTCAATTACCATCTATAGATGCCCCGGAAAACCAACTTGGGCAACCCCGATCGCACGACCGATCGCACCGTCTTTTTAGTAATGCAATTGTACCAGATTTAGAAGTGCCAAACTGGATAGTCCCCGGCCTACTCGTGATCTGCGGTGCAACGGCTTCCGGTAAGTCAGGACTGGCGATCGCGATCGCCCAACGGCTGAATTCCCTGATTATTAGCGCAGATTCGCGGCAAGTGTATCGAGAGTTTAGCATTGGAACCGCAAAACCGAGCATCGAAGATCAAAAACAAGTGCCCCATGCATTGATCGACGTTTGCGACCCCACGGAAACCCTGACGGTGGCGGATTTTCAGGCGCGGGTGAATCAAGTATTGACTGACTGGGGCCGATCGCACCCAACCCCCTGGCCACTGTTGGTCGGCGGCACCGGACTATACATTAAGTCCATCACACGCGGGATGCAGATTCCCCGAGTTGCTCCCCAGCCGCAACTGCGATCGCAATTGGTCAACCTCGGTCAGCCTTGGTGCTATGCCTTACTGCAACAGGTGGATCCGATCGCGGCGACCAAAATCCACGCCAATGATACCGTACGCACCCTGCGGGCCTTAGAGGTGTATTACGTCACGGGCCACCCCATTACAGAGCAACAGGGCGAGCATCCCCCCGCCTATCCCATTTTGCAGATTGGCTTGGAATCCGCACAGATTGACGATCGGATCCGGTGCCGAACCCAGCAGATGTTTGCCCAGGGCTTTGGGGAAGAGGTGAAGCAATTAGTGGAGAAATACGGGGACGCGCTGCCGTTGTTGAATACCCTGGGTTACCAAGAAGTGCGGCAATACTTGCAAGGTAAGATTTCCCTCACTGAAGCAGAGGATTTGACGGTGTTGCACACCCGCCAGTTTGCCAAACGCCAACGCACCTGGTTTCGGGCCTATCCTGAGGTGGAATGGTTTGATGCCGATGCCCCGGATCTCGTCGAACAGGTGTGGCAGCGGGTACAAGGCTTTATGACCCAGGCGAACACGCAGACTAATACGCCGACTAATGCTTCGACTAACCCAGCGATCTAGCACCATTAACAACACAAAATTAAACTAAATTGACAATTAGTTAAGCGCGTCACAAATTTTCTGAAAAGCCAAGCTAGAGTGAA
Organism: Alkalinema sp. FACHB-956; assembly: GCF_014697025.1. Taxonomy (NCBI): domain Bacteria; kingdom Bacillati; phylum Cyanobacteriota; class Cyanophyceae; order Leptolyngbyales; family Leptolyngbyaceae; genus Alkalinema; species Alkalinema sp. FACHB-956. Next base: position 83,902 of record NZ_JACJRC010000002.1, on the reverse strand, counting down.
AACACATTGCTAGTGCTGGGGTGGAAGAATCATGGCACAAAATTGGTCGCTAAATGCTGTGCGGGTCTTCGTATCGGATATCGAGAATGCCAAGATTTTTTACTGCGACATGCTGGGGTGGGTGCCGAAGGAGGATGGGCGAGCTAACGGATTTCTCCTGTTTGATGTGGGAGCCGTGCAACTGGTAGTGGAAACCGTGGATGTGGAGGCGCAACAAGCCTGGAAACTAGCCGGTCGTTTCACAGGCGTGTCCTTTGAGGTGGAGGATGTTCGGGCGCTGTATGAAAGCCTCGTGCGCAAAGGGGTAGAGTTTGTCAGCAAACCCGAAGCGAAAGATTGGGGTGGAGTTGTTGCTAGCTTTGTGGATCCCGATCGCAATGGTATTACTATTTTTTCTGCTGCTAAATAAGACCGCGCTTTTCGGTAAACGCTTGTCAGTAGATGATTGTAGATAGAGGCTTTTCGGTAAACGATTGTCGGTGAATGCTTGTCGGCAAACAATTGGTGAATGCTTGTCGGTAAACGATTGTAGATGTCGTTTCCAATTGATTGCTGAAGTGATTCACAAAACTGATGTCAAAAAAAATACGATCGTGTCTTCTTTTACAAGAAAACCACGATCGTAAAGTCATTTGAGCGACGAATTTGGAACAAGGTGAAATGAGTTAACGCGATCGCCCCTGCAAAGTCCTCTCAGCCGTTAGATCAGCCTACAATGCTCGATCCGCCAGCCCTCGACCTCTGCATTCAGCAGTCATCCTGTCGCGTTCTAAAGATTATGCAGGATTGCATCTAACCTGCAATGCTGAATTCAGGCCATTGCCCAACTTGTATCCAGCAAATTTGGGAGATGAATCCCAAGTTTAACCGAGTCCCTTGTCGATCGTCGCAGTGGGCTTGTTTACCTGGTTAGCTTAACTAGCTCGTTCAACCCAACTGACTAGTTCAACCCAACTGACTAGTTCAACCCAACTTGGCCCCGGTTATACACCGCGCGGTAAACATCCCCTTCGATCTGGTTTAAGGAACCGACGGTATCCGTAGACAGGCCCAGGCCAGAGGCATAACGGCTAGTCATGCATTGTTTCCGGTTGCGCAGATTTTGCCGTTGGTTGACCATCAAAGCGCGAGCACGTTCTTGAGTAGACATTTACTTTTCTCCTTGCTTCTGTATCCTAAGCTTACTATAACAGTTGAAAAACTGTATCGAAAAGTACAGAACGATACAATTAAGCATTTTATTTTCTTCTGGCTTACAGCAAAAAGATTAATTTTGCTTATAATACAGCTCTTCAGCGGTGAAAACGGACGAATGGATCCTACTTGGAGGGCTTGGCATATTCTGGGCGAGCTTGGTGAGAAGCATGCATAAGTTGGAGGGCGATGAACGTTAGACCTCCGAAAAACCGTCAGCCCCATCCAGGGCAATCAAGGGAGTCTACATGAACAAGACGATCGCACGAGTTGCGATTTTTTGCCTCAGTTGGATGCTAGTCGTTTGTAGTGTGAATGCAAGCCCGATCGAATATGAATTCACGCTGAAACCGGGGCAAGAAGTTGCCATGCCCAAAAGCCAAATAACCGTCCAATTCGACTCGGTCTTAACCGATAGTCGCTGCCCGATCGAGGTGGATTGCTACTGGGCAGGCAATGCGGAAGTCAAGCTAACCCTTCAGCGCAAACGAAAGAGAACAACTGCCATCTTCAAGACGGCAGAACGGGATCACGTTGTGCAATATCGGGGTTACGCGATTCGGTTAACCAAACTCAGCCCCGATCGACAGAGTGGAAAAACCATTGCACCGGAAGATTATAGAGCAACGTTGGCAATCAAAAAATGAAAGACGATTTCGACGGTGGTTATCGCCCAATCAGACCTTGTGTCATACAATCAGACCTTGTGTCATACAATCAGACCTTGTGTCATAGACTGACCGAGGGCGTATCAACCATGAATCGCGCGCTCCAACAGTCATGTCACTTGAGCTTCAAATTCGCTCAGAAGATCATCAAAATATTGCACATGCCGATCGATGCTCTGCTCAACGGCCTGCCATAGTTCCAACAATTTCAGCGAATCTTCTGCATAGTGAATTAACACCGGACGAATCGCATCTAGGAAGTGATCGACTTCCAATTCTGCGTGCAGGGCTAACCATTCGGGATGGGCTAACTGATGGACATCAAAGTACTGTTGTAGAATCCGTTGATTGCGAAGCGACACGCAGAGTTCACGGCCACTCAAGCCCGCTAATGCCTCATAGAAATTATCAGTACCGTGGCCAAACCTGTCAAAAAATGAGCGCTCGTAGGCTAGGGTGGCAGGACTGCGCGGGGTTGATTGGAGAACGGATTCATCAAGATTTAGCGATCGTAGCAATTCCATAAACATTTCGCTATGGCCATCTTGTAGATCAGTAAACGTATGATCGGCCAGGGACATGATCGCTAACTTTTGGTCGGGGTGGGTGCAACTGGGCGCTTTAACAATGCAGAGGCCAAACCATTGATGCAAGCGATCGCGCCAGAGCCCATACTGCAAAAAGACATACTGCATCAGGGATTGCGGCATTTCCCCAGCTCGAAGCAAGCTAAAAAAACGACTGCGATCGAGGGCGATTTGGCAATGGGCGATCGCGCGTTCACTAATTTCCTGCTGTTTGACTTGGACGTGAGGGGAGAGTGCAATATCTCGGTTGAGGCGGCTAGAGGTTGTAGCAGTTTGCATAGGATTCTCCTACAGCTTGGAAGCCTCCATATCCTATAGGATGAAAATTGAATGACAAAATATCTTGTAGGATATAGTTAATTATGCAGTGGCAAGAACTCAGCGAAATTGAGCTGCGACAGATTTACTACTTTCTGGAAATTGTGCAAAGTCATAACAATGTTACCGAAGCCGCCAAACGAATCGGGATTAAACAACCGCCCCTGAGTCAACGCATTCAAGCACTAGAAGCCTTTCTCAGCCATAATCAACCGCAGGAAGTCAAGCTCTTCGATCGCCACAAACGGCCTATGGCGCTCACCGAAGCTGGACAAGCCTTTCAAGCCGATGCACAGCAAGCGTTGATGTATTTAGAACGAGCCATTAATAATGCGCGTCAAGCCAGTCAGGGAACGATCGGACGATTAGCAATTGGCATGAATAATTCGATCGCGAATACAATGCTACCGGAGATTGTGCAAACGTTTTCCCAACGGTTTCCCAAAGTGGATCTAGAACTCCATGAAGTGACGATTCAGCAGGAGGTTCAGATGCTCAAGAAACATCAATTAGATGTGATTTTTCAACGGGCTTCCACGTTCCCAGAAACAGATGCAGCGTTGAGCATTCAACCCATTCTTGAAGAATATTTTGTAGTTGCATTACCCAGCCACCATGCACTGGCCAGCCGCTCAACGATTCCCCTAACCGCGATCGCCCATGAGGCCATTCTCTTGCCGTCCCTCGATGTTTTACCCTTCTATGAAAAGATTATTACCCTTTGCCGTGAAGCTGGCTTTGAACCTAAAATCAACCCAACGGTAACGGTGACGGGAGTCGTGACCTTACTCAGCATGGTAGCGGCGGGCGTCGGTGTGTCGATTTTGCCGAATCATGTCCAAACGCTGCAACGGGAGGGGGTCGTGTACCGATCGCTCCAGAATGCCACCCTGAACCGACGGATTGCGATCGTGTGGCGCAGGGAGGATCGATCGGCTGTACTCCGTCAGTTCCTCAAAGTGGTGCAGGAGGTGATGAATTTATCGCTGCTGGATTCTTGGTAAATATTGGCTTGTCAATGTTGGCTTGTAGTAATCTCTCATTATTCTCATAGAGTTATTTCCGTGAAGATGTTGCACCGAGTTATCTCTCCAGAGATCGACAACGGTTGTGTTATCAGTCCTGTTTCCAGTATGGTTGAATAGGTCGTGTCCTGTAAGCTTCCATGTTACCCACCGATTTACTCATGCATCGTTTCAACGGTGAAGAGGTGCAGCCGAAACGCCTAGCCCTAACCGATGATGTCCTAGAAATGGCTGCGGATTTGATTGCCATTTTCCAGTCCGCCAAGGGGGACAAGCGGGGGGAACTGAATCGACTGTTGCAGGAGTTGGAAGGGGAAGAAACGGACTATCGGGTCAAGCGGGGATTAGCCCATTTGCTGACCAGTGCTTTTAGTGAGTTTGAAACGGTGAGTCCTTTGGAGCCGCCGATGTTGCGGGAAAAGGTGTTTGCCCTCTCTGCCACCACAATTCCCAGCCGCCAAAATACCACCGCCACCCTGGAAACCGTGGCAAACCAACTGACCCAGGAACTCGGTCAAGAAGTATTAGTCGAACAAGTCCAAGCCGGACTCTATGCCGATCTGCCCGATAACCAAATTCTCACGACCTTTGATGCGCCGACGCCGGAAGCGTTAATTCATCGCTACAATTTATCCCAAGTGCAGGGCGTCTTTTATCGATCGAGTCATGTGCAAATTGACGCCCACCGCAACGATCCGGGCCAGTACAAGCTCCTGTTTCGCTATATCAAATTATTCCAATTGATGAGTTACATCGAAGGGGACGCCGACCATGGCTTTACCCTCACCCTCGATGGGCCAACCAGCCTGTTTCAGCCCTCCACCCGCTACGGACTCTCCTTGGCCAAACTTCTACCAGCCCTGCTGCATGTCACGAAGTGGAGTTTAACCGCAGACTTGCAACTGAAGGATTATTATTCCGGCCAGGTGCGCAAGGGACGCTTCACCCTTGAGGCCGACTGTGGATTGGTCACCCACTATCCCCCCGGCAAAACCTACGACAGCATGTTGGAGCAAGGCTTTGTCGATCGCTGGAACAAAACCAAAACGGAGTGGAAATTGGAACGGGAAGTGGATTTGGTCGCGATTCCCGGCAGCGTCATGATTCCCGACTTTCGCCTGGTGCATCCCGACGGTCGATCGGTCTTGCTGGAAATCGTGGGTTACTGGCGACCGGAATATTTGCAGAAAAAATTTGCCCAAGTGCGCAAAGCCGAGCGATCGGATTTAATTTTGGCCGTCTCGGAACGCCTGAATCTGGAAAAAGCGGGCATTAAGCTAACGGATGTGCCCGCGAAGCTTGTCTGGTTTAAGGATCAGTTACTCCCGAAGGCCATTCTTGCGGTGTTGGAAGAAATTTAATTATCAAGAATCCGAAATTTCTTCTCAAATAGGATGTATTTTTACATGCAAATATAAATTTATGCTGACTTCGCTAAAGTTACTTCATACTACAGTGACGCTTCAAGTTTAAAAATTTAAGCTTAGAAAATATAGAGTGCCCAAGATACAGTGTCTAGTATCACAGTCTAGCTATCACAGTCTAGAATTACAGTCTAGCTATCACAGTCCATCTATCAAATACCCGACTTAACATCATGAATTATCATGCTAGATATCGCCCTTAAATTTCTCCAAGACGAGTTGAATGCCTACTTATTTACGAGAACTGGATCAGATACCGTCAAAGTGGAAATGAGTAGGCTGGTGGATGAAGCTGGGAAATATGCTTTGGAAGGGGAAACGATCGGAGCCACTATTATTAATTTGGAAGAAGATCGTATTTTTAAATCCCACCTTCCAGACCATAGCTATCTGAATGGTCAACATGTTGTGCAAGAGCCAGATTTGAAGCTAAATTTGCATGTGTTATTTGCTGCAAATTTTAAGCTCTATGATCAGGCGTTGAAGTATCTGTCCTATATTCTTTTGTTTTTTCAGGCTCACTCTGTTTTTACATCGGAAGAATATCCAGGACTTGATCCAAAAATCGGCAAGTTAGCGATCGAACTTCAGTCCTTGAATTACGAACAATTAAATCAGGTTTGGGCCTTTATTGGCGGCAAGCATTTACCTTCTGTCATCTACAAAGTCCGCATGGTCATCCTGCAAGATATAGAACCTCAAAAAGTCCAACGCCCCCTCACCACAATCAATATAAATCTTCATCACTAATGGGGGATCAGGTTCGTTAATATTCAAGTAGGGTGTGTTACCTGCTGGCTCCTCGAAAGGCAATAGGAGAGCCTTAGTCATGCAGTTTAAAACACTGTTTACCGTTGAAATTCCCCATAGTTACTATCGGGAATTGTGTCCGGATTTTAGCTTTATTTTTCCAAGAGATACCATTCAAGCACTTCAAAGAGGAAGGCTCATTGCGAAATCCTATCACGATCGCTTGTATGTGTTATTTGAAGTAGACGATACGGAACAACCGATCGTGACTTTCGAGGGGAGTCGGTTGAGGTTTGCTTTAAAGTTACTCAATCCCTACTTCACTAACTTTACGGCCTTTAGTTTTGATTTAGGACGATTCAAACCGCTGTATCGTAATCAGACAATTGTATCTACTTTAGATCTGCATCGATCGACGATTTTAGTTGGTTCACAGTGGCAGCATTTTCTACAATTTCCCGATCGGCCTGTCACGGTCAATCTCAAAAATAGTCAGGGGCAAATTTTACGCAATCAAGTATTGGGCAGCACTCAAACCCAAGGAGACATCGCCTATGATTTAACTGGATTGTCAGCCGGATTGTATCAAGTTGAGGAACTCTATCCTAGTCGCAGTCAACGCACTGATTACTACCTGGATGAAGAACTGATTAGTCAGGATATTTTTGGCTTTTTAGAAGTTACGATCGACCCCACATTTTATAGTAGTCCTCCTGCCTTTTCAATTCCGTTTACGGCTAAGCAAGAGACCTTGAAATACTATGTGGTGACGCAAAAATATACCGATCTTGAATTGGGACAACTTACCGTAACCGATACGGGCTTTACGGAGGATCAGCGACCTCAAATTACCTTTACGAAGGTATTAGCGCCTAATTTTACGGCCAATGACCTGGCCCCCAACTTATTAGGCAATGCCCAATCGCAAGTGCTGCTATTTCAGTCGCAACAAGTCGTCTCTCGACAGCAAATGGCCCGCCGCAAAATTCAGCTCAGTCGGAATGGCGATATTTTAATTCCTCACCTTCCGGCCCCGGACATCGATCGATCGACCGCCGATTTGATTATTCAACTATCCAAACCTTAAGCGCTCAACTCAACTATGCCTACCTACAAAACCCCCGACGTTTACATCGAAGAACTGTCTGTTTTTCCGCCCTCGGTGGCTGAGGTGGAAACTGCCATTCCTGCGTTTATTGGCTATACCCAACTCAGTCCAGCCAATTTGCGCAATCAACCCACCAAGATTAGCTCGTTATTAGAATACGAGAGTTTGTTCGGCACCGCAAAAAACGAAACGCTAACCGTAACGCTATCAGAAACGCGGGACAGCAACGGAATTTACCCCATTCTCTCGATCGCGGAACCGACCCTCAGCCATTATCTGTATTACTGTATGCGGATGTTTTTCGACAATGGCGGTGGCAAATGCTATGTGGTTTCCGTGGGAGACACCAGTGGAGCCGTGGCCTTGGGAGATAATACAACGGGACTGCTGGGGGGCTTGCAGGCGATTTCTAAGGAAGATGAGCCGACCTTGATTGTCATCCCCGATGCGGTGCTCCTGGATTCGGGGGCTGGAACCAACTACGGCACACTCATGCAGGCAGTCTTGGCCCAATGCGCTCGCCTCAAGGATCGCTTTGCCGTTATGGATGTGACGCGGGGCAAATCGACCTACGTAACCAGCGAAATTGATGCCTATCGTGACTTATTGGGTAACAACAACCTGAAGTACGGTGCGGCCTACTATCCCTTTATTAAGTCTGGGCTAAATTACGCTTACAGTGATGCCACGATCGCGATTAACCAACCCGATGAAGCGGCAGATGCGGATAACGCTGCGGGGCCTCTGAATAGTTTAACCCTGGCAAATCTCAACGATCCAGCTAACGCAAATTACAACACAGCCAACTATAACAACATCAAGAAGAAATTAGCAGATCTGTTTACCACCTTACCCCCCAGCAGTGCAGTCGCTGGCATTTATGCAACCGTCGATGCAGCGCGAGGAGTTTGGAAAGCGCCTGCCAACGTGAGCATCAACACCGTCGTCGGGCCAGTCGTTCGGTTAGACAATGCCAATCAGGATGAACTCAATGTCAATCCCGGCGCAGGTAAGTCGATTAATGCGATTCGAGCTTTTGCGGGAAAGGGCACCTTAGTTTGGGGCGCACGCACGCTAGCCGGAAATGATAACGAATGGCGCTATGTCTCCGTCCGTCGCTTCTACAACATGGTGGAGGAATCGGTGAAGAAATCCACCTACTGGGCTGTCTTTGAGCCCAATGATGCCAATACCTGGGTCAAGGTGCGCGGCATGATTGAAAACTATCTGCTGCAAAAGTGGCGGGAAGGGGCCTTGGCGGGGGCAACGCCCAAGGATGCCTTTTTCGTCAAATGTGGCCTGGGAACTACGATGTCCGCCCAAGATATTCTGGAAGGTCGGATGAACGTGGAAATTGGCATGGCTGTGGTGCGTCCGGCGGAGTTTATTATCCTCAAGTTCTCCCACAAGTTGCAAACCTCTTAAACCGTTGTGAATCAAACCGTTGTGAATCTTTTGGGGAGCAGGTTCGATCGAGCTTCAATTTAACCCTTGCTCCCTTTGCAACCCTTTCCATTGGTAATCCTGTTGGTAATTCTGTGATCTTGCCGATCACAGTTGAATCCGTCCTACGATTTTCTCTACAAGGCATGGCACACTATGGCAAACAACTATCCTATTCCCGTTTTTCATTTCACCGTTGAGTGGGGGGGCAAGCGTGTCGGGTTTTCGGAAGTCTCCGGCCTGACCCAAGAAAACCAAGCGATCGAGTACCGGGATGGCTCCTTTCCGGAATATTCATCGATTAAAATGCCGGGACTGCGCAAGTTCAACAACATCACGCTGAAACGGGGCATTATCAAAAGTGACAACGACTTTTTCAACTGGCTCAACACCGTCAAGTTGAATACGGTGGAACGGCGGGATTTGGTGATTAGTTTATTGAATGAGCAACACCAACCTGTCATGGTCTGGAAAGTTCACAATGCTTTTCCCGTCAAAGTGGAAGGGCCACAACTCAAGGCATCGGGCAATGAAGTGGCGATCGAATCGATCGAAATTGCCCACGAAGGACTGGAACTGCAAAACGATTAGTACCACAACCCCGCAACAACCATGGCAAATTACTATCCGCCCGTGGGATTTCACTTTAAGGTTGAAGTGTTGGGGATTACGCCGAAAGCCGATGATGTCCGGTTTACGGAGGTGAGTGGACTGTCCGTAGAACTGGGGACAGAGGAAGTTGCGGAAGGGGGAGAAAATCGGTTTATCCAAAAGTATCCCACCCGATCGAAATATCCTGAACTCGTTCTCAAGCGGGGCCTGCTCCTCAAATCGGAAGTGCTGACTTGGGTGCGGCAATGCATTGAGGATTATGACATTCAGCCGAAAAACATTGATATTAAGTTGCTGAACGAAGCCCATGAACCACTCTTAACTTGGCATCTTGTCAATGCCTATCCCACCAAATGGGCTGTCAGTGATTTCAATGCCTCTAACAACGCTGTCGTCATTGAGAGTTTGCAATTTTTCTATCAATATTTCACCTTAGATCAAGCCTAGGAGGAAACCAGAATGCCGATCGTTGTGGATGAAGTTGTAATTTCCGTTGAAGTCAGTAACCAGGCTTCCGGCGGATCAACCACTCCTGCCAGTCCCACCCAGGATAAACAAACCTTGATTAACGAATGTGTGGAACGGGTTCTGGAAATCCTTAAACAGAAGGAGGAACGCTAAACTATGAGCGATCGCGGCACCTTAGAAAAGCTTTTAATTAAAGCCTACGAACGCCCAGACTATTCTGGACAACCGATCGGGGAGTTTGCGGCCTATATCAATCCCAATGAGATCACGTTGTCCTATGAAATGGAATACGACAGTGCCCAAGGTGCCGGAACAACCAATAGCCGCATGACCTTTAAAAAAGTCAAACCCGGTGATTTGTCCCTAACCTTTTTTATTGATGGGACGGGGGCCAATGGTAGCAAGATTGATGTGCAGCAGAAGGTGGAGTCGTTTCAAACGGTTACGGGCTACAACGGTAATATTCACCGCCCCAACTATCTCAAAGTCGTTTGGGGCACGCTCCAAGTCAAGCGCTGTATTTTAAAAAGTGCGTCCATTGCCTACAAGCTGTTCAAACCCGATGGAATTCCCCTGCGGGCTGTCATTACCGCCAACTTTACCGACAACGCCGACGATCAAACGCGGGTCGCCCTCGCCCAGGATCAATCGCCAGATTTGACCCACGTTCGCTTAATTAAAGCGGGGGATAATTTACCGGATTTGTGTTACCAGATTTACGGGGATCCCAGCTATTACCTGGAAGTCGCCCAGGCTAATGAATTGGAGAATTTCCGCCAACTCACACCGGGTAGCAAACTGTTCTTTCCACCGTTGAAAAAGGAGTAATACCCAATTGATTTATCAGTACTACAGATTTGATCCCCCCTACCTCCGCGCTACGCACCGCTCAACTAGAAAAAGGGAAGAATTTAGTCAAATTCTTTCAAAGTCCCCCTTATTAAGGGGGATTTAGGGGGATCATTATGGGTTGCAGTCACAAGTTGATTTGGTATTAAGAAGGAAGGAGTTAGTCAGAAGAATGCCAGACACTAAAACCCTCCCGATCGCCGCAGAACATCGCGAATTCACCATCAAAGTCGGTGGAACCGAGATCGATCGGGCCCATCAACTGTTGGCGGTGAATGTGGTTAAAACCGTCAATAAAATTGCCTCGGCTCGCTTGGTCTATCTGGATGGGACAGCGGATTCCAGCGATTTTCCCCTGAGCAATACTAACCAACTCATTCCGGGACAGGAGATTGAAATTCTGGCGGGAACGGGCAGTGATTTGGTGTCCCTATTTCAGGGCATCATCATTCAGCAGCAGATCAAAATTCGCGATCATACGGCTCCGCAACTGATTGTGGATTGTCGCCACCGATCGGCCAAGCTCACTGTGGGACGGAAAAGTGCCTACTTTTTTGACCAAACGGACAGCGATATGATCAGCCAATTGCTGGATCAGGCGGGGATTGAGGCCGATGTCCAGGCCCTATCTATACCCCATCCCCAGCAGGTGCAATACGACTGTACGGATTGGGATTTTTTGTTAACGCGGGCGGAGGCCAACGGGCTGTTAGTGTTAACGAATACGAATACGGTCACGATTAAGGCTCCAGACTTCAGTCGTTCTCCCGTTTGCACCTTGCAATTTGGGTCAACGATCTTGGAAATGGATGCGGCGATCGATGCGCGATCGCAATTTAGTGCGGTTAAAAGTATGACCTGGGATGCAGCCCAGCAAACCGTTGTAGAAAAGGAGGCCAATGAACCCAGTCTCAGTAGCCCTGGAAATTTAGCCAGTGCTGATCTCGCGGCGGTGATGGGGTTGGAACAGCTTGCCCTGCGCCATGGGGCTTTGCTAGAAGCGGAAGCCCAAGCCTGGGCCGATGCTCAGTGGCTCAAGTCCAAAATGAGCCGGGTTAGTGGGCGGCTGAAGTGTGAAGGCATTGCAACAGTGAATCCGGGGGATCTGGTGCGGTTGAGTGGCGTCGGCGATCGCTATAACGGCAATGTCTTTATCACGGGGGTGCGGCAGGATTTCGACCTAGTGCAAGGCTGGAAAACCCATCTGCAATTTGGCAATACGGAGCAATGGCTGGCCGCAGAGCACAACTCCGTTACCGCACCCAAGGCCGCTGCCCTGCTGCCGGGAATTAATGGCTTACAAATTGGTCTTGTCGTCAGCAATGAGGATCCTGAGGGTGAAGATCGCATTCGGGTCAAGATGCCCTTGGTCAATGCGGAGGATGAGGGAACTTGGGCAAGGCTAGCCACCTTAGATGCGGGACAGGAACGAGGGTTTTGTTTTCGACCGGAGGTGAACGATGAAGTGATTCTGGGGTTTATCAATGATGATCCGCGCCAAGCCATAATTTTGGGCATGGTACACAGTAGCGCAAAACCCGCGCCGATACCGGGATCTGATGATAACCATGAGAAGGTTTACCAAAGTCGATCGAAGATGAAACTCTACTTCGATGACGACCAAAAAATTATGCAATTCGCAACCCCAGCGGGGAATCAAATCACACTCAGTGAAGCTGATAAAGGCATCACGATCGAAGATCAAAACGGCAACAAAATTGCGATGACATCAGACGGTATCAAAATCGAAAGTCGTCAAGCGATCGAACTCAAAGCGGGAACAGAATTAAAAGTTGAATCGGGTACAGCACTGAATTTAAAAGGAGGAACGGAATTAAAGCTGGAAGGAACCGCAGGGGCAGAAATTTCCAGCACGGCAACAACCAAGGTGAAAGGAGGCTTGGTACAAATCAATTAAATATTCAGGATTGTATCGAAGAACGGGAGTCGTCATCGTTAGGAGGAATAGAAACATGCCCGCCGCAGCCAGGGTCGGAGATACTAGCAACCACGGAGGAACCCTCACAGGGCCGGGAGTCAGTACGGTCTTAATTGGTGGCAAGCCCGCTGCCGTAGCCGGAGATCTGCACGTTTGTTCGCTGCCACCCAATGGCCACCAACCCACAACCAGTGCCTTTCCATCCGGTAGTACCACGGTCTTAATTAACGGTAGGCCCGCTTTACGGACAACGGATGCCTGTATTTGTGGGGCCATGGCTTTGATTGGGGATCTGACGGTTTTGATTAATTAGGGGACAGGATGATGAGTGAAAACCGATCGAATCCAACGTATACCTCGTTTTTAGGAACAGGATGGAGTTTTCCGCCGGAGTTTGTGCTGGAAACGGGGGAAATGGTAATGACCTCCGATGAAGCGGATATTGAAAATAGTCTGAAGATTCTGCTGGGAACAGCGGCAGGGGAACGATTTCTCAATCCGAAGTATGGCTTGGATATGCACGAAATACTCTTTGAGCCAATGAGTACAACGTTGAAAACGTTCCTACAAGATCGGATTAAAACGACTATTTTGATCTACGAACCTCGGATTAATTTATTGTCGATCGAACTGGATACTTCAGCGCAGTATGAAGGCAATGTCCGCATCCTATTGCAGTACGAAATCCGGGCAACCAACTCCCGCTTCAATCTGGTCTATCCCTTCTACACCAGTGATGCCAATGAAATTCGCCAAACCGTGGATTTCAATTTGTAAGTTAATGCTAACAATATGAATATTCAAAAAATCAAATTTCATAATAGAAATAGGTCGAATTTTAAGAGAGTTTTCTACGCAAAATCGACTTAACCCAAATACTCTTTAATGCACACCACCATTTAACTTAGAAATACCGTTAAAGTCAGAGGCGATCGTTATTATTTCAGTCTCGTATCCAGCAATCGCTCCAGGAATTGGAAGCCGAACCTATGGCGGAAAAAGATATTATTCAAAATTTAATCTTCCAACTGGGTCAGAGTCAACTCGATCGCCAGTCGGACGCATTGGATAGCCATTTTGCAGCGGTGGATGAGCGATCGCTAGAAGACCTGTGGCAATTGACCCAACAGCTTGCCCAGAATGTGAATTACTATCGCGGGGACATTTCCACTCCGGCAGGCGATTGGCGTGGATTTTTCCCATCCCAGGAAATGCTGCAACAATTTCTCACCAACGACACCGCAGACACTCCCCCTCACCTCGCGCTTTTCATCACCTTCCTGAAGCTTTACCAAACGCCCCAAGCAGTGCTGAATCAGCTGACGGGGAGACACCTCGATTTCTACTACAAAGCAGTCCTTCAGTTTCAGCCCAAATCGGCCATTCCAGATAAAGCCCATCTGTTACTGGAACTCAAAAAAAATACAGCTCCCGTGCTGATTACGCCGCAACATCCGTTTTCGGCGGGTAAGGATGCTACTGGCGTTGAACAGATTTACGTGCCGACCCGCGAGACGGTGATTAATACCGCCAAGGTCGCTTCGTTACGATCGCTCTTCCTCGATCGCACCAGCCAAACAGTACGCTACGCCCCGATCGCGAATTCTGCCGATGGCCTAGGCGAAAAATTATCCCCCGAAAGTCCCAGTTGGTCAGGCTTTGGCAGTGCCAGCTTACCCCGTGCTGAAGTCGGATTCGCGATCGCGTCGCCAGTCTTAGCAATGCAAGAGGGAACACGGACTGTTACCGTTCGATTGAGCTTAGATAATCTCGATCAGACGCGCGTTAACAACACAACGTTAGTCAGTGCCTTCGATGTGTTCCTTACCGGAGCTAAAACCTGGCTTGGGCCTTACAGAGTTTCTCCGACTCTCGCAACGAATAATGTTCTGGAATTTAGTCTCACGATCGCGGCGAGTGATGCTGCTGTAGTCGGATATGATGCCGCGATCCATGGCTATACCTACAACACCACCGATCCCATTTTGCAGGTTGTTCTTAATCCTGATGCAACGCTGAGTTATCTCGATTGGCAAGGGATTTCGCTACTGACAGCCCAGATTGCCGTTGAGGTCACCGGGATTACTAGTTTACAACTGGAAAGTGATGACGGCATCCTCAATCCAAAACGCCCCTTCCTCCCCTTTGGCACCCAACCCACGATCGGCTCCAGCTTCCGAGTGGGCTATCCCGAGGCCCTCAGCAAAAAGTTATTAGAGCTAAAATTAGCCGTCAAATGGAAAGGCATTAACCCAAATCTGGCAACCCATTACAGCGGTTATGGAACTAGCGTGACAAATTCCAGCTTTACCGCAGCCGTCGCATTTAACGATGGGGGGACTTGGCATTACACGGGGACAGGCGATCGGCTGTTTGACCGCAATAATGCCACGGTTGAGCGAGTGTTTCAATTTACCCCTGGGACACCCTCTGTATCGCCTGCATTGCGCGCGGGAATGGAAGTCTACGCCTTCAATACGATCGGCAGTCTGTGGGCGTTTAATTTCGTAAGTAAGTACCTGTTGTGGAATCCTGTTTTTATCCCACTGGTAAACGTTGAACCGGAGGCTCGATCGGGATTTATCACCTTTGCGTTGGAACGGGATTTTCTGCATTCCACCTACCGCACGAAGTATGTGGAAAATGTGATGACCTATAGTAAGTCATCCAATGGCACACTTACTATTCTCAATGAGCCCTACACGCCGACGATTCAAACGATTTCCCTGTCCTACAAAGCCCAGTCCGATGCAGTACCGTTATCATCCAACGTCTTAGGAGACTTTACCAACCGGGACATCCAATTTTTCCACATCACCTATTTTGGGCAAATGCGGGAACATGGCTTCCAACGCACCCAATTTAATTTAGCGGCTACCATTTCTCTATTACCCAACTATACCTACGCGGGGGAATTGCTCATCGGATTACAAGGTCTCCAGCCGGGAGAGAGTGTAAGTCTACTATTTCAAGTTGCAGAAGGTAGCGCCAATCCAGATATAGCCAGGGAAAGTTTAGATTGGTTTGTCCTGGGAGATAATTATTGGCAATTACTCGATCGTAGCTCAGTCGTCCTAGATACAACACAGCAGTTATTAACCAGTGGTGTCATTCAGTTCATCCTTCCAGCTAAAGCAACAACACAAAATACGATTCTACCGAAAGATCACATTTGGATTAAAGCGGCGATTCGTAACAATGTCACTGCGGTTTGTCGATTAGTTCAGGTGGCAGCCAATGCGATCGAAGTGCAATTTCAGGATCAGGGCAATGATCCCAAGCATTTACTAACACCATTAGAACCTGGAAAAATCAGTAAGCTCAAAACTACGGTAGCTGGCATTAAAGCCATTACCCAACCCTATGCCTCCTTTGGAGGACGGGCGATCGAAGCCGATCGAACCTTGCAAACCCGCGCTTCAGAACGACTGCGCCATAAAAACCGTTGTATTACGGCCTGGGATTACGAGCGTATTGTGTTGGAAGCCTTTCCCCAGATTCATCAAGTGAAATGTATTCCCCATGCCAAGGATGGTGTGTGGCTGGCACCGGGCAATGTGTTACTCGTTGTCGTTCCCGATCTACACAACCAGAATGCAGCCAATCCCCTGCAACCCAAGGTTGATGCCGTAACGCTGCAACAAATTACGGATTACGTCAACGATCGACGAGGGATGCAGGTCAAAGTTCAGGTGAAAAATCCGCTCTATCAGAAAATCCAAGTGGATTGCCGAGTGCAATTTCGTCCCGGCTATGAATTTAACTTTTACCAAAAAGCATTACAGCAAGCCTTACAGGAATTCCTATCCCCCTGGGCCTTTGATGCCGATCGTCCGATTTCCTTTGGGGGCAAGGTTTATAAATCGGTTCTGTTGGATTTTGTGGAGGAACTCCCCTATGTGGATTATTTAACTGATTTTAAGGTTTATACCTATAGCGGTGAAACCAATAACTTGATTGATGTCAGTGAGGTCTCTCCTGAACGCCCAGATACCATTCTTGTTTCTGATGTGAGTCATGTCATTCATCCCGTTGCGTAATTAGTTGACTTGTTCTGGTTGTCGAATCCCATTTTGAATCAGGTTCATGAACTATGTTGTCTCAACTGACCATTCCGCAAAAACATAATCGCCCTGCGGCCCTAGATCATCAACATCTCTATGCAGCAGGCTTACAGCAGGTGCAGCAACTAGCACAGCGGATTTGGACGGACTACAACGTTCACGATCCTGGAATCACGACCTTAGAATTATTGTGTTATGCCCTCACGGATTTGAGTTATCGCGCATCTTTCCCGATCGCGGATATCCTAGCCAGTGATCCTGCGCTCAATCATGACACTTTTTTCACTGCACGACAAATTCTGCCTAACCGCGCCCTAACCGTTTTAGACTACCGGAAGTTGCTGATTGATTTACCCGGCGTCAAAAATGCTTGGATCAACCCTACAACCATTACCTATTACGCCAACCTCGTTCAAAAGCAGCTTCAGTATGGCCCTTCAGAGATCGATCGAACCCTTCCTGTAAACTTAGCAGGCTTATATCAAGTCACGATCGAGTACATGGATGGGATTAATACCAATGCTGAAAAAGAGGCTATTCAGGAAGCAGTTTGGCAATGCTTACAGGCCAATCGAAATCTTTGTGAGGATTTCATTGCATTAGAAGAAATTACAACACAGAATTTTCTACTATGTGCCGAACTCGAACTCACACCGGATGCGGATGTCGCCAAAGTGAATGCGGAAATTTGGTTCCAAGTCCAGCAGTATCTTGCCCCCGGCGTGAGAAACTATCGCCTGAGTGAAATGCTATCCCGCAAAAAGACCGACGGTACACCCTATACGATCGATGAAATCTTCGATGGCCCTGCATTAAATTGCGGTTTTATTGATGATGGGGAATTAGCCCAAGCGGAACTACGCACAGAAATTCGTCTCTCGGATGTGATTAGCATCGTGATGGATATTCCAGGAGTACAGGCGGTGCGGGACATTGTAATCAATCCTGCTGGAACGGAGGTGCCGCTGGCAACGAAATGGGTGGTTCCCGTTGCAGCCCAGCACAAAGCTCTACTCGATCGCGATCAGTCTCGGCTGGTCTTTTACAAACGGCAGATGCCCGTAGTGACCAACCGTGATCGCGTGAATCGTCTCTATACCGAGCTGACGCAAGCAGTGACGGTGAAGGCCGAAGCCATTACCCTCGACGATTTACCGATTCCTCCAGGCAATCCCCGCAGCCTCGATCGCTATTACTCCTTTCAGAACCATTTCCCAGCGATTTATGGTTTGAGTCAGGAGGGTTTACCCAGCAATGCAGATTCAACCCGCAAAGCGTTGGCCTACCAGTTAAAAGCCTATTTACTCTTTTTCGATCAAATCATGGCCAACTATTTCGCCCAGTTGCACCATGTGAAGGATTTATTTTCGATCGATCCGGAATTACGCCGTACCTATTTCTATCAAGTGGTCGATTCTTTTTCAAATTACCAAACCATTTATCATACGACAGAAGATCGTGATCCCGTTGAAGTCATTCGCACGCTGCAAACCCAGCAGGACGACCAGGAGCAGCGTTCAGGGTTCGATCGTCGCAATCGATTTTTAGATCACTTAATTGCCCGTTTTGCAGAACAGTTCCATGATCTGGCCTACACGCTGTATTCAGCCTTTGGTACCAGTCCAGAGAGTTTGATTCGTTATAAGTGTGACTTTTTAAAGCATTACCCGGAAATCAGTCGTGAGAGATCGCTGGCCTACAACTATACGCTACAAGGGGAAGGTGATTTATGGAATAGCGAAAATGTATCTGGCCTAGAGAAGCGTCTAGCCAAGCTTTTAGGAATTCAAAATTACAAACGCCGGAATTTAGGAGACATTGCCTACGACATTTACGCTGAAATTGACAGTACTCCTGAAAATGAATTCCGTTTTCGCATTCGCAACCGGGATACCTTAGCCATTATCCTCAGCAGTAGTCGCAACTATGAAACGCAGGTGCTTGCCCGACAAGCCATGGAACGGGCGATTAAGTTTGCATTGTCCCCGGCAAATTACGATCGAAAAATCAGCAGCAACGCCAAGCATTATTTCAATGTGATTGATGATGCAGGCGAAGTCGTGGCACGGCGTATTGAGTATTTTGACACAGAAGATCAGATGAATCAGGCGATCGATGAAGTGCTGCACTATCTCCAGGTCAATTACAGCGATGAAGGGATGTATTTGATTGAGAATATTCTGCTCCGACCCGAGGAAGAAACTGATCCGTTTTTACCGATTTGTGTAGATAGCAATTGTACCGACTGTGCCGAAGCCGATCCCTATTCCTATCGCATTCATATTATTTTGCCTGATTACGGGAGTCGCTTTAGTGATATGGCCTTTCGGCGCTTTGCAGAGCAGGTGATTCGGGAAGAAACTCCGGCCCATATTCTGCCCAAAATCTGCTGGATTAGTGCGGAAAACATGGCGATTTTTGAAAAGCTATACTATGACTGGATTCATCTCAAAGCGGGTGTGAATAACACGCAGCGATCGGAAAAACTGAAGAACTGGATTGAGCATTTATTCGCTGTGAAGAATGTTTATCCCCCACGACGGTTACGGGACTGTGATGGTGAAGAGAATCAACCCAAATTCATTTTAGGACGGAGTAATTTAGGAACAGGAGAAAATTTAAAACCGGATACATAAACGTCCCATAGATTGCCATTTGCTGAGAGAAGATTCGAACCTGACCCAGCGGAAAACGAACACGACAGATTCACACGACAGATTCACACGACAGATCCAGACCCCAGATCCACAGGAGCGATGGCCATGACCGACACCCTTCAGTTGCTGAAACAAATTACCACAGGCTATAGCGTTTTTGAGCCTGACCAAGTTCTGACGGAAAAACAGCTCAACAGTCTTTCCGATTACTTTGATGATCAAACGCGGCTGACGCGGCTATTTGGCTTGGGTGTCGGCATTGCTGCGGGTTTACGGGTTACAGTCCAGGAGAATCAGGTCATTGTCACGAAAGGGGTAGGACTGACGACCGACGGGGATTTGCTGTATTTAGCCCAGGACACAGTGTTCGATCGCATCCAGCCCTACGATGCCTCCAAACCAAAATATGCACCGTTCTACATCGAAAATACGATGATTACGGTCTATGAATTGCTGCCCCACAGCCCTGAAACCCCTGACGGAACTTCTCTCAAGGATTTTAGTTTTCCTACAGGGACGAGTTTAAATACACTCGTAGCATTGCTGTTAATGGAAAGCTACGAAAAAGATGATGATCTCTGTTCTGGCACCGATTGCGATAATTTAGGTAAAGATCGCCTCAATACACCCCGATTACTGTTAGTTGATCAATCCGCTCTCAAAACCCTACAGCCAGATATTCCCACACCCCACCAAGCATTTTCACAACTGGATGACGTTACCGTCGATCGAGTCACCATTCCGACCAATCTCAGTACCTTAAGTGAGCTGGCTCAACGTTATCGCACGACTTGTAATACCATTCACGATCGACTAGTTGCAGCATTGGGCAAAATTTATCCCAATTGTTCAGCGTTTATCTCTGAAATCTTTCCCAGTGATCCGGCCCCCACCTGGGTTACAAAGCTCAACAACCTGAGAAATCGCACTTTTGGCGGTAATAACTCGTTTGGAATTCAGTATTACTATGACTTTCTGAAGGATGTTTCGGAAACCTATACCCAATTTCGCGATCGGCTCTGGGACGATCAAACTTGGTGTTGTCCGAATCCCGATAGTTTCCCAAAACATTTATTATTGGGTAATTTAATTCCTGGAGAAGATCCGGAAGTAAATCGGTTTGGATTTTATCCCTCGCCCATTACCAGTTCCACGATCGATCACCTCAATCAGGCTAAGTTCCTGTTACAAACATTGAATGCGCTGATTGAGAATTTCCAAGTCCCTGCGGCAGGAACAGCCATTCGCATTACACCGAGCCTGTTTGAGGATCAGCCCCTCGCCGATCGGGCCATTCCCTATTACTACGCACCGAACGGGCGCTTTCCCATCCACAGTGCTTGGAATTATCAGCTACACCAGCGTCGCCGCGATGAGTATAACTATTCCTACCATGCCAGCAGTTACCGCGCCAAAGGGGGCGCAGCCAGTCCGCTAACG
Organism: Alkalinema sp. FACHB-956; assembly: GCF_014697025.1. Taxonomy (NCBI): domain Bacteria; kingdom Bacillati; phylum Cyanobacteriota; class Cyanophyceae; order Leptolyngbyales; family Leptolyngbyaceae; genus Alkalinema; species Alkalinema sp. FACHB-956. The sequence goes on along the minus strand of NZ_JACJRC010000002.1, from coordinate 63,356 downwards.
ACACAACTGGGGCGGTTTTCCTTCTTCCGGATTGAGGGGCACTTGGGGCAACCTGTAACGGCAGCGATCGCAGCGATCGAACAGGAAATTGCAGCCCGGAATTTGCCGTTTACGGTGCGTACAGTACTGCTGGGGAGTGAGCGATCGCGGGTGGTCAAGAAGCCGGGAATTCGCTACACCGATCTGCATCGCTTCCACTACGTCCTGCGGCGGGATGCCTTTCACCAATTGGACGAGGTGGGTAAGTTTAGCGATCGGCTTAAGAAAATGGTAGATGCCAATGTAGGCCAGGAGAGCAATGCTTCAACTTTAAGGCAAGCGGCGGAACAGAGCAACAATGTACTTTTAGGGAAAGTAACGACAAGTCGCACCAAACTGAATCGGAGCTATTCCAGTTATGTGGCAGATGCCTCATGGAAAACGGATCTGAGCGATACATTACGGACAGCAGGGGAATACAAATTTAATTTAAGTGATGTGGTGAAAACGGAATTTACTACACCCTTCGATTCAATTCTGAGTCAAACTCATCTGCAATGGTTGGATTGGCTGGATGATTTGATTAAACGCAAGGATGAAAAAGCCGATGACAAGCTACTATTTAAAAATTTTGTCGTTGATCATACCGCGATCGAGCATTTTGGCGGAGTCGTGCGGGGAGGAACCTTTATCCTGGTGCATGACAGTAGCCAAACGGTAGTCGCAGACTTCATGTTGCCCTATTACTGGGAGGATGTGGTGGAAGAAGAAGCCGAGGATTTAACTTGGACAAAACCCACAATTCGACCGGATTGGATTATTGAGAATGGTGTGAAAGTCATCCCTTCACTCAGCACTGTATTTACAGACAAGATTACTGGATTCAAACGGGAATTTGAACCAATTTGGGAAGAAAAATTAAATCTCCAGAAGAATTACTTTGATGTGTTTAAGCAATCCGTCACGTTGATGAGTGATGTAGTTCAGAAGGATTATCTCAAGATTTTCCAAGATTCCGTCACGTTAACCAGTAATGTGATTACGAAGCGAACCACGGACAAAGTGGGTGTGAATTTTGCTGATCCATTACTGGGAGTCAAGGTGAGTGAGACAGAACTGAATCGCCAAAAGGTCGATATTCTCAGACAAAAGGCCCAGCAGCCCGATCTTCCCGCCGATCAACGTAAATTATTTGAACAGCAGGCGAAGGATGCGGAAGTGCTATTGGCCCGATCGATTCAGGATACAACCACCTATATTTCCACCACTGGAGTGGATGTATCCGGTAACAGTGAAGGGTTACAGGCAATGCTGACCGTGTCTGACAGCATGAAATCCATCACCCAAGCAGAGACACTGAAGGGGGTACAGGATAATTTGGTTGGATTGCAAAAACAAACTAAGAACACTGGACTAAAAGTCACGTTGGGCAATTTGTTGCGGTAATACAAAATCAATTTATGATCGCAACACATAACGATCCCCCTAAATCGCCCTTTTCAAGGGGGACTTCCAAGAAATAAGGAGGTGAAATGAATCAGCAGAGTTCCCATAGGATTCGGCGATTACGCTGGGAGGTTTCGACCCACTCCGTCAGTGATGCGTTTACTGTGCACCAACAGTTAGCAGAAGATTGGCAAAACATATTACTTCCCGTGTTGGAGCAGGTGTTCGATCGAGCCTATGGGTCTGATGTATGGGTTCATATTCCAAAGCTACACCTACGGCTTCAGGTGCCACCATCTGAAGCCTTGGGAGAATGGCTGGTGCGAGAGTTCCCAGACTCTCTACGCCAAGCCCTCCAGGAACAATTGACCGATCCCTCGCAGCACCCAGAATTCTCGATCGCAGTCGGCATAGACAGCACGCTAGCCCAGCAGCAATGGTCTAATCCCGATCGCAGTCAATGGGAGAGTCTGTTACAATACCTCCGCACGGGCATTCTACCTTGGTATGCTGCCCAGCCGGACGCGGAAATCGTTGCCCAGGAATTAGGCCAGTTATGTGCAACGCGATCGTCCCAGATGATCGCCCATCTCCAAACCTCCGCAAAATCCCCCGCCTTCTATTTCCGCTGGCTACAATTGCTGCCCGATTCTGATCTTCCCCATCTCATCCAAGTTTTGCTAGAGGGAGTCCCTGAGAATCGTAGAACTGTCGTCCTTGCGTTGGTCAATGCAATTTTAGCGATCGCGCCTTCTTCTCTCGATCGTCATACACGTCTGCATTATCTTTCCGCTAGCTTATCAATTGGATTACAAGTTCCAAGTTCGGTTTCCTTACCGAGTTTTCTACAAATACTAGAAGGCACATTACCTACAATCTCCCAGTCCCAATTCCGCGATTGGATTGCAACCTTACCCATCCCATTTGCTTCAGTTTTATCATTCGATCTAATATTACCCTTAGTAATAGGAGATTCCCAGGTCGCGGATCGGAGCGATCGCGCAACACCGGAATCAACAACACCGCATCTTTCCCAGGAGAGTCCAGCCTTGCTGCTTTCCCCCCTGCAACCTCCCCAGGAAACGGCTGATAGAAACATCACCCTCCCACCCCCCAACTCTCCTACCCCTATCCCTGCTCATAATCCCACCTCACCAGCATTCCCCTGGTTAGTCACACAAGCCGGATTGGTGATCATCCATCCTTTTTTGCCGCAACTATTCAGTCATTTAGCGATCACTCAAGGCAACGAAATTCTCAGTGAGCACCTCCCCCGAGCCGCAGCCCTACTCTATTTCCTTGCCACAAGACGGGATCGAATTTATGAATATGATTTGATGTTGATTAAAATTCTTTTGGGGCTACGTCCTGAAACGTCTCTGTTAGTTGCAGAAGGATTACTACAACCGCACGATCGTAGCGAAGCCATTACATTACTGCAATCGGTTATTGGACACTGGAGTGCCTTAAAAAACACATCCATAGAGGGACTCCAAACCTCCTTTTTACAGCGATCGGCCTTGCTTCGGGAACGCGATCGAGGCTGGTATTTACAACCGGAAAAAGCGGCCTTTGATCTCCTACTCAAGCAACTACCTTGGAGCATTAGTATTATCAAACTTCCCTGGATGGCCCAACCGCTTTATACAGAATGGACGGTGATTTAAAGCCTATGAATTCTAGCCAGCAGAGTCACAATCCAGTATCACCCGATCACCTAGATGGTAATCATGATGATCGGGTTCAACAGCATGCTAATGCCAAATTGATGAATCATAAAAATGCCCAGGATTTGGAACAGGAACTCAATTGGTTCGCTGATGTTTTAAATGCAAGACTGAATCAATATTTCCAACTTGCACCTGACCCATCAGCAAGCATCTCCCAGCCAATTCCAGCCGTCGATCGTCCACCGCCACCGGATCTCAGCCAAAGTCCATCGGCCTATGGGCGATTGATTCGACAATTTGAGCTACTGCCGGAAGAACGGTTGGTCCTGATTCTGGCGTTGATTCCCCATGTACGACCGCAATTGTTAGATGTGTTGTGGAGCAAGAATGAAGCCATCGATCGGGGATTTACAGAATTCGGCGGCATCCAGGGCAATCACCATGGCGGCTTCATCCCCACGGGTGAAACCGCTGCATTTATCCTGGCAGGAGATGATTTAAGTCGCCGATTTGACTTAATGCGTTTATTTGAAGGCGATCGACGGTTTGCCCGCTTGCAAATACTCCATTTGGCTCCGGTGGCGGCGGGGGAACCGTTGCTGAGTGGAGCGTTGGTACTGTCACCGGAATGGTTGCATCGCTTGACCACGGGCGTCGATCGAAAACCTAATTTTAATAGTGAATTTCCCGCCCGTTTAATCGAAACCCATCTGGACTGGGAGGATTTAATTCTGCCTGCTTCTACCTTGGAGCAGTTGGACGAAATTAAACATTGGATTTTGTACGGGCAGGAATTGCTACAAGGGTGGGAAATGCACCATCGCCTGCGACCGGGTTTTACCAGTCTGTTCTATGGCCCACCGGGAACGGGAAAAACATTCTCTGCCTGCTTACTGGGGAAACATTGTGGCTGTGATGTTTACAAAATTGATCTCAGTATGATTGTTTCTAAATACATCGGTGAAACTGAAAAAAACTTAGCGAAAATTTTCGATCTCGCGGAACATAAACAATGGATTTTGTTCTTTGATGAAGCCGATGCCCTCTTTGGCAAACGTACAAAGGTGGATGATTCCCACGATCGCTATGCCAATCAGGAAATTAGTTTTTTGTTACAACGCATTGAGGATTTTAACGGCGTCGTTATTTTAGCCTCTAACCTCAAAGCTAACATTGATGACGCTTTTATTCGCCGCTTTCAATCGATCGTGCATTTCCCCATGCCCAAGGCGGCGGAACGGTTACAAATTTGGCAGAATGCCTTCTCGCCCAAGGCGATTTTAGAAGATAGAATTGAGCTACATCGCATTGCAGAAAAATACGATTTATCGGGGGGCACGATTATGAATGTCGTGCGCTACGTTTCCCTCAAAGCCCTCAGCCGCCACGAACACACTCTTTTATTAACGGATTTAGAAGAAGGCATTCGTCGAGAATTAGTCAAAGAAGGCAGAACGCTATAACCCCCACTCCCCAACCCCCATTCCCCTCAGGAGTACCCTATCCGTGGAAACGGCTCGCCACAAAACTGCTACTAGATCGGTCTCCCCTCAGCCGAAACCCGCTGCTGCCCCTCAGATTCAGCGTCGGGTAACCAGTGGAGCCGCAAAGGTGCAATGCCAGTCGGCGATGAAGGTGTCTTCGCCCCAGGATGCTGCTGAGAAAGAAGCCGATCGTACCGCGCAGAAAATTATGCGCATGGCGGTACCGGAAAGTTCCATTTCCTACGTTCGCACGGAGAAAGGCGGCGTTTTTCGACAAGTTAAGCCGGAGGAAAGGGAGAAAGATAAAAAAATTCAACGATCACTCCAGTCACCCTATATCCAGCGCTTTGCCAATACGGGCATTTTCACCCAGCGCAATCTAGACGATCGGATTCAGCGCAAAGCAGAAGGTCAACCCAATGTCGCCTCAAATGTCGCCGCAGAAATTCAAGCCAGCACGGCCACGGGAGCGCCCCTACCGCTGACGGTACGGCGATTTATGGAACCGCGTTTCCAGGCCAATTTTAGCCCGGTCAAAATTCACACGGGCGATCGAGCGGCCAAACTGAATCGGCAACTCAACGCCCAAGCCTTCACCGTCGGCAACCAAATCTTTTTTGGCAAGGACAAATTTAAGCCCGATAGCCAGGAAGGAAAGGAACTCATCGCCCACGAATTGACCCACACGATTCAGCAGGGGGCCGCTATTCAGCGCCGGGAAGAAGTTTCGGTGACGCCAGTTTCGGTGACGCAGCAGGCTCCTGTGCAGGTGCAACGACTGGGCCTCAGTGATGCGCTGGATTACTTTGCGGATAAGGCCAATCTGATTCCCGGCTTCCGGATGTTTACGATTATTTTGGGGGTGAACCCCATTAACATGAGTCGGGTGGAACGCAGTGCGGCCAATATTCTGCGGGCGATCGTCGAATTCATTCCCGGGGGTGGCCTGATTACCCGAGCATTAGACAACTATGGTGTCTTTGAAAAAGTAGGTGCCTGGATTGAGCAACAAATTACAACGCTGGGTTTGGTGGGGAGCGCCTTCAAACAAGCGATTAGTGATTTCTTAGACTCCCTCAGTTGGACGGATATTTTCGACCTGGGGGGCGTGTGGAATCGGGCTAAACGCATCTTTACCGATCCCATCGATCGCATTATCAATTTTGCTAAAGGGCTGATTACAGGCATTCTCAAATTCATCAAAGAGGCAATTCTCAAGCCCCTGGCAGCACTGGCCCAAGGCACCCGTGGCTATGACTTACTCAAAGCCATTCTTGGCGAAGATCCGGTTACCGGCGAACCCGTCCCCCGCAATGCTGATACCCTAATTGGCGGTTTCATGAAGCTGATTGGGCAAGAAGAGGTTTGGGAAAACATCAAAAAAGGAAATGCCATTGCCCGTGCCTGGGCGTGGTTCCAAGGTGCACTGGCAGGCTTGTTAGGATTTGTCCGATCGATTCCCCGCAGAGTTATTGAGATCATCACTTCCCTGACCATTCAGGATGTGGTCAGCATTACCGGAGTGTTCAGCAAAGTTGTCGGTGCCCTTGCCAATATTGCGGGTGAGTTCATCAGTTGGGGCCTCAAGCAGGTCATTAGTCTACTAGAAATCCTATTCTCGGTTGTTGCACCGGGTGTGATGCCCTACATCAAGAAAGCTCAAGCAGCTTTCTTGACCATTCTGAAAAATCCGATCGGCTTTGTTGGCAATTTAGTTCGGGCTGGAAAACTGGGCTTCCAGATGTTTGCTAATAACATTCTGACGCACCTGAAAACCGCTCTGATCAAATGGTTAGTAGGCCCCCTTGCTGAAGCTGGTGTTTATATTCCCCAGTCTTTCAGTTTGATCGAAATTGTCAAATTAGTGTTGTCGGTCTTGGGATTAACGTGGCAAAACATCCGGAGCAAATTGGTCAAAATTATTCCTGAGCCAGTCCTGGTGGGTCTCGAAAAAACGGCTGGCATCTTAGTCACATTAGTCAAAGATGGGCCAGCCGCAGCTTGGGAACAGATTAAGGCCGAACTCACGGAATTAAAAGACCAACTGATTGCTCAAGTCACTGAGATGATCTCGATCGAGGTTGTGAAAGCAGCCATTATGAAACTGGTGAGTATGCTGAACCCTGCGGGTGCAGTCGTCCAAGCAATCATTGCGATTTACAACACAGTTACGTTCTTCATCGAAAAAATCAATCAAATTGCTGCCGTTGTTGCTTCGTTTATTGATTCTGTTTCTGCCATTGCGGGTGGACAAGTTGCCAACGCTGCGAAGCGAGTGGAACAAACCATGGCTAATACATTAGTTGTGGTAATTGCTTTCCTAGCTAAGTTCGCAGGATTAGGCAATATTCCCAGCAAGCTCGTCGGAATTGTCAAAAAAATTCGTCAACCTATTGATAAAGGGCTGGACAAAATTGTCGGTTGGCTTGGCAAAATGCTGGAGAAGGCAAAACTGACCATCAAGAGCATTCTCAACTGGTGGCAGGCGAAAAAACAATTCACGGATGAAGGAGGAGGCTCACACTCGGTATACTTCCAGGGAGAAGGAAAGAGTGCTCGTCTCTTTGTTGCATCCACGCCCCAAGCAATTCAGGCTTTCCTTGCTTCTGTTCGGCCCAAAACTCAACAAGCTGGTAATGAACGTTATCAACCCTTCTTCAGAACTGCTGAGTATCTTGTTGGACAGATTGATACACTGAGTACCGAACTCAAAAACTTACCTGATGCTCATCCTCAACAGGAAGTGAAGTCCAAGCAGCTGACTGAAAAACTTGAGTTGCTGTGTGCTAAGCCTCTAAAGGTACTGATGGTTCTGGAAAGTGCCAGTGCCCCGTCTACATCGCCCGTCACGCCTGCTCAGCGGGTTGCAATTACAGCGATTCCAGGTGGGTTAGACCAACTGAATAAGCTAGATGCTATTGTTGCAGGAGGTGGACAACCCGCTAAAATTAATGCCGAGATGGCCGTGATTAAGGCGGTGCTTGATACTGTTGCCCAAGGTTTAAAGGTACAGTATATAGGTCTTGAGCTATATAAAAGGGGAGAAACAGAAGCTCTGACGGAGATTGATATACTAACTGGGAATGAAATGATTGAAGTGAAAACTGGTGATTATAGTAAAGAACGTAAACTATCTGGTAGAGATCAAAATCAATTTACAAACCTTAAACGGTTCTTTGACAAGAAAGTTGTAGTTATTGATGTTTATGGAAGAGTCATCAAGCCACCTACGAAATTTGTGTATCAGTTTACTCTGCCAATTAGCAAAGACCTTAAGAAATGGCTGACAGAGAAAGGTGTTTCAGACGTAAGGGCCACAGTAATTTAATTATGACAAGTTATATTGACACTGTTTTGATACTTGGAGAATCCGTAGAAGCTGCTGTCATTTTCAATCAGCTTAGTGCTTGCTTTAAGGAAAGCAATGTCCAATTTTTGACAGATACACTGGTTGTATTTAATGATTTGAATGATCAAGATAAGGAGTCGGAGGTTGTCTCGTCAGAAAATCAAGCTATCAAAAAATTGCTTGCATGGCCTGTACTGGGAGGAATAGAATATGCTTTTTCAAGATGTAAACTCTCTGTTTTTTTCTGGGGGATTCGCAACTATTATGTAGATGCTATTACGATTTCCTTAACGACTAGTTCCTATTTAAAGGATTCTCAAATGCAGATCAATTACAATCAACTAATTCATAAAATTCACCAGTCTCTTCAGGCAAAAAGAACTGTATCAGATTATGAGTTGTTATCTCCTAACTCATTCTGGCTTGAAGAACTCCATAGAATTAGAAATAATATTTTTGAGGGACAATATCGCTTAGATTTGAGATGAGAGGAGTGCTATTTTAGGATTCTTTAGATTCAATGTTCTAGTTCAGGTAAGGTGACTCGTATCGTTGTGCCTTGGTTGACTTGGCTCTCTACTTGGATCGTGCCGTGGTGGTTATCCACGATCGCCTGGGCGATCGCTAAGCCCAAGCCTGTTCCCCCCGATGCCTTCGATCGAGCTGGGTCAACGCGGTAAAATCGATCGAACAATTGTGGCAACGCTTCTTCCGGAATGCCGATTCCTGTATCAATCACATTCACTTGATAGACCGAATGATTATTGCGTTTACTCGTTTGCAACTCTACTGTGACGTTACCTGACTTTGGTGTGTACTGGATAGCATTGCTGACTAGGTTAGTAAACAATCGCGATAATTGATCTCGATCGCCCTGAATAGAAGCATTTTCTACCGATGGCTTCAGATCTAACTGAATTCCCTTTTCCTCCGCCACCATCCATTGTTCTTCCACCACTTCTTCCAGCAAATCCCGCAGGTCGATCGTGCCCCACTGCGGCTGCACCATCCCACTATCCTGCCGAGCCAGGAAAAGCAAATCATCCACCAACTTCCCTAAACGGCGTGTTAAACGTTCTACCACTTGCAAATGATAACGCTGGGCTTGCGGATCGGGTTCCGCATCGGCCAATGCCACTTGCACATTGGTTTGAATCACCGCGATCGGATTGCGCAACTCATGGGAAGCATCGGCGGTAAATTGCTTCAAACGCTGGTAGGATTCCCGAATCGGTTGCATAGCAAGACCAGACAGTAACCAGCCCACACTCGCCACGATCGCAATCAGCCCGCTCAGCCCCAACACCAAATCAAAAAACAATTGCCGCGTCGGTTTCGTCACTTCAAACCAGGGATGACTGACCCGCAAATAGCCCAACACCTGCCGCCCAAACTCAATCCGCTCCGTCACCTGTCGCAACAGATGGGATTCATCCAAATGCACCGTCTCACCATTACTGTAAACATGCAACGGCACCCCGATCGGGTCTGAAAAGGTAGACCACATCAACTCCCCCGTTGGACTAAACCACTCCAAATCAATGTGGTCGTCCTCCTGCACCAAAAAATTATCCCGAAAACTCGCTTCAACGTTGACTTGTAAAGCGCGCGATCGGGGTTCGGCGGGTTCAATCACCAGCGATCGTTGCACCACCTCCACCACATGGCTCAACGTATCGTCAATCCGCTCAATTAACGTACTGCGAACATAAAAATAAAATCCCATCGCAAACGCAAGCAACAACACCGCCGTTACCGTGGTGTACCAAATTGCCAATCGCCGACGGGTTGCCTGAAACATCGCACTAATTAAAATCCCCCCTTATTGAGGGGGGCTAGGGGAATCAACTTTTACGCAATTTTTACGCAATCAACCAAATCATTGGCTTCAGTTTTCAATCACGCGAAAATGCTAGAGTTTCGATCCCCCTAAATCCCCCTTAATAAGGGGGACTTTGAGTAAGCAAGTTCCCCCCTTTTGAAGGGGGGCTAGGGGGGATCGAATAAAAGCCGTGAATCGCGTCTACTTCACCCGCACCGCACGGTTTGCCGTATTCCGTTCCACATCCCGCACTTTCTTGCCGCGCCACAACAGCCGAATCGGAGTCCCCTTAAAGCCCAACGACTCCCGGAACTTGCGCTCAATGTAACGCCGATAGCCATCCCCAAATAGTTCGGGATTATTGACAAATAGCGCGATCGTCGGGGGCTGGGCACTCACCTGCGTACCGTAGTAAATCTTGCCCTGTTTCCCCTGGCGAGTCGTGGGCGGCGTATGCCACATCACCGCATCTTCCAGAATTTCATTAATGACAGATGTCCCAATGCGTCGCCGATGCTGTTCCGCTGCGGGGGCAATCAGATCGAAAATTTTCTCCACCCGTTGCCCATTCATAGCACTGGTGAAAATCATATCGGCCCATTCTGTAAAGTGCAGCCGCGATCGCACATCCCGTTCATATTCGTAAATCGTTGTGGAATCCTTTTCGATCGCATCCCACTTGTTGACCACCACCACACAGGCTCGCCCTTCATCCAGGATCCGTCCTGCCAGCTTTTGATCCTGTTCGGTTACGCCGTCCACCGCATCAATCACCATCAGCACAACGTCAGCCCGGTTGATGGCTTTAAAGGCGCGGTTAATGCTGAAAAATTCCGGCCCGTATTCCACATGTTTCTTTTTGCGAATCCCGGCGGTGTCAATCAGCCGATAGTTGACACCCTTGCGTTCCACCAACATATCGATCGTGTCACGAGTGGTACCGGAAATCGGACTGACGATCGAGCGATTTTGTCCCGTGAAGGCATTCAGCAAACTGGACTTGCCCACATTGGGCCGTCCCACGATCGCCACCCGGATTTCCTCCGCTTCCTCCACCTCTTCGATCGGCGGAAAATGCTTCAGGACTTCATCCAGAACATCGCCTGTCCCGTTCCCATGGATCCCTGAAGATGCGTAGGGTTGTCCCAAGCCCAGACTCCAAAATTCCGCCGCCTGCAATTCCCCCTGCGTCACCGATTCACACTTATTGACCGCGACCACAACGGGCACATCCTGCAAGCGCAACCAACTCGCGATTTCCTCATCCGCTACCGTCAAGCCTTCCTGCCCATCCACCACAAAAATTGCCGCACAGGCTTCAAGCAACGCAGCCTCTGCCTGCTCCCGAATAAAGGGCAAAAATTCCGTGTCGTCGTCAAAGACTAAGCCCCCTGTATCCACGACCATAAATTCCCGATCGCGCCAGAAGGCTCGCTTGTAGGTACGATCGCGGGTCACGCCGGGTTCATCAAACACGATCGCCTCCTGCACTTGGGCAAGGCGATTAACGATGGTTGATTTACCGACATTGGGACGGCCAATAATGGCAACAACAGGTAACGGCATAGAACTCGGATGGGGAAATGGATGGGAAAGAACCAAACCTTCATAGTAGCAAGAGTTGTCTCTATTCTATAAATTGAATTTCAGTAAATTGCGAGAAACCAGGCGGCAGTTCTCCGAATCCCAGGAAACCTTGAAATAATAGGTTCTGGACTCTACACCCCCACTTGACCCATGACCGCATTCTCCGTCGAACACCTTCAGCAGCAGTACCTGACCTATCGCCTCCACGATGAAACCGCCCAAGCCTCGATCGAAGTAGTCCCCGATCGGGGGGGGATCATCACCCGCTGGCAGATCCAGGATCGCGAACTCCTGTATCTCAATCAGGAACGGTTCCAGGATCCGAGTCTTTCCATTCGGGGCGGCATTCCCATCCTGTTTCCCATCTGCGGCAACCTGCCCAACAATCGCTATACCCTGGGCGATCGCACCTACAACCTCAAGCAGCATGGGTTTGCCCGCGATCTACCTTGGCAAGTCGTCAGCCAATCCGCCACCGACTGCGCTAGCCTCACCCTCGCCCTCTCCAGCAACGCCCAAACCTACGAGGTCTATCCCTTCGATTTCCATCTGGAATTTACCTACCGCATCTTGGGTAATCGCCTCACGATCGACCAGCAATACACCAACCGATCCCAAACCCCCATGCCCTTTTCCACGGGCTTCCATCCCTATTTCAACGTCCAAGATAAATCCCAACTGCGGTTCGATTTGCCCGCCAGTAGCGCGATCGACCAAAAGACCCAGCAAGCGCTACCCTTTTTCAACACCTTTGATTTTGCCCAACCAGAAATTGATTGGGCCTTCCCCGACCTAAGCCGCACCGTCGCGATCGCCACCGACCTACAAACCCACCTGCGCCTCACCCTCACCTACAGTCCCGCCTTTTCCACCCTCGTCTTCTGGACACTTCAGGATCAGGACTTTTACTGCTTAGAACCCTGGTCAGCCCCCCGCAATGCCCTCAATACCGGGGATCGCCTCATCACCCTCGCCCCCGGAGAAACCCGATCGTTGCAAATTGAACTGACCGCAGACTGGGTTTAACTCCAAACTGGGTTTAACTTCAGATTGGGTTCACAAAGCCTGGTAAATCTAACAGCTCAAAGGGCGCGATGCTGAGCCCGATACCCCAGGGGAAATGCGGCTCTCCGTACCCCATGGCTCAGCATCTTGCCGTAAATTGATAGAGTAAGGCACTGGAAATCAGGGTGAAAATCTTGTCCCAGAAGCATTACAGAGATTCCATATCTGTTTAAAATTCGCGTTTGAAGGTTCGGAGATGATTACCGCTCTCACCGTGCTAGTAGCACTGGGCATCCTTGGCTGGGGCTTCTATCGCGCCAAACCCTACGGCAAACTCGGCATCCTGTCCTGGTTGCAATCGGTGAGCTTGATGGCTCCCTGGTTGCTGTTCTTTGGCCTCTTTTCCGTTGGCGTCTATCTCAACCTCGTGGGCATGCTGCTCCTGTTTGTCGTTTCCACCGGGGGATATATCCTACTGGGACGACAAATTCGTACGATCGCCCCGGAGGAATTGGCCAAACGGGCGGAGGCGATCGCGAAAGCTAGGGCAGAGGTCAGTGAGACCAGTGCCGCCACCGATCAAAATGCGGACACTTCTACGAAAACGCCCTTTCCCGCAGCGGCCATAGCCCAACTGCAACCCATTTCTGCTGAGGATTTAACTGCCATCAAGGGAATTTTTGGCGTGGATACCTTCTTTGCCACAGAAACTATTCCCTTCCAAGACGGAGCCGTGTTCAACGGGAATTTGCGGGGAGATGGGGAAAAAGTCCATGCTAAGCTGTCCGACCTGTTGCAGGAACGGCTGGGCGATCGCTATCGATTATTCCTCGTCGAGAATCAAGAAGGTCGCCCCACGGTGGTCGTCCTACCCAGTAGCAATGATCCCAAGCCCCTGACCCTGACGCAGAAAATTCTGGCGGTCATTCTCTTTGTCGCCACGATCGGGACAACCTTGGAAATGGCGGGCTTACTCCAGGGCTTTGATTTCTACAGTGCGCCCCAACGCTACGCCGAAGTAGTTCCCCTGGCTGCAGGACTGTTCAGCATTCTCGCTGCCCATGAATTAGGCCATTGGGTCATGGCCAAACGGCACCAAGTCAAACTCAGTTGGCCCTTTTTCTTCCCGACTTGGCAAATTGGCTCCTTTGGGTCTCTAACCAACTTTGAGTCATTGCTGCCGAACCGCTCTGCACTGTTTGACATTGCTTTTGCAGGGCCCGCAGCAGGCGGCTTACTCTCCCTAGGGATGTTGATTGCCGGATTGACCCTCTCCCACCCCGGTAGCCCCTTTAAGGTTCCGACCACTTTTTTTGAAGGATCCATGTTGGTGGGAACCCTGACCCGCGTGATTTTGGGCAGCGAAGTCCAACAAAATTTCATTGAAGTCAGTCCTTTGGTCGTACTGGGCTGGCTGGGCTTGGTAATTACAGCGATTAACTTGATGCCCGCAGGGCGTCTCGATGGGGGGCGAATCGTACAGGCGATCTATGGCCGTAAGACTGCGAATCGTACAACGGTTGTGACAATCCTCTTCCTCGGCTTAGCTTCTTTGGTCAATCCTTTGGCCCTCTACTGGGCGATCATCATTCTTTTCTTGCAACGGAATTTAGAACGTCCCAGCCTTAATGAACTCACCGAACCGGATGATACCCGAGCCGCTTTGGGTCTGCTAGCGTTATTTTTAATGATTACAATCCTTCTACCCTTGACCCCCAGCTTGGCAGGGCGTTTAGGCTTTTCGGTCTAAGGCAAGTAGTCAGTCTAGCTCATCACGGATTGCAGGCAAGCTTAGGGAAGAGACCTATTAGCAACATGGGTGGGCGCTTTTGGGCGCTTACCCGTGCAAAACCTTAAATTTTGCGCCCCAACTCTTGATTCCTCTACGATCGCTCGATAATATTGCAACTTACTTCATCTACTTTTCTCTTTCTTCGTAGAACTTCTCAATCGGTCTTGCAATGGCACTACCCACCCTGGCATTACCCAACAACGACTGCACAGTTTTAATGACGGTTTAACGATTAATTTTTCCGGTTGTGGGGTTCAACCTATGACAAAAGCTCTAGAAGTTCCGCCCGTTTTGCTCCTGTTTGATCTGAGTGCTGTTTTATCGACCGAACTCCGCGATTGGCAAGCTTTTCGGCGGGTAGGGGAATGTTACCTACCGCAAGTAGTACAGCAAGAATTACAAGATTTGAGTCAGCATGCGATCGAAAAATCCCAAGAAGCACGCGCTCGGGAATTTCTCGGATTCTGGGAACAGGGGATTTGGCAATGGACGGATGACGCGATCGACCATCCCTTGCTGCAACCCGCTCCCGCCCATGGCATGAGCAAGCGATCCCGCTTAGCCCTTGCCGTTGCCCGCTGTGCCAATGGATTTGCGCAATATAACTCCCACAGTCTCGTGGTGCTCGTGACCAATGAGCCCATCCCTCTACAAGGCTTACAATCCCTTCAGTTACCCAACCTCTGCCTCATTTCTACCAGTGCTCTCTTAACCTGGAGCCGCACCGATCGTCGCCCCACTCCAGTCGCCCATCAGCTCCTGAGCATGCGGCAGCTCCGCAGCGAATCCCTAGGGGGCAGCCAGACGGCGGCTACTTTCGCCACCCAGACGAGCGCGCTTAGAACCGCCACAGCACGGCCCCTCACCCCAAAAACACCGGCAACGCCCACGGCACCGGCCCGGAGTCTCACCCCAACCCGTTCAGATCTACCTCGATCTCCGACCCATGCAGGGCGCTCATCCTCGACGGCTCGTCGCTTAGCCAAACCCGATCGCTATCCTGTGACCGCTAACCGCCCATCTGCGCTTCGCCAAGTATGGTCAGGATTTCTCGCGCTCTCCATGTTTTTATTGCTGGGGGGAACGGTCTGGTATCTGTTCCACCCCCAAAGTCTGAATCAATTCCTACGAAATCGCGGCCTTCCGCCCATCCCGCCGCTGGTCTCCCAGGTGGTATCCCAGTCAACCGAGCCGACGGAGGGGCGATCGTAAAAATAGCCCCAAGGATTGGCTTATTTGAGCCAGACCTGAAATATAATTCTGACGGAGGATGAGGCTAGCACAGACTATTCACAATCCAAACAATTGCAGCTTCAGACAGCATGTCTACAGGCTGAGAAGTAGGGCCGCCAAGCTTCTACTACAAACTTATTTGCCTACTTTTGCAAGCTGACTGATAGCCAACTGTAAATTTTGGGTAATCTGCCTGTAAAGCCTTTATAAATCAGGCAGCCAGTGCTGGGTTAGGTATGAACAAAAGCTCCCAAGCAAAGCTCAAAATGTTGATTGTTGACGATGAGCCAGACAATCTAGATCTGCTCTATCGCACATTTCGGCTTGAATTTCAAGTTTTCCGGGCAGAAAGTGCCATTGCAGCCCTAGATTTACTCGAGGAGCACGGGGAAGTTGCCATTATTATTTCTGACCAGAGAATGCCAGAAATGTTGGGCACCGAGTTCCTCAGCAAAACCGTGGAGCGGTTCCCCGACACGATTCGTATTGTCTTAACGGCCTATACTGATGTCAAAGACCTAGTTGATGCAATTAACTCTGGGAAGGTCTTTAAGTACATTACTAAGCCCTGGAATCAGCAACAACTCCAAGCAGTCGTGCGGCAGGCTGCGGAAACCTACCGAGTGGTCAAACAACGGACTGAGGAACTGCGCCGATCGCTCCGACGAGAATCCTTGTTTAATGCCGTTAATACTGCCATCCGGGAATCCCTTGACTACAGCAGTATGCTGCAAGCGATCGTAGAAACCCTTGGTAAAGCCTTCACATCGGAATGCTGTAGCTTACATCCCATTGAAAACGGCTTTCTGTCCAGCCAGGTGGTTCAGTACATTTCCCATGACCATGTTCCTGCGAACCTGTGGAATCCAACCATGCCGTTGATCCGATCGGTTCTAGAAGACTACAGCGCAACGGAGAGTGGGTTTCGAGCCATTAAGACCTTTACAGAAGGCAACACCGAACAAAATACAGCCCATGTCATCATTCCACTCACCTATCAGACCGATCTGCTAGCCATTCTGTCCATTGTCCGCAAGGGTGATTTAAATCAGTGGTCTACGGAAGATCTCGACCTGCTAGAAGGCGTCTCAGAGCAAGCCGTCATTGCGATTTCCCAGGCTAAGCTGTATCAGCGAACTCAAAAGCAAGCCGAACAAATCCGTGCCGAACTAGCCGTCGCACGACAAATTCAAAACAACCTACTCCGGCAAACCTTGCCAGAACTGCCTGGGGTTTGTGTGCAAGCTTGCTGCCACCCTGCTCGGGAAGTCGGAGGAGATTTTTTCGAAGTATATCAGCATCCCCAGGGAGATCTGTGGCTTGCAGTGGGGGATGTCTCCGGTAAAGGCGTTCCGGCGGCCTTGTTCATGGCCAGTGCAATTTCTGTCTTACGGCGAGAACTCGCCCAGGAAACCTCGCCCAACCCAGAAGATGTGATGCAGAATCTCAATCGCATTCTGCTGGATGATTTGGTGAGTACCAACTGCTTCATCACCATGGTACTAGCACGATTTAATCCCCTGACCCGACAACTGGTCTATGCCAATGCAGGACATCTCTATCCTCTGCTTTGGTCCCGCCAAGTTGCAGATGCCGAAATCGTACCGCAATATTTAACGAATCGGGGGGTTCCTTTGGGAATTCGTGAACTATGGAAAGCGCCTTCCGGTAGCGCCGTTCTGAACCCAGGAGATACCTTTCTGCTGATGAGCGATGGTGTAACAGAAGTCACGATTCGAAGTCAAATGCAAGTTTATGCCACAACCCCTAGCGCCGTTAATTCAGGCATGATGCTTCAACAGGCCGGCTTCTGGAAGTTACTGCAAGAGGATCGGGACTGCTTAGATCTCAAACGTCTACTGGCCCGGATTCGAGCGGCCACCCTTGCCCAAGAAGATGACCAAACAATGCTATCCCTGGAGGTTCTGTAAAAAATGAAGACAGAGCTGCACGTCCCTAGCGATCTGCGTTTCTTAGCTGTGGTTGAACATTGGCTATTGGATAGCCTACAGTTGGAAATTGGCAATGTAGTAGACTGGTCGAGACAGTCCACTCGCCTAAGATTAGCCTTAGTAGAAGCCTATTCTAATGTCGTTCGGCATGCCCATCGCGATCAACCTAATTTGCCCGTTATCCTCCGACTAGAGCTCCACGATCGCGACCTCGCCCTAGAAATTTGGGACTGTGGTCAAGGGTACAATCCCTCAGATTACAAGCCACCGACCCCAGAAGATAAGCAAGAACACGGTTATGGTTGGCTCATTTTAAACCGCTTAATGGATCGTGTGGAGTATTGTCTCCAAGTAGATGGTCGTAATTGCCTTAAGCTCGAGGCAAATCTACCTAACGCTAGTGTTGAAGAAGATCAAAAGGTGTCTACAGTAGATTAATAATTAGTTTGTTAAGCTAGAAAACTCTAGACAGATACCCATGCTCTATGACATTTCCCCCACCTGATCCTTTTGATCTTCTGCACGGGTAAGTTAGCTATATGGCCTTTAGCTGATAACAGTTAGGCTTGCTTGGGCAACTAGATTGTTATAATCCAGGCTGTTTCTGCGCAATTGTCTCTTGCTTAGTGCTCACACTAGAACAAATCTAGAATTGCCGCTCCCAAGTTCTACGACCCATTCTAATGAGTTTCTGACAGGAGAATTTGAGCAGATATGGAGTTCGCCGAGTTTGATGGGATCCCAGGTACTGTCCTATGATCAATGGCTGACTTATCATACTGATCCTTGCCATTGGGATTGTTCATTGGGATTGTTGTCAGTTGGTACACCCTTCTGACTGGTTCCGAATTAATTGTGCTCTTAGGTGAATTTATCGTACCCCTATCTATCGCGAATTCCCGATTTTGACAGCCACAATTGGACTAATGCGTTCTAGAACTAAAGGCATGCTGCACATTTTGTTTGCGTGTGTTTCAATTTCACAAGGTTGATGAATAAAGTATGGGTCGAGCAGGAAAAGCTTTGAAACAAGTGCTGCGTCAATACAGCATTACACAGAATCAATTGGCTGTGACGATGGGCATTGATCGATCAAATGTGAGTCGATGGGTGAACGGTAGCCGAGATCCCTCTGCTGAGGCGGTAGCTGAGATCAAGGATGCCCTGACAAGAATTCAAACCTCTGCATCTGAAGATTTTGTGCGGTGGTTCCTCTATGAACCGCCTAGCGAACCAGAACCCGAAGAGGAACCTAAGCCCGAACCTTCAGTGGAGGTCAAGTCAGACTAATTCAGTGCTTCCGATTCTGATCATAGTGACTATCGAGGCATGTTTCAAGTTGTCAGCAAAAGACTTCTAGTCAAGAACTCCAAATCGATGAAGTATCGCTGGGAGAGACCACTCCCTAGATAGTAGTCACGCAGGGGATGATAGTCATATAGGGGTAGAAGCATTGCTTAGCAACCTGAATACAACTCTTCTATAGAGTAGGTTAGCTACTAAATGACCAT
Source organism: Alkalinema sp. FACHB-956 (assembly GCF_014697025.1). Classification (NCBI taxonomy): domain Bacteria; kingdom Bacillati; phylum Cyanobacteriota; class Cyanophyceae; order Leptolyngbyales; family Leptolyngbyaceae; genus Alkalinema; species Alkalinema sp. FACHB-956. Next base: position 44,526 of record NZ_JACJRC010000002.1, on the reverse strand, counting down.
TTGTCAACATCGAGCACTCAAGTAAAACGGTTAGATGATAGGCATAGTGACCTGCAAAAACTAACCCAGGAAAAACATAAGGTGGTTCCTTGATGTGATTCCTTGATGTAGCAACATGTAGCAACTGGATGTAGCAACCCCGTAGAGCCAAAATTTGTAAGACTAAGACTAGCAATCAGGGGTTACATTTAACCTTCCCTCAAACAGTCTCATCTCCAACAAATCCTACCATTCCTCTTTAGGAATGCCAAGGAGTCATCAGGGATGTCATCAACGACTTGGAGGGGGACTAAGTGGGGAAGGTTTTCAACCCGGAAAGAGCTAGGATCAGCCATCTGACAATACATACCCTCGAATCTATTAGGGGAGTAGCCTAGAGACTCAGCAGATTTGCTAGAGTCCATGGGCTACTCCCCTGTTTTCCTTAGGTCAGGCGTCTTCTGAATGGAAGGTGTGTTCGTAATGAGGTCATGCTCACTTTTTACTGCACTGCTTTTGCCTCTTTTGTCAGCGCCTGCCATTTTTTGTTGCCCCCTAGGTGACCTTTAGTTGGTTTTTAGTGAACCCTTTAGGTGCCCTAAGTAATTAATTGCCCTAATTAATTAGTTGCATCAAATAATTAATTGAGCTTCAGCATAAATCCAGTTGAGATTCCACGACGTATTCCCTTTTACAAGACTGAGAGATGAGGTACCTCCCTGCGCAGGAATGACCCCGTAATACATTCGGTCTGTTTAACGAGTGACTACTTCAAAGGAGATATGTTATGGATCGTCAACAATGGCCCACCGATTCAGTGCAGGGGCGATCGGGAAAGTCGGCTGGACTATCTCGTCGAAATTTACTAGCAACGGGTGGGCTGGTAGCTGGATTGGCGGCAACGGCGGGGGCTTCATTCTTGGCAGACCAGGTAGAAGCCATGCCTTCTCCCAAAAACAAGCAAAATGATATCAAGATTCTTAATAACGCCCTCTACTACGAGCACCAAGCAATTTGGGCCTATGAAGTAGCGGCGGGGAAACTGAGTACCACAGATGTGGGTAAGGCGGTGTTGGCTCTAGCGCTGATGAACCAACGTGATCACAAAGCCCATCGTGATAAGTTGGCAGAAGTTGTGCGGAGCTTGGGCGGCAAACCTGTCATGGCAGAGAAGAGCTATGATGTGTCTTCTTATTTAAAGAAAGGCGAAGGTGGCCTGGATTCGGATGTGAATATCGCAAAGTTAGCTTTGGCTTTAGAAACCGATGCAGCGATCGCCTACACCTTGGAAGCAGCACAGTTGAAAACGCCGGAGTTGATTACTGCGGGAGCGAGCATTGGCTTGGATGAAGCGGCCCATGCAGCCGCCATTCGAGCTACATTTCGATCGCTGGGTGTGATGTTAGATATTGTGCCAGCAGCCTTTATGAGTCCTGAAACGCGCGATCGTTGGATTCTGAAGGTGTAACGATCGACGTCTTAAAAACCCATTGCAGCCCCTTTCCTAATGAAAGGGGCTTGTCTCTTGTTTAGTTATTTGATTTGAAATTCACTACCTTTGCGAGTTTGAGGTTCTATGCAACGCACGTCTTCCTCATCATGCACCCTCTGGCAGCAGGTGGGTGGAGTTGCGATTCTATTAGCTGCAATCGTCGTGTGTTGGTCAGCCTACGGATTCTATCAGCCCCAAATTTTAGACCGCCTCGGATTTCCTTTATTAGCCAGTTGGTTGGGCATTGGCCAAGGCTTACTGGGTGCGATCGTTGAACCCTATGTCGGTTTTCAGAGCGATCGCCTCATGGCCAAAGCAGGAAATCGGCTGCCAATGATTGCGATCGGGATTGCCTTGGCAGGTTTAATTTTTATAGTATTAGCTTTTTTATTAGAACAACGACTATCTCCTGCGTTTGCCTGGATTATTCCAATCCTAATGACCCTCTGGGTCATGGCGATGATCATCTTTCGTGGCCCTGCGATCGCGCTGTTACGCCAATTCGCCCCAACGGCTAATTTGCCCCAGGCCAATGGGATACTGACCTTTGTCCTGGGACTCTCCGGCGCGCTCGATCCTCTATTACAGCAATTCTTTAGCAGGATTGGTAGTACTGGAACCTTTTTGTTTGGAGCGTTGTGTCTATTAATTGGCGGGGTGGCGATCGGGGTCAATCAACCTACGGTTTCGATTCCTGATCTGAGCTATCCTCGCCCAGCAGTTGCAGCTAAACGTTCTATTTTTATTTTTATCGTAGGAGCCGCAGCAGGAATGGAAGCTTTTCTGTTGCTCAAACAGATTCCGCTCCAGTTACAGCCCACCTTCACAAATGTCTTACCCCAATACATCACAGCCATTATCCTTTTGATTTCTGCAATCACCGCAGTTCCCTTGGAAAAGTACATCAATATTCTGGGAATTCGAAAATCGATGACTTGCAGTTTAGGGATGATTGTCACGTTACTTCTGATGTCCCCTCTAGTCACCCATTGGATAACCGCTACTATTTTGTTAACCCTATGCGGTACAGCCATGGGCTTACTGTTTATTGATCAGATTCCATTTGCTTTAACAAGGGTTCCACCGGAATTAGCTGGATGGGGAACAGGACTGTATTTTGGGGGAATGGGGAGCGCGATCGCGATCGCAAATCTCATCCAACAATTAGGCGGTTTTTCGGCTTGGACGATTTCTTTACTTGCAATCACAGCATTCGCTATGGCAGTCATCTGCCTAAATAAACTCAAGCGGGAATTCTAGAGTGGAAATTCTAAAGTGGGAATATTACACACGCTATCAGGACTGGGTTGCTGAAGATTCGACACCCCTGAACTAGACAATCACCGCCAGCAGACTCATTCTCTGGTATTGAACGCCTAAAAATCAAACACGAGCCAGAAATTAAAACAGGAAATAGCCCCGCGAATTTGATTCGCGGGGCTCAGTTGCGAGTTCCTGCAATCCACGGTTCTAGGCACTGACTAAAGAGTCTTCTAAGTACTCATCATCTAGCGACGTGCGAGCAAAGAACATGCAGCCAGTCTGGGTGGATGGCCCATGGGATGAACCACACTCCGATCGAATGTAATCCCCTGCATAGTAGACCTGATCACCTACGATCAGGTCACCTTGCAGCATGTAAATTTCTTCAAACCCACTGTGGACATGGAGGGGGTAAGAAATACCAGGTTCCGCCCGCAAGACAACGCTGACTTCCCGGCTAACTTCATCTACCCGTAGACGCGCGATCGTGACCCCCGGCACTCGATAGGGCACCCACTCAAATTCCTGCGATCGCAACGCAAATACCGCTCCCATGGGCGGGGGCGAAGGTGGCCAAAGCGTCGATTCTGTAGGCTCCAATTCCAAATTTAAGTTTTGGAACAGTCGCTGCTTCAAATCCTTCGCCATGGGGACTTCAGGAGCACTGTAAGGAATGGCATTGACTGCAACTTGATAATCCGCTAACTCTTCGGCCAGCTCAGGCATTGCTGCAATTTGGCTAGCAATCCAGGCTTGTTCATCTTCCGTCAACACACCTAATGCTTCCAGGGGAGCTAACTCACAGAAACACGGGTTGTAACCGTAATTGTCTAGTGGTGGCAACTCATTTAACTCAGCCATAGTTTTCTCCAATCGCTCCCTCATGAAGTTTCCCAGGAACCCAGAAGGATTCGTAATTTACTCAGTCCCAACCGAATGCGCGTCTTAACCGTTCCAAGGGACAAATTTGTTGCGGTTGCAATTTCACTGTGACTGAGTCCATTGTAATAAGCTAACTCAATAACCTGCCGCTGTTCTGGAGGTAATTGGGCTAACGCAGCAAAAACTTGCTGACGACGTTCCTTAACGGCAACCTGCTCGATCGGATCATGGGTGGTTTTCGGGGCCGATCGCTCCGCTTGCACCGTCGCATCTTCGACTTTACCCAACCGCTGGGTTTTACGAAGCCGATCGAGCACCCGACTCCGCGCCATCATAAATAACCAGGCATCCACTCGGCCTTTTTGACTATCGTAGCGCTCTGCGGTTTTCCAGACCTGGGAAAACACATCTAACACCACTTCTTCGCTTTCCTCAACAGACCCCAAGCTGCGATAGGCAACGGAATAAAGGATGCGGGAATAGGCGTCATACAGTTGGGACAGCGCCGTCGGATCCCGTTGAACGATACGGGTCATCAGCACTTGATCCTGCGATCGATCTCGAGTTAGGTCAGAGGGATCCGGCATGCCGTTTGAGGAAGTCACAAGAGGACACCTAGCCATTGTGACACTAGCGATTGTCTCAGAAGTCATTGCTGCAAAATAAATACAGCAAACGAAGACCCCATACAGTTGAAAATTAAGTGGTGAGATAAAAATAGGGAATAAAAAAGCAGTCCCTACCCGGTTCGGACTGCCCTTGTGCTAGACAATTAGCTTCTCAATCTGAGTATATATTGCCTGACCCGAATTGAACAGACATCTCCCCCAAGGAAGATACTTTTCGTAAAAATACGGAGATGATTTGCCCAACCCCCATAAAGCAGCGATAAATTCGCTAGTTATGTCAGGAATTCTTCACAAGCTCACGGGCCGCCGCCAGCGCGATCGCCGCAGGATAAATTTGATGTTCCTGAATCTGGATCCGAGCTTGTAGGGTGGAGATCGTATCTTCCGGCAGAATGGGCACCGCTGCCTGCATCAAAATTGCGCCACTATCCACCTCTGGAACAACGTAGTGCACGGTGCAGCCTGCTATTTTGACGCCTGCTTGAAGGGCTTGTTCCACTGCGTGTCCGCCTTTGAAACTGGGCAAGAGACTGGGGTGGATATTCAAAATGCGATTTGGGAAAGCGTGAATCAACACGGGCGTGACAATACGCATCCACCCCGCCATGATCACCCAATCCACGTCATGGGTTTTCAGGGTTTCCACGATCGCGGCATCTAGATCTTCCCGACTCTTGTAGTCTCGATGGTTCAACAACACCGCTGGTGTCTTCAAGGCTTCTGCGCGGTCTACAACCTTGGCATCTGGATTGTTGTAAATCAGAACTTGCACTTGGGCGTTGAGGGTACCCGATGCAATGGCTTGGGCGATCGCTGCAAAGTTACTCCCACTACCCGACGCCATGACCCCCAACTTAAGGGGAGGGTGGCCCGCTAGCAAATCCGCAGGCGGCGGGGGGGGAGAGAGAAGGCAGGATTGTTCCAACCACGTGGAGACAGAAGTGGAAGGAGAAGTTGATGAAGATTGTTCAGCGCCCATATTGCTCAGAGAGTCACTATCCATAAATAGAGAGTGACATGACAAGTTAAATTCGCTCTGTTCAAACAGGGTATTTTAAGCAAGTCAAGTATCAGTAGGCTAGGGAACAACTACATCCAGATACCTAAACTGATAAGACCCATCATTTAAGTAAAATCAATCATTTAAGAAGGCGGCACCCAGATTCGAACTGGGGGTAAGGGATTTGCAGTCCCCTGCCTTACCACTTGGCCATGCCGCCGCATTGCACGTTTATTACTATAGCAAAAGATCTGCATTTCTAGAACACTGTTCCATCACTTTCAATCAAAATGGGCGGACTACCATCGGGGCGAAGGGTTTGCGCGATCGTCCGTCCAGCGCTCCAGGTACCACCTTGCAGAATTTTGACCAGGGGAAGTTCAACGGCGGTTTTCTGCAATTTCTGGCGGATGCGATCGGCGATCCGATCCACAAGGGCGATCGTGAGGCCGCGCCACTCCACCACCAGAGCCGACGCGACCGAATGGGCTGTTTGGGTATCCTGGGCATGCTTCAAGCGTAATAGTCCTAAATCTAGGCAAAGTCCTCCATTGCGATATTCAGCTAACCCAGTCAGTTGGTCTAAGTCTGTAATCGTAACCCCGGCTTCCATCAACGGTTCTAGCAGGGAATAGGTAAGCCATTGGGAGAGTTTATGGAGCGGTACCAGCACGGAGGTAGAGGTAGAGGTGGAAGTAGAAGCCGTGCGATCGTCTAACGACGAATCTAACGGCGAATCCATGGGCACATAGTTCCACACATCCCCCAGATTTTGACCCGCTAACACGCACCGTTCCGGCCATAGATCACTGAGCGACTCTAATAGGGTTTGGAGAATCGTTACTGCCGAGAGAGATTGATCCACCGATTGATGCTGGAAGTAATCCACCAGGTTTCCCAAGCGCGGTCGATCGGAGCCGAAAAACTGCGGCGATCGCGCCAGGATTTGGCCTAACTTTTGCAGGATTTGCCAGCGCCCTTCCAACCCGACGATCGGATTGGTTGGACTAACTTGTAAACCGATTGCCAGGTCATTTAAGGTCAGTTGGGCAAGGCCGATCGCATCGGTTGCTAAGTCCCCCACCTGCGCAAATTTGCCTTGGCAGAATAAGTCTAAACTGGCGACGGCGAGCCCTTCCGATCGCTGCCAAACCCGACCTGCTGCATCTCGATACCGCCAAGCACTGCCCGCCCCCGCATCCAACAACACACTGGGAATCACCAAATCAAACCGCGCCTTAGCCCGTTCCCAGACATCCAAATTTTGCAGGATGGGGGCCACCCGATCGGCAGGAAAATGTCGCCAACGGCTATGGAAGGGGATATTGCCGTTCGGATAATTCCGCTGCATGATTTCAATCACGTAGTCTGCCACCGCATCCAAGCGCATCAGATCCACTTGAAAATGGTGGAGGCGATCGGCCAACCCAAGTTCCAGCAAATACTGAGCTTGAGTCCGAATCGCTTGGGGTGATCGTAGATAACTAACGGAAACCATAGGTGCAGGAACTGTAGAGGCCCAAGCCATAGCAAAAGCAATCAGTCGTCAAAGCCATTAGTGGCACAAGACATTAGTGGCACAAGCCATTAGTAACAAAAGCGATCAGTGGCAAAAGTGATCAGTGACAAAAGCGATCAGTGGGAAGCTCACCGGGAGATCACCATCGACTCAATCTTACCTAAGCCAAAATTAGGGAGCGCCGATCGGGCATTATTGGAGACAATGAAGACGTTTCTTCCAGATTTCTTTGGAGATAGTATTTTATCTTTGCTCCAGTGTTATCAAACCCTCTATCATCAAACCCTCATTGTATGAATCATTTTGGAACTGTACTTAAGGTTTTGGCCGCGTCCATCGTGATTACCCTAGGGATTAAATACCTCGCGCCCAATATCACGATCGCACCCACACCCATGAATGCGCTCATTGCAGTTCTTCTGCCCACAGTCGTCGTAGCGGGAGGGTTAGCCGTGCGATCGCAAATCGCCCCCGATCGTGCTCTGTCATCAGATCGATCGACCCCCTCCAATCCATAGGTCAGAAATCTATTGGCAGTCGAATTGATCACGCAGGAGGCAGAAGAAGTGATGGAGTTAGGACATTGGGTAGGCCTTTTGGCTTTGGGCATTGCACTATTTATTCTCTGGCAAATTCGCAATGTGTTGATGCTGATTTTTGCCGCTGTGGTGCTGGCCTCTGCCTTAAATACGGGAGCACGGCAAATTCAAAAACTGGGAATTAAGCGAGCACCCTCGCTCATTGTGTCGATCGTGGGGATTTTCGGCATTCTATTCCTGTCAATGTGGTTGATTATTCCCCCCTTCGCCGACCAATTTCAGCAATTAACCACCCTGTTTCCCAAGGGACTCGATCGGGTCAACACTTGGCTAGACGATGCCCGGAGCTTTGCGCCACCTTTTCTCCAGTCTTCATTACCCGATGTTAATAGCCTGATTCCTCAGCTACAACCTTTAGCAAATCGGCTGCTCGGCGGTTCCTTAGCCTTCTTTTCCGGCACCTTGGGAGCTATTTTAAATATCCTGCTAGTGATGATCCTCGCCATCATGTTTTTGGTGGATCCTGACCAATACCGTCGGGTCTTTGTTCGCTGTTTCCCATCGTTTTACCGTCGCCGCATCAATGAGATTTTGCTCAAGTGTGAAGAATCGCTGCGGGGCTGGCTGGTGGGAATTTTGTTCAATATGGTGGTGATTGGGGGCTTTAGCGGCCTAGGTTTGTGGATTCTGCATATTCCCCTGCCCTTTGCCAACGGCATTTTGGCGGGTTTGCTAACCTTTATTCCCAACATTGGCCCTGCGGTTAGTGTGGTGCCTCCCATGGCGATCGCGCTGCTGGATGCTCCCTGGAAATCCGTTGCTGTTCTACTGCTCTACTTTGCGGTGCAGCAGTTGGAAACCAATGTTTTGACCCCCTACGTCATGGCCCAACAGGTTTCTCTAATTCCTGCCGTAACCTTGTTATCGCAGTTTTTCTTTGCGACATTTTTTGGTTTTCTGGGATTGTTGCTGGCCTTACCCTTAACGGTAGTCGGCCAAGTTTGGATCCACGAAATTGTCGTTAAAGATATTTTGGATCAGTGGACTGAAGCAGACTTTTCGATCGTGCCTAGGTTACAGACCGCTCAAGCTAATATCTCCCAAACAACCGGCAAGAATTCACCCGAGCAGACTCCAGCCGCCACAGATGATATTGAACCTTTGGTTATTCTCCAACGGCATTCCGGCGAACCAGTGATCGATCGATCGATCGATCGATCCACTACCGACTCCCAATTGGAAGAGTCTCCAGAATCGCGGGAATCTCAAGACCAAACAGCAGATTAATTAAGCCACTTGTTAATTAAGCCACTTGGTTGATTATCGTAGAGGTCAAATGGGCGGCTAAAGCTGCTTGGCAGTCAGCTACGGAGTCCCGACGGGTTAACGCTTCCACCAAGGCGTCGTAAGCTGCCGAGTTTTCTTCCAACAGCGTTTTCGCCCGCAGAACACAGAGCCGTTCCTTTTGTTCAGCTTCAGCATCGGAGAATTTGAGGTGGTTCAGCACAGCCCGTAGCTTGAGCCGATCGTCCGATCCGCCCTCAGCATTGCCATACTGCCATTTTTCCGCTGCAATGCCTGCCATCCAGACCGTGCAGAAGCGATCGAGCCACTGCGCCGAAAGTTTACCCTGTTGCAATTGCTGATCCAACTCCTGGGTATCAAACTGAATGCCGCCTTGCCCTGCAAAGCCTTTTCTTAAGGCTTCCCAAGCCGTCAGGGAATAGTCAGTAACGGAAATCCCCAATTGCTGCGCCACCAGGAAATGGCCGGCCTCATGGCGAATAATCCGTTCACGGTGGGCGGGAGAAAAGCCTGCGATCCAGTCCAGCAGCACATTCTGCCCCTGTCCTTGAAAGCTAAAGGCATCCAGTGTCCCGATCGCCATCATTCCAAAAATTGCGATCGCAGGGATCGCTGGTGAAATGTGCAGCAACGGCCCCAACAGTGTCGTTAGGGTCATCAAAAACACTGCGATCGCGACCAGATTTAAAGACAGTTGATTCATAGAACAGAAGGATTTCAAAATTATGCAAACAGCCGGAATTGTCTATCGCAAGCTTTCAGGTTATGGAGTCTCAAACAAGACCATTGCAAACTATGGCATTTCAGACTATCAGGTTGCAGACCATAGGATTGCAGGCTACAGAGTTTCAAATTATGGAGTTTCAGGCTGTGTATTTTCAGGCTGTGCACTCTCAGGTTGAGAACTGTCTCGGGATGAACTGTCTGGGCTGACCGAGGGACTGGTTGAACCTGGGCTTTCTGGTTGCTGGCCTCGGGCTTTAAAGAAGGTTTCCAAACTTTGCCGATCGCCGACAAACCGCCAATGCCAGGGTTCGTAGGATACCCCCTGTTTATTGTTTTTGGGGAACGACATTTCAAAGTTGTAGCGCGGTGCATTGGCTTGCAACCATTTGAAGGCTGCCGTTTGCTCAAAATCGGGACTTAAGTTGGTTGCAGGGACGTTGCCATCCCCAATATCGATCGCATAGCCCGTATGGTGCTCACTGTAGCCGGGAGGGGCACTGACCGCTGCCCGTTGCTCCGCTGTTTGAATCCGTTGTTGTTTGAGTGAGAGAAACACCTGTTCCTGCTCTGAGATCGATCGAAAGGCAGATAACGGCATTAAGCTGATGCCCTCGGTTTGGGCTGCGGCAGCCATCTCTTTATAGGCTTGGGCTGCGGCTTTTCGGAGTTTCAACCCGCCATCCGCTGTAATTGCTTCCAATTCTGCTGTCGGGGCTTCTGGGTAGGGGTAATGGTTGAGGACGGTTCCCGCCGGAGCACCGGAGGAATTATTGGTCACGGGATTGGAGGCCGGTGTCGAGGCGATCGGGTTACGAGATCGCGTCATCCACCAACCCGTTCCGCCGATCGCCACCACGATCGCCAACCCAACGATCCCCATCAGCGGCGTCAACTTTTTCTGGGGCTGACTGGTTAACGTTTCCCGAGTCGCTTCTGGCAAATCATCATCCAAGGAAGACGAAGAGAGTTTTGAGGGTTTTCCGGGCCAACCAGCCTTACTCACACACAGTCTCCTTGATGAATCCAGAAGGTAACAAACAATTTCAACTGAAGGTAACAAACAATTTACAGAAAATTATAGACTGCTCAACCGAACAACTTACCCCTACAGCTTGACCGAACAACTTACCCCTACAGCTTGACCGGACAGCTTGAGGCCATCACCCCCAACTCTCTGCAACTTTCCCTAGGGTAGACTAGATCGCCACGCCGTTAACGGTTACTGTTAACACTGACGATTAATCCGTTCATCCCCACGCCTCTGCCCTCTTGAGATTCCCCGAAGGCTGTCATGGTCATGTCCCCTGTTTACGAATCTGCGCCCGTTCCCTCCAATCCGCTGGCCACGCCTGAATCACACCCTGAATTATCGATCGTTGTGCCTATCTACAACGAAGCGGAAAGTTTGCCGTTTCTGCTCGACGCGATCGCCCAAAGCTTGGTGGACAGCGGGTTGACCTATGAACTGATTTGCGTCGATGACGGTTCCAAGGATGGCTCGGATCAAATTCTCAAGCAGCAAGCCGCCGATCGCCCTCAGCTGCGGGTCGTGATTCTCCGGCGCAACTATGGGCAAACCGCCGCGATCGCGGCTGGGTTCAAATACGCCCAGGGCAAAGTTGTGGTCACGCTGGACGGTGATTTGCAAAACGACCCAGCGGATATTCCTATGCTGTGGAACAAACTCCACGAAGGCTACGACCTCGTCAGCGGGTGGCGCAAGGATCGTCAGGACAAGGCCCTCACCCGCGTCCTTCCCTCTAAGATTGCCAATTGGCTGATTGGGCAAGTCACCGGCGTCAAACTCCACGACTATGGCTGTTCCCTCAAAGCCTATCGATCGGAACTGGTGGCCGACCTAAACCTATACGGCGAATTGCATCGCTTTTTGCCTGCCCTCGCCTTCATTGAAGGGGCGCGGATTACCGAAGTCCCCGTGCGACACCATGCCCGCCGCTATGGCCACAGCAAGTATGGCCTCGATCGCACTTTCCGGGTCGTCATGGACTTGCTGACTATTTCCTTTATGCGCAAGTTTCTGACCCGCCCCATGCACGTTTTTGGCTTGTTCGGGCTGATTGCGTTGGTGATGGGGATTCTCTTGGGCGGCTATCTGGCCTACGTGAAAATTGTTTTCGGGGAAGACATTGGTCAACGCCCCCTACTCACCCTAACGGTGTTGCTGTTGATTAGTGGATTACAACTGTTTAGTTTCGGGCTCTTAGCAGAATTGGGAATGCGCACCTACCACGAATCCCAGGGTCGTCCCATCTATCGAGTTCGTGAAGTGATTGGCATTGCCGGGGCAGAGCAAGCCGATCGATTAGCCTAAATGAGCACCAGTGGATATCTGGCCCAGCAATCCTATGGGGAACAGCAAGTGGAAACAGAAGAGTCTAAGCCAGTTTTCACCAGCTTAGACCGCTAACCAGTCTTTCACCCAAGCAAACTTCTGTCCTTCGGGCTGGTTCTATTCCTTGGGTTTTGCCTTGTTCAACCGCAACTGCCGTCCCATCCACTCGGCTCCATCCAACTCGCTAATGGCATTATCTTCCTGGGCAGACTCGGTTAACTCCACAAAGGCAAAGCCACGTACCCGCCCTGTCTCGCGATCGGTGGGCACGACAATGCGCTTGATCGAACCATACTCTCCAAAAACTTCTTTTAAGTCATCCTCGGTAGCTTTGTAGGAGAGATTTCCAACGTAAATAGTCATGGGCTTGAACTTCCGAACGAGTAACGTCGCTACTTGCTGCCCAGACCTTCTCTCCAATTTGCAAATCTTCAAAGTTAAACATCTTCAAGCTGCAAGGTTTCAAGGAATGATCTAGGGTAACAAGCAACCTGCTGGAGAAGAGTTGTTATTCGCCAATGCACCTTCCAGAACTTGGCTGAGCTAGAAATCCGTCACTATGGAATTTCTAGATAGCCGTCCAGTCAGCTGCACTAGAGCAATCGTTCAACGATTCATCAGCAAGAGCACAATTTCCCCAGGCACACGATCGTTGCTGCTAGCCTTGTATCATCAACCTTTCTACGCCTTTACCAGCGGTGACCTCAGCGGTGACCTTAAGTTGGACAAGAGGACAATCTAGGCGAGATCCCAGTCAAGGGAGAAGGTCTCTTTCAAGGACGAGAAGCGAATCTATCCTAGGGAATAGATCCAAAATTCTAGCGCTTAACTTTTTTCCAAGTGGATATTGCTGCTACAAAAACAGTTAGATTTCTGGCTAATTTTTGTAACAGCTTTTGCAATGTTGTCTATTGATAAAGAACAAGCGATTCAAGTTGCAAGTTCTTAATCATTAGTTGAGCATTTGCCCGATCGAAGATTCAGTGAGCAATGAATTCATCGATCGAAGAACTAATCGATCGAAATGGACTGAGGCCCATTGGACGGAGCACTGGTTGAAGTCGTCGTCACGGGATCAATACCCTGCTTGGTCAACCAAGTCTTGATGGGATCCTCATTCAGATTGAGCTTCAGCAACCCTGAAACAAAACCACCCATAAACGCAACGGGCTGCTGAGTTAATTCCTTCATTAATGGAGAAAGTTCTGTCAGAAACATATCGCACCTTTACAGCTTGGTTTATTTGGGCTCAGTTATTTGGGCTTAGTTATTTGGGCTCAATGACTATGGTGTCCAGTGAAGTGAGCGCTAGGAAGTTCCCTCGCTGCACTGACCCTTGTAAACTTTGACCCTTGTAAACTTTGACCCTTGTAAACTTTTATTGTCATGTTTTGTTGCATTTTTGGGTAGGGGCGTTTGGGTTCGGTTTTAACGGTGGTTGGCGCGAGGGGAGTTCGGTTTTAACCCTAGGGTAGATCGGGCTACCGATTCCCTCTCACCCAAGACCCCGTTAAGATAGAAATTGGTGTTCTTGCCGATAGAGGTGCGCTCCGTGCTGAAAACCCTGGTTGAAGACTTCAAAATTATTTTTGAGCGGGATCCAGCCGCTCGCAACTGGGTCGAAGTTCTGTTTTGTTATCCCGGTTTGCAGGCGTTGTTCTTCCATCGGGTTGCCCATGCACTCCATGGGCTAGGGCTGCCCTTTATTCCACGATTGATTTCCCACATTGCCCGCTTTGTGACGGGGATTGAAATTCACCCTGGAGCGACGATCGGTCGGGGGGTGTTCATCGACCACGGCATGGGTGTGGTGATCGGTGAGACGGCGATCGTGGGGGATTATGCCCTGATTTACCAAGGCGTCACCCTAGGCGGCACCGGGAAACAAAGTGGCAAACGTCACCCCACCCTGGGGGAAAATGTCGTGGTTGGTACAGGTGCGAAGGTTCTCGGCAACATTCAGATTGGCAATAATGTGCGGATTGGGGCCGGATCCGTTGTGCTGCGGGATGTGCCATCGGATTGCACCGTGGTAGGGGTTCCGGGACGGGTGGTCTACCGGGCAGGTGAGCGGGTTGAACCTTTGGATCACAACCGTCTACCAGACTCCGAAGCGCAGGTGATTCGCGCTTTAGTCGATCGCATTGAAGCCTTAGAACAACAATTGCAATCCCTGCAAAGTCGGCAAACCCTGGCGGAATGCTATGCGATGCCTTCAGTGGAGGGGTCAGAACTGCAAGGGGACACCGATCTATCTCTCCTGGAAAGTCCAGACCAGCCGTCTTGTCAACTGCGGAACAAAGTCATTAACGAATTTCTGGATGGTGCAGGGATCTAGCCCGATCGCAGCAACCACGTAATGGCAAGCAATTGAACCCTTGTTGAGCCCTTGACGATCGGTGAGATTAATTTCTCACCGATTTTCGATCGGCTAGTTGATTGGATCTCGATCGTCAATATTCATGAATTTCTGACAAACTCTAAAAAGTGAAGTGCTAGGATCCAAGTTGAAGTGATACCTCAAGATCCTAGATTCTTTCTGAGCTAGCCAATAGCTTGCCAAAAATAGTTTGCCAAAATAATTAGTTTGCCGAACCAATTATTTCCCAACAAAAGCAGCTTCTCAACAAAAGCAGCGTTCCAAAACGTAATGGCCTAGCAACGTAATGGCCTAGCAACAGTGGCCTGGGAAATTCGGATTGAAGCATGAGAGTTTGAGTTTTGGAATTTGCTATCCCATCACTTGGCTTAACCTCGAAAATATCAATTAATTTCAGTATTAATTTTAGTGTGGATCTTTTGATCTCAGTCTTTTGCAAAATCCTATTTCTTCAACAGAGAAGTTTGTAAATTTACACATGAATTTAACTATGAATTTAACCATGAATTTAAATAATATTCTCTAGGTTTTTCTTAGCCATTGAATTCTACTCATTGAACGCTATCCCTAAAATTTTTAATTTCTCAATAATTTGATTTTTTATCTGCTGTAAGTCTTGCAGTGATTGCGATGTGCGGGTGGGGAGTAATGATTTTTTTTGATTCAATCATTCAGGAAATCTTGCTAGAGAAAAGGAGCCATATATGTTGCAACAAACCATTCGGATTGAGAATGAGACCCGGAACCATCGAGGTGATTTGCTAGACTCTACGATCGAATACGAATTGATTGAAATGAATGACACCTTTGGTTGGGCGGTGATTCGCGCCAATAATTCTGAGCAAACCATGCACCGCGTGCATCCCGATCACCTCCGCACGTTGGAAGTAATTAGATCTCAAGTGGCGATCAAACCGGGCACCCGTGATTTGAAAGGCTATTTTCTGAAACGCAAGTCAGGCTACGCCTTTATGGGCATTGATGACTTTGGTTGGGCCGTAATCTGCACCAATGAACACGATGCCTCCTGCCATCATGTCGATCCAGACAATCTGAAAATGACACAAATTACAAAGACCATCAAATATTTCCACACCAAGAAATAAACAAGGCAGTGGCTTACGGATTGACCGACTGCACTTGCCATTCTGAATCAGCGGGGCGATCGTAGATCCAACGGTTTTGCGGGTCGCCTCGCAATTCCAAGTGATCAACTCGTATAGGATCCAGCAATAGGAAACAAAAGGAATCCAATGGCTGCTCAGGATCCAAGGGTGATGCTGTAAAAGAGGCTTGAGGCGCGCGGGGTTGAGCCGGTGTAGGCCAAGCAAACTGCGATCGCGCCCGATCGGATAATTCCTGCCAGGTTTGAGATCGGGCCGCTTGCCAAGCCGCCTCAGTTTCCGTCGCTGTGACTAATCGCAATTCTCCTAGGATCCGAAACTGCTCCCGAGTTTTTTGGAAATACCAACACAACTCCGCCCAGCGAGAATTTTGGTAGTGTTGCACCTTTTCGCTGCGGACATCGGTAATAAATTTCAGTTGATTAGTTTCGCCCCAGAAGCCCCGGAAAACGATCGTGCGATTTGCCGGTCGGCCATCGGGACGGACCGTGGCTAGTTGGGCATAACGGCTTTCCAGTTGGGCACGATTGCGGTGGAGGGCACGGGCCAGGGGCGATCGCCAAGGAGCCAACGTCATGGATTTACAGGATTGAAAACCGGAACATATTGTAGTGACTCTATCACTGTGACCGCTTCTTGGGGAGATAGGTTACTACATTGAGCTAATTCTGGAATCACACCTGCACCGGTGAAGCGGTAGAATGCTGCGGGCGCAGCTATCGTAGTATCGCTTAACCAGCTGGATAATAGCGTTGGAGTCGTGGATTTACCGTATTGATCGACTTCTAAGCTGCCCTGGCTAAACTGGGATGCTTTAGCGTTAATGGGATAGCTGGCTATTTTGGACGGGGGCAAATCACCAATGCCGCCGGAAGTCGCTTCGATCGCGAAGCATTGGGTTTGTGCACCAGCAACTTTCTCGTAAATCGCTGTATAGTTATAGCCTCCCAGCCGGGACGATCGACGAGTTGTTATGAAGACTTGATGGAGACGAAAACCCTCAGGAACGAAACTCGGTAAGGCCACCCGTAAGCCGGAAGCTTGCAACGCCAGGAGCTGCCTTGCGGTCGGCTGGCTCGTGGGATTCGCCAACCCCGGATCCGGAAGCTGGGCTTGAACCTTCGGTGTTGACTGAGTGATGCCTACACAAGCGAGGAGACAGGTAACACGTGCGATCGTTGATTTCATAGGAACTCCGGAGATAGGTTGGTATTATTTGATGCAATTGCCTTAGTTGCTACTGTAGCAATCCCATCAAAGAAAAAAGATTGTCTTCCGAGAAAAGTAATGAAGACCTCATGATTCAAGCGGTTCTCTATGGTTGGGCGTCAAGAACCCTTGACATCCTTAGTAGCCTCTAGATCGTGACTTCTTGAGTCTGACGACAACACCCATCGGCTCAACGCCCATCGCCCAGCAAGGAACTCAAAAAATTACTACACAATCTGAAGAGCATTAGGCTATATTGAGTTCCCATAACAACCTTCACACTATCGGTAGCGTGTGCCTTGGAATGATAAAGCATACGTACTACTATATTGATCTGTGATCTGTCCTCAGGAGTCCCCACATGGTTCAAGACATTGAGCGTACTAGGCCCCAGGTAAGTCTGGGTGATGTAGATGCTGCTGCGCAATTAAACGGGCAGTTTCCGGCCTCTGCCCCCGCAGCCAACCCAGTCTTCTATCGCACCTACAGCCGCAAACTCAGCGAGTCTCGCCGTGAGTCTTGGGCAGAGGTGACCACCCGCACCCTCCAAGGGCTGGTCGCACTGGGCCAGTTTACGTCGGAAGAAACGGCCTTGGTCGATCGGATGCAGCAGCAGCTCAAGTGTCTGCCATCAGGGCGCTGGCTGTGGGTCGGCGGTACGGAATGGATCACGAAGCAGGAAAATTTCTCCGGGGCCTATAATTGCACGTCCACTAATGTCATCGACTGGCAAGCCTTTGGGCTGATGATGGACTTGGCGATGATGGGCTGCGGGACAGGCGCAATTCTGGAGCCGAAATACACCGATCGCTTACCGGCCATTCGCAACCGTTTAACCGTGAAATTGGGTTGGGGCATTGGCACCGTTCCAGTCGATGAGCGCCAACAGAAAACCGAAATTACCTTCAACGGCAACCAAGTCACGATCGTGGTCGGCGATAGCCGCCGGGGTTGGGTGGATTCCTACCAAGGACTGTTGGAACTTTCCACGGACGATCGCTTCACCGGCGACGTGGAAGTCACGGTGGATCTGGGCAATGTCCGGCCTGCTGGGGAAAAACTGAAGGGCTTCGGTGGCGTAGCAAATCCGATTAAGCTACCCAGCTTGTACGATCGCTGTGCGCAAATTTTAAACAAAGCGATCGGGCGAAAGTTAACTCCAGTGGAATGCTGTTTGTTAATCGACGAAGCCGCTGCCTGTGTCGTAGCCGGAAACATTAGGCGCAGTGCGGGGATGCGTCAAGGCAACAGTGAAGATCAAGCTTTCGCCATGGCTAAAGATAACCTTTGGCAACAGGGCGAAGATGGCAATTGGCGAATTGACCCGGAACGGGATGCACTACGGATGGCGAATCACACCCGTGTATACCACCGCAAACCCACGAAGCAAGAAGTTGAAGACGCCGTTCGTAAGCAATTTTATTCGGGCGAAGGTGCAATTCAGTACGCGCCGGAAGCGATCGCGCGATCAAATGCAGACTTATTGCCAAGTCGTGAGCAGCAGCTTCAATTCATGACCGCCTATGAATCGGATCAAGGTGCAGCCTTTCTCCTCAAGCTTGCGCCAAACATGCCCCAGGACGAACTAGAACATCGTTTGGGTCGTTATGGTTTAAATCCCTGCGGAGAAATTTTAGGAGAAGACTTCCACTGTAATTTGGCGGAAGTACATTTAAACCAAATTGATCCGCATAATCTCCAAGAACAGGAAGAAGCCTTTACAGCGGGGGCTCTGACCGTTGCAGCACTCTTGCATCATCAATTCACTGAGCCTCGCTATCGCCGATCGCGGGAACTAGATCCGATCGTAGGGGTTTCGTTCACGGGTCTGTTTGACTTCTTCGTGAACGCCTTTGGGACGGAATGGCTGAACTGGTGGGCAGAAGGGCGGCCAGATACCGTGAAGGGCTTGGAATTCAAAGCGAAGGAACAGGAATATCTCAGCCGTTGGAAGGCGATCGTCCATCAGGTCGTTGGGGAGTACTGCGATCGTCATGGTTTACATCGCCCCAACCGTTGCACGACAGTACAACCCGCAGGCACCAAGAGTTTGCTCACGGGTGCATCATCCGGTTGGCACCCCCCCAAAGCCCAGCGGTTCATCCGTCGCATTACCTTCCGGAAAAACGATCCCGTTGCTTTGGCTTGCTTGGACTACGGTTACAACATTGTTCCGTCCCAATCAGATAAAGACGATGAAGGTAACTTGCTGAACGATCCCTTCGATCCGCGTTGTACAGAATGGCTGGTGGAAATTCCGGTGGAAGTGCCCTGGGCCAATATTCCCGGTGCTGATGAAGTCGCGATCGAGCAATTTTCGGCAACAGCACAGTTTGATTTCTACATGCAGGTGCAGAAATACTACACAGCCCATAACACCAGTGCCACGATCGAACTGCGGGAAGACGAAATTGATGATCTTTCCAATGCAATTTACAACGCAGTGGCAACCAATGATGGTTACATGAGTGCAGCCCTGTTAGCCCGCTTTGATGCACCGTTCCCCCGTCTACCGTTTGAAAAGATCGATCGGGCAACCTACTTGCAATTGTCAGCGGATGTTCTAGCACGGCGCAAGACGGACAATTTCTATGCAGCGCTAGCGAAATATGATTCCGGTGAAGTCGTTGCAGAAGGCCCCGCTGGATGTGACAGCGATAAGTGCATGATGCCTGAAAAGAAAGGCTAGGCAGTTGGGTTAGATCCCTAGGATGAATTAGATTGGTGATGAAGTAGATAATTGCAAGGTGGGCTGATTTAAGGCTCACCTTTTTGTTGGCATATTGAATTGAGGTCAGGCAGATGAGGTGGGTTACGATAGCATCAGGGTAGCCAAGTGGGAATTGTTAATTGGGAGATCGATCGCATGGTTCCAGCACAACCTACGCAAGCACAACCCACCCAGCAGTGGAAAGAACGCCCCCAGCGTAGATGGACAGTAGCTGAGTACCATCGCATGGTTACCCTCGGCCTCCTGAATGCCCACGATCGCGTCGAATTAATAGAAGGACAAATCCTGGAAATGAGTCCACAGGAACTCCCCCATGCCTCCATCATCTCTAGCGTAGGCAATGATTTAGTGATGAAATTTGCAGGTAAGGCTTGGGTTCGGCAACGGTTGCCCATCAACCTTTCTGACTATTCTGAACCCGAACCCGATATTGCGATCGTCAAAATTTCACCCAACCGATATCGCGATCGCCATCCCACTTCAGATGAAGTGTATTGGGTGATTGAAGTTGCAACCTCTACTTTAAATTACGATCGCAATTACAAAGCCTCCATTTACGCCAAGGCCAACATTCCAGAATATTGGGTCATTGATATTCATCATCATCAAGTTTTGGTCTTCCGGGCTCCCAATGGCGATCGCTATCAGATTGAACAAGTGTTTACCGCCCAAGACACGATCGCGCCCATGACCTTTCCAGCAATCGCGATCGTCTTAGCCGATTGTTTTATGCCGGAAATTTAGACTACTGCCAGAATTAACCTTATCAACAAAGACGCTGAAGCATCCTAGCCGAGACACTCCAGCGTCCATTACTCAAATTTCAAACTGACTCGATTCAATCTCGAGCCGACCCGATGACTAGCCCACAGCCGCTCCTTCCGTTTCCGCTGCGAGCGCTTCTAGCTGATCCTGCTGATCACGGGAAATGCAGGTCTGAATGATCGTTTCAATGTCCCCATCTAGGGAAGACGCAAGCGGAAAATTTTGATTCAAACGGTGATCGGTGACGCGGTTGTCTTTGTAGTTGTAGGTGCGAATCTTTTCCGATCGTGCGCCCGTTCCCACCTGCGATCGCCGTGCCGAGGAAATCGCATCTTGTTGCTCTTGCAGCTTCATTTCATAGAGCTTGGCCCGCAAAATTTGCATCGCCCGTTCTTTGTTTTGCAGCTGTGATCGCTCTTCCGTACAAAAAATCCGAATCCCCGTCGGCTTGTGGAACAGATCCGCCGCCGTTTCCACCTTGTTCACGTTCTGCCCACCGGCACCCCCCGATCGAGCCGTTTTCATTTCAATATCCTTCGGATCGATGTGAATTTCCACATCATCCACTTCCGGCATAATCGCCACTGTTGCCGTAGACGTATGCACCCGTCCAGAGGCTTCCGTTGCAGGCACCCGCTGGACCCGATGCACCCCCGCTTCGTACTTCAGCTTGCTGTAAACCCGATCGCCCTGAATTTCAACCACCACTTCCTTGAAGCCGCCCGCATCTCCCAGCGACTCGCTCAACAGTTTGGCCTTCCAGCCTTGGGCCTGGGCGTAGTAGGTATACATCCGCAACAGGTCTCCCGCCCAGATGCTGGCTTCGTCACCCCCAGTGCCTGCGCGAATTTCCAGCATGATGTTTTTCTCATCGTTGGGATCCTTCGGCAGCAGCAAAATCTTGAGGCGATTTTCTAGATCCGCGATCGTCTCCTTCAATTCCTGCACTTCCAGACTGGCCATTTCCTGAAGTTCTGGATCCCCGGCTGACTCCTTGAGAATTTGCTGGGCACCGACTAAATCATCCTGGGCTTTTTTCCAGTCATCATAGGCCGTCACCGTTTCTTCCAAGGACGATCGCGTTTTTGCCACCCGCTGAAACTCATTGGGATCCGTGGCAATATCCGGATCTGCGAGTCGGCGAGTTAATTCATTAAAAGTCTGTTCAACAGAATTGAGTTTTTCGAGTAAATAGGCTTCAGCCATGGAATACCCTCCTTCATTAACCGTAGTGGAACCTGAAATTCAATTCAGGGGATTCAGTCAGCTTGTCCGATCGTGGGAGTTGGGGGTGAACAACCCCGTCATCTATCGCTTCCCAGGCATCGCGGTCAAGGGATAACGGGTTCCAGAATGGGCTAAGTCTTCAGGATCGGCTAAGTCGCAGATCATATTGAAGGAAACTCCTCCGACTCGATTAATCACGTCACTGCCTTCCACTCGTATAAAACCAAACCGTTGATACAGTCGAATTGCGGGATTCTCTGCCCGTACATTGAGGCAAATCGCTGGATAGTTGTGGCGAGCCATCTCCAGTAATTTTGCCAGAAGTTGGGTGCCAATCCCTTGATTGCGTCGATCGGGATGTACCCCCATCACCAATTCGGGAATCCCCTCAGCCACCCAGCCAAACCCCGGATCACTGGGCGACCCTAACCGCAACCAGACGGCCCCGATCGCTTGGCCTTGGCCGATCGCAACCACTCCCAAATCCCCCGATCGCCCCCAATCTGCCCCATACCTGACTAGGCAAGCTTGCTGCTGCACAGCGGCGATCGACGGTTCATGGGCCGCATACATCAGCATTTCCCAAAGGCTGTCTGAATACTGGGGCGTTAAGGGCAAAAGTTCGATCGTCATTGCGGGGATGGGCTGAGTAGATTGGTGCAAAAAGAACTTGCCGCTGAGTAGATTGCCAAACTCTCCATAAACGCAGAAATCCCGCCCCCAAAGAAGGCGAGATTTCCAAAGTTCAGGCCCGAAGCTATTTTTGCTTCATGCCATACTTCCGCATGAACCGATCGACTCGACCTTCGGTGTCGATAATCTTTTGGGTTCCGGTGAAGAAGGGGTGGTTACCAGACCAGACATCAACATTCATGTTGGGCTTGGTCGAACCCACAACCATAACTTCTTCGCCGTTACAAACTACTTTGGCTTCGGCGTGCCATTGGGGATGAATTCCAGGCTTCGGCATTGCGATCGCTCCAATCTTCTACAAACTATTTTGACACTTCTATCGAGGGTTTAGGTCAAGGCAGGATTGAAAAGCTGCCCATCCCCAGAACGGCTGAAAGACAAAGGTGCCCTCCGAAGAACGCACCTCCATCCGCCCAAAATTAGCGCTTGGAGTACTGAGGCGCTTTCCGAGCTTTGCGCAGACCGTACTTGCGACGTTCCTTCGCCCGAGGATCCCGGGTCAGTAAACCTTCCTTCTTCAAAGGAGAACGGTTTTCCGGATCCAATTGGCACAGAGCCCGAGCCGCACCCATCTTGATAGCATCAGCTTGGCCGGTCAAACCACCACCATGGGCGTTGACCAACACGTCGTAGTCATTTTCCAAACCCAAGGTTTCCAGGGGCGCTTTGGCCGCTGCCAGATAGTCAGGATTGCCTTGCAGATACTCTTCACCGGGCTTGCCATTGATGACAATTTGGCCACTACCGGGAACGATCCGCACCCGAGCGATCGCCGACTTGCGACGACCGGTTCCTTGATACATTGCGCGATCTTGTTCTGCCATGGCTTAACCTTCTCCTCCAGGAATCGTGTTGATCGTCAGCACTTCAGGCTTTTGAGCCGCATGGGGATGATCGGCTCCGGCGTATACCTTCAACTTGGTAAACAACTGGCGACCCAAGGAGGTTTTCGGCAGCATTCCCTTGACCGCTTTTTCAATAATCCGCTCAGGCAAGCGATTTTGCAGCTTTTCAAAGGTTTCTACCTTCATCCCACCGGGGCGACCGGAGTGGCGACGATAGAGCTTCTGAGAGCGCTTCTTACCCGTTACAGCGATTTTCTCAGCGTTAATCACAATTACAAAATCACCCACATCCATCGAAGGCGTGTAGTTGGGCTTATTCTTACCACGCAGGACCCGTGCCACTTCGCTAGCGAGGCGACCCAGGCGCTGATCCGCCGCATCCACGACGTACCAATTGCGCTCAGCATCTTGAGAGGGGAGATAGGTCTTTTCCATTGCTCTAGGATTTCAAAACAGTGAATACCTGTTAGCTCATACGAAACGATTAGCTCATCCAAACATCTGGTTTTTCAGGCGGCAAAACCAACTGTGGCTGTGTATCAAACCAGGCTTCCGGCGGGAAAGGATTGTCGTCATAACCCACGCGAAGTAAACACAAACCTTGGGGCGGAGCGGCGTATTTCACATCCTCGCGGCGTTCCGACATCCACAATTCCGTGAATTCCTCTGGGGTGCGATCGCCACGTCCCACCTGCACGAGCAGCCCCACCAGGAGACGCATCATGCCATACAGAAAACCACTAGCCTGCACCTCAATGGTCAGAAAATCCCCTTGGCGCTTGCAAAAGGCTTCCTGTACATCCACCCAGGAGTGGGGGCGCTTAGACCCTGCACGGTGGAACGCAGCTAAGTGATGGCGACCGACTAAGGGATCCAATGCTTTCTGAATCCGCTCATGATCTAGAGGCTCATGGTAGTAATGCCAAGCCAAGGGTGCAACAAACAGATTGGGACGGGAAGCCGTATACAAGGTATAACGGTAGCGCCGATAGGTTGCCGAGAATCGAGCATGCCAGGTGGCTGGAACGGGAACAGCCGCACGGATGACAATATCAGCAGGTAATCGACGGTTGAGAATTCCCATCCAGCGATGGGCAGGAATGTAGGTTTGGGCATCGAAATGCACCACCTGAGCTGCGGCATGAACACCGGTATCCGTCCGTCCTGCGGCATGGATCACCACCCGCTTTTGGGAGAGAACCGCCGCGATCGCCGTCTCTAACTCTTCCTGCACCGTTCGTTGGTTGAGCTGGCGCTGCCAACCATAGAAATGAGTTCCCAGGTATTGCACCACAAGGGCAACTCGTTGGTTATCTAGATCAGCAGCAGCCTTCACCATGACGTTGGATGCGCTGAATTAAACCAGCTCAATGATCGCCATCTGAGCATTGTCTCCCCGACGGGAGACCGTTCGCAGAATGCGAGTGTAACCACCATTCCGGTTACCATAGCGCTCACCCGCTTGCTCAAACAGAGCATGGACAAGCTGCTTGTCATACATATATCCCAAAGCTTGCCGACGGGCAGCTAAGGAACCATCCTTGGCCAGCGTAATCATATGTTCAGCTTCAGAGCGAACAGCTTGGGCGCGGGCTTTGGTGGTCGTGATCCGACCGTTACGAATCAGTTCAGTCGTCAGGGCACGCAGCAGTGCCTTGCGCTGATCCGCTGGTCTTCCCAATTGGGGAACCTTACAACGGTGACGCATTGTCTCAACCTAATCGACTACAGAACAACATTGCAGCAAAAAGACTTGACCGGTGATCAAGCCTAACGCCAGCCTAAATCTAGCTACTAGACTTAGAAGACTTTTCCTTTGGAAGGGTAATTCCCAAGCGTTCTTGGAGCGCTTCCACAACCTCTTCAGCAGACTTAGCCCCAAAGTTTTTGATCTCCAATAGATCTTCCTGGGTGTAATCCAAGAGATCTGCCACGGAATTGATCTGGGCGCGTTTCAAGCAGTTATAAGCCCGAACGGAAAGCTGCAATTCTTCAATCGGAATTTGGCTTTCAGGATGCTCATCAGCATCAATATCGGTCTCAACGGCTTCAAAGTTGACATCTTTCAGGGGATTGAACAGGTCAACCAGGATATTCGCCGCTTGGCTGAGGGCTTCCTGGGGCGTCAAACTACCGTTGGTCCAGACTTCCATGATCAAGCGATCGCGATCAATCGCGCCACCCGCCCGGGCATCTTCTACAGTGTAGTTGACTTTACGAACGGGCATAAACACAGAATCCAGTTGGAGAAAATCCAAGGACACGGCTTCATCTCGAATCCGATCGACCCCGCGGTAGCCCTTACCCCGCTCAATCCGAAACTCCATTTCCAGCGTATGCCCCGGAGCTACGGTGGCAATGTACTGATCAGGAGAGACGATTTCGACTTCGGAGGGTAGGTCAAAATGGCCAGCGGTTACAGTTGCCGGACCTTGCACTAACAAACGCCCAATCTGGGGTTGAGCCGAGTAGGTTTTCAGAACAACCTTCTTCATATTGAGAAGAATATCCAGAACATCCTCTCGAACCCCGGGGATTGTCGAAAACTCATGGCTGACGCCAGCAATGCGTACTGCAATAATGGCCGCACCTTCCAAGTTAGAAAGCAACACCCGACGCAATGCATTACCGACCGTCGAACCCTGACCACGCTCAAGGGGTTCTAAGATAAACCGACTGTATTGACTCTGATCTTTGTCAGTGCTGGTTTCTACACACTCAACCTGAAACTGTGCCACGGAGACCCTTCCTTTGAAACTGCTTTGGGAGGCAAGTAGAGCTGAACGCTCCAAACAAAATGTGAATTTATACTAGACGCGCTCTGAGAAATGAGCTTGACAACCTTGCGTGTCACAAACTTAATCAACTGGATTCTCAGCACGCTCTGAGCGACAATCCACACAAGGTTACACGCGACGACGCTTCGGAGGACGACAACCATTGTGAGGAATGGGCGTTACGTCACGGATCAGGGTGATTTCTAAGCCAGCGCCCTGAAGTGCCCGAATTGCGGTTTCCCGACCGGAGCCAGGGCCACTCACCATCACTTCAATCTGCCGCATCCCACAGTCGATGGCTCGACGGGCTGCATTTTCTGCCGCAGTCTGAGCCGCAAAGGGGGTTCCCTTCTTAGCGCCTTTAAAGCCGCTAGACCCAGCGGATGCCCAAGAAACAGTTTCTCCCTGGGTATCTGAAATTGTTACGATCGTGTTGTTGAAGGTGGACTGAATGTGCGCTACACCGGTTGGAATATTCTTCTTAACCTTCCGCGCACCCGTTCTACGATTTGGTTTTGCCATTTTTCAAGCGACTAAACTAGACAACGTTTTCCAATGAGGAATTACTTCTTCGGTGCCTTCTTCTTACCAGCAACGGTACGACGACCGCCTCGGCGAGTCCGAGCATTGGTACGCGTCCGTTGCCCGCGCACCGGTAATCCAAGACGATGACGACGGCCCCGATAGGTTCCGATGTCCATGAGACGCTTGATATTCATGGCTTCCCAGCGGCGCAGATCCCCTTCGATCTGATACCCACCTTCGACCGCTTCCCGAAGTGCAGCCACTTCAGCATCGCTGAGTTCTTTGACGCGAGTATCGGGATTAATCCCGGTCTTCGCCAGCACTTCCTTGGAGCGGGTCAAGCCAATTCCGTAAATATATGTCAGACCAATTTCTACTCGCTTATCGCGAGGCAGGTCTACACCAGCAATCCGCGCCACACTCGTTCTCCCTAAATCTGCTTAATTCACACTAAACATGTCCATCTGGACGGGGAATGCCGAGCACTGCCAATTCCTTACGTGAGATTAGGACACACAGTGGGCACACCTCTTGAGTTTTGCGTTCAATCCAGGCTACTCCCCGAAGGCGGGGCTGACCTGGCGGCTTGCTTAACCTTGACGCTGTTTATGCTTGGGGTTTTCGCAAATAACCATCACGCGACCGCGACGACGAATCACGCGGCACTTGTCGCACATACGGCGAACAGAAGCTCGAACTTTCATGCTTCTTTTGACGACACTACAAACACGACATCCTACCAAGTTAACTAGTCATTTGTCAAATATTTTTTAATAAACCTGAGTCAATGCAACAGGAAGCCAAGGACTTCCCATCCATTGACCTATCTCTTATTTTTCAATCGGTAGGTGATCCGCCCTTTATTCAAGTCGTAGGGAGACAATTCCACTTTGACCCGATCGCCCGGAAGAATCTTGATGTAGTTGCGACGAATCTTTCCGGAAATATGAGCTAGAACGTTAAAGCCATTGTCTAGATCAACCCGAAACATTGCATTGGGGAGCGAATCTACGACAGTTCCTTCCATTTCGATTAAATCTTCTTTAGACAATGGTTCCTCCTGGGAAAAATAATGAAGAAAGGCAACAACAACCTAAACAACTAACCGAAAAACTAACCCATGTAATCACAAATTAGTCTGTTCGTGAACCCTGAGCTTTCGGGATCTGGCTTGAATGCTGATTGTGGCTTTTGCGTCTTGGTTGCAAAGGATTGATGACGGCAATCGCTTTTTGAGTCTAGCTTATTTCATCCCGAAGACTGGGTCGGGACAAAAGTGGGGATCGCACTACACTACCGCTGGACAGGGCAGGTGGCACGATCCCCAACCCGTTTCAGGGGCCTAAGCAACGGCGGCTTTCAAAGCTGCTGTGACAGCGTCCATGCTTTGGTTCCCATCGATCGTCACTAAAGCGTTTTTAGTCTGATAAAAGGCAATTAGCGGCGCGGTTTGTTCTCGGTACACATCGAGACGACGACGAATGGTGGCTTCGTTGTCATCAGAGCGCCCACTGTCTTCGCCCCGCTTAACCAGACGCTGCACCACCACCTCATCCGGAACATCCAGATTGATCACCCGATCGCATTCCTGGTGGATTTCTTGGAGCAAGGTGTCTAGAAAACCCGCTTGGGGTTCATTACGGGGAAACCCATCAAGAATCCAACCTTTTTGGGCGTCGGGTTCCTGAAGTCGCTCCCGAATCAGGTCAATGACCAGGCTATCGGGCACCAGTTCCCCAGCATCCATATACTGTTTGGCTTTGACCCCCAGTGGGGTTTGATGGGCGACTGCGGCTCGCAGGATATCCCCGGTAGAAATATGGGGAATGCCCTGAGATTCCGCGAGCAACTTGGCCTGTGTGCCTTTACCAGCACCGGGTGCACCGAGAAAAATCAACCGTGTCACTATTGTTTCACCATCCCTTCGTAACGCTGAGAAATGACATAGGTTTGAATCTGTTTCGCTGTGTCAATCGCCACGCCGACCAGAATCAACAAGGAAGTGGCCCCAAACCCTTGGAAGGTGGGAACGCGGGTCGCACTTTCTACAGCGGTGGGAACGATCGCAACCACTCCTAAGAAGATAGCCCCCAGGAAAGTAAGGCGATTCAGCACCTTTTCTACGTAGTCGGTGGTCGCCTTACCAGGACGAATACCGGGAATGCTGGCTCCCATTTTCTTCAGGTTCTTCGACATCTCATCGGGCTGAATCACCAGAGAGGCATAGAAATAACTGAAAAACAGAATCATCAACAAATAGATGATGTCGTAGACAATGCTACCAGGCCGTAGATAGGTACCGATAAAGTTACTAATGCCCTGATCCTTAAAGGCACCAGCTAGCAAACTGGGGAAACTTAAGACCGCTGAGGCAAAAATAATTGGCATCACCCCCCCCTGATTTAAACGCAGGGGCAGGTAGCTGCTTTTTTCTAGATAGGTACGACGACCCACCTGGCGACGGGCCGAAATGATCGGAATCCGGCGAGTGCCCTCTTGAACAAAGACAATTCCCACCACCATGGCCAGGAATACCAAGAGCAGGACGATCGCGCCACCCACGGATTCTCGACTTCCGGTTTGCAGCAGTTCAAAGGTTTTGCCCAGGGACTGGGGTAATGTGGAAACAATGTTGAGAAAAATCAGCAAAGACGCCCCATTACCAATGCCGCGTTCTGTAATCAGTTCTCCGACCCACATGACAAACATCGAACCGGCGGTCAGGGTCAGCACGGTTTCAAGGACGAAGAAGGGCCCCCAATTTTGAGCAACCGGCTGCAAAAGACCAAACGTGAGAATTGTACTTTGAATAATTGCCCAGCCCAATGCCACGTAGCGGGTAATCTGGGAAATTTTTCGACGTCCCGCCTCCCCTTCGTTTTTTTGCAAGTCTTCCAGCTTGGGGATGGCGGCGGTCAACAGTTGCAGAATAATCGAAGCGTTGATGTAGGGAATAATCCCTAGGGCAAAGACTCCCAAGGTTTTTAACCCCCCGCCCGCAAACAGGTCTAGGAAGTTTAAAACCCCACTATTGGAAAACAGTTCACTAAATCGAGTGCGATCGATGCCTGGAACTGGAATGAAAATGCCCAACCGCAATAGAACCAACAGACCGATCGTCAAGAGCAAGCGACCTCTCAGTCCTGCTGCCTGCGCCATCTGCATGAAAGTTTCCTGTGCGGTAGGAGCCTTATCGCGATTAACGACCATAAGGGAATTCCTCTCAACCAACTGCCGATTGAATGCTCATTTTAAGAGAAGCACCAATCCTCCCCAACTGAACCATGAGAATTTCCATGGCGATTGAGCTGTGGAGGATACCTTGCATAATCGATTATGTTATGAATTCACAAATTTTAGGGACGTTCGATCGAACGTCCCTAAAGCAATTTGGAGATAACGGTTTAGGCTTCTACTTCGCAACTGCCACCGGCAGCTTCGATTTTTTCCTTAGCAGAAGCCGTAAATGCAGCAGCTTTTACGTTCAGTGCCACGCTCAGCTCACCAGTCCCCAAAACTTTCAGGGGGCCGTCATCCTGAGTCAGGATGCCAGCTTCTAGCAAGCTTGCCAGGGTGACTTCGCTGTTAGCGGCTAGCCCGGAGAGGTCTTCCAAGTTGACAATCGTAAACACCTTGCGATTGATCAGCGGAAAACCCTTCAGTTTGGGCAGGCGACGGTAGAGAGGAGTTTGACCCCCTTCAAAACCGGGGCGAGTCGGACGGCCCGAGCGAGACTTTTGACCCCGCATACCAAACCCACAACTCGCACCTTGGCCAGCAGCGATACCACGACCGACGCGACGGGCGCGCTTTGTCGAACCCTTTTGGGGTTGTGCATCAGCGAGTCTCATCGTGATTATCCTCTCTTAGAACTAGGAGTAAATTTGCTCGAGGGAAATGCCACGCTCCTCAGCAACCTGTTGGAAGGTGCGTAGGGAATCTAGGGCTTCCAAGGCGGCACGGGCATTGTTCAGAGGGTTGTTGGAGCCCAACTGCTTCGCGAGCACGTTTTTCACGCCTGCGAGTTCCAGTACCGTCCGCACTGCACCTCCAGCAATTACCCCTGTACCAGGAGCCGCTGGACGCATCAGAACCTTTGCACCCACCGATCGCCCAGAGGAGGGGTGGGGAATGGAACTGGACTTGGTGAGGGGTACTTCTACGAGGTGCTTCTTGCCATCTACAACGCCTTTTTTGACAGCGCCGATGACATCGCTGGCCTTACCCACGCCAACGCCAACCTGACCTTTTTCGTTACCGACGATCACGATCGCCCGGAAACTCAGCTTTTTACCGCCCTTGACCACTTTGGTCACCCGACGAATTTGCACGACCCGCTCTTGCCAGTCGGACTTCTCTTCCCGGGCTTTGGTATTTTTACGACCTTTCGCCATTGTTTGCCTCTTTTAGAAATCTAGACCGCCTTCACGGGCTGCATCAGCTAGGGCTGCGACGCGACCGTGGTAGAGATTACCACCGCGATCGAAGACCACTTGCTGAATTCCCTTTGCCAATGCACGCTGAGCAACTAACTTACCCACTTCGCTAGCAGCGGCACAGTTTGCGCCATTCTCCACTTTGTCCCTCAGTTCTGGATCAACGGTCGAGGCAGACACCAGAGTACTGTGGGTCGTGTCATCAATCACTTGCACATAGATGTTTTCGCGGGAGCGAAAAACAGCCATCCGAGGACGATCAGACGTTCCGGCCAACGCTCGGCGAATCCGGGCATGGCGACGACGGGTTAATTCTTTACGACTTGCTTTCATGGCTTACTTCTTCTTACCACCAGTCTTACCAACTTTGCGCCGGACAGCCTCACCAGCGTATCGGATACCCTTACCTTTGTAAGGTTCTGGCGGACGGACTGCACGAATCTTGGCAGCCGTGTTGCCGACTACTTCTTTGTCAATCCCACTCACCGTGACGTTCGTGTTATTTTCCACCGCAAAGGTAATCCCTGTGGGGGGCACGATGTTCACAGGATGGCTGTAGCCCATGCTCAGGTTCAAGTTTTGTCCCTGAACCGCAGCCCGGTAACCGACCCCTTGGATTTCCAGTTTGCGCTGGAAGCCTTGGGAAACCCCTTCCACCATGTTGGCAACAAGGGTACGGCTGAGACCGTGGCGCTGACGGGCAACGCGGGAGTCATCTTTACGAGCGACGATGAGGGTATCCCCGTCCTGGGTCACCGTCACTTCTGGCACGAGGGTGCGGGTTAGTTCGCCCTTCGGCCCTTTTACCGTAATGGTTTGACCGTCAATGGTGACGGTTACCTTAGCGGGAAGATTAATTGGACGCTTTCCAATACGCGACATTAGCTAATCACCTCGATGACGAATTACCACACGTAGCAAAGCACTTCGCCACCGACGCCCGCTTTGCGTGCCTCCCGATCGGTCATGATGCCGCTGGAGGTTGAGATCACAGCGACCCCAATTCCACCCAGCACCTTGGGTAGATCCTTACAATTGGAGTAGACACGCAGACCAGGCTTGCTCACCCGCTTCAGGTTGGTGATCAGCGGCTTGCTGCGATTTTTGCCTTTGTACTTCAGCGTAATTACCAGATTGGTTTGTACACCTTCACCGGCTTCTTCAAATTCACCGATAAACCCTTCCGCCTTGAGAACCTGAGCAATGCTACGGGTCATCTTGGTTGCTGGCACTTCGGTGGTTTCATGACGGGCCAATCCGGCATTTCGGATGCGCGTCAACATATCTGCAATGGTGTCGTTAACTGCCATAGTTTCCTCTTGATGAAACCGATTAATTCTCGCGGAAGGGCATTCCGAATTCCTTCAGCAGGGCTCGACCTTCTTCGTCCGTACCAGCGGTCGTAATGATCGAGATATCCATCCCTCGAATCTGATCAATGCTGTCATATTCCACTTCAGGGAAGATCAGCTGCTCCCGCAGACCCAAGGTGTAGTTTCCACGGCCATCAAAGCTCTTCGGGCTAATCCCACGGAAGTCACGAATCCGGGGCAATGCTAGGTTGATCAAGCGATCCATGAAGGCATACATCCGCTCAGAACGCAGGGTCACCATGACCCCTACGGGCATACCTTGCCGAATCTTGAAACCTGCGATCGCTTTCTTGGCTCGGGTGACAACCGGGCGTTGACCGGTGATGATCGCAATTTCATTGATGGAAGCTTCCAATGCTTTAGCATTCTGGGATGCTTCGCCTAACCCCCGGTTCACCGTAACCTTCACGAGCTTAGGCACTTGGTGAATGTTCTTGTACTGAAATTGTTCCATTAACTTCGGAACAACTTTCTCGTTGTAAGTGGTCTTCAGACGTTGTGTCATACCTTCAAAATCCTTTCCCTGGGCTTGGTCAGGGAAGCTTAGGTCAATGGTTGTTCGTCGGGGGACTAATCAATGATTTCGCCCGTCTTCTTCAGCATGCGCACTTTCTTA
The DNA here is from genome assembly GCF_014697025.1 of Alkalinema sp. FACHB-956. Lineage (NCBI taxonomy): Bacteria > Bacillati > Cyanobacteriota > Cyanophyceae > Leptolyngbyales > Leptolyngbyaceae > Alkalinema > Alkalinema sp. FACHB-956. Next base: position 12,138 of record NZ_JACJRC010000002.1, on the reverse strand, counting down.
CCATCTTTGATGGTGTAGCAGACGCGGCTAGCTGTTTTTTCCTTGGTGGAATACAGCATCACTTTGGAGCTATGGATGGGGGCTTCGCTGGTTTGGATTTGCCCAGATTCGCCTTCTTGCTGAGGCTTGACGTGCTTCGTCCGGATATTCACGCCTTGCACAACAACTTGGCTTGCACCGGGGAGTGCCTTAATCACTTCGCCGATTTTGCCCTTATCTTTACCTGAGATCACCTGAACGGTGTCACCGGTTTTAACGTGGATTTTCGCCATTTACAGTACCTCCGGAGCCAGCGAGACAATCTTCATGAAGTTCTTATCGCGCAGCTCACGAGCCACTGGCCCAAATACACGAGTTCCCCGTGGGTTGCCATCATTGTTGATGATGACCGCTGCGTTGTCATCAAAGCGGATACTCATACCGCTATCACGACGCAGGGTTTTGCGGGTACGCACCACAACCGCCTTAACCACATCGGATTTTTTCACGCCCATGTTGGGCGTAGCATCCTTAACTACGGCTACGATAACATCGCCAACCCCAGCGTAACGGCGGTTTCCACCACCCACAACACGAATACACATCAGCTTCCGAGCGCCGCTGTTATCCGCCACATTCAAATAAGTTTCCTGTTGAATCATGACGCTATCCCTCTCTAGCTTTGAGCAGTAGTCAGGATGTCAACCACAGCCCAGCGCTTGGTACGGCTGAGGGGTCGAGTTTCCTCGATGCGCACGCGATCGCCCACTTTGCACTTGTTCTCTTGATCATGTGCTTTGTAGCGCTTGGTGCGGACAACGATTTTGCCGTACTTCGGGTGAGCAGCGCGGTTTTCCACTGCCACCACTACGGTCTTGTCCATTTTGTCGCTAACGACTAAACCAACTCTCTGTTTGACTGCCATTGGAACCCTACTCCGCTTCAGTTGCTGCCTTGATTTGACGCTCCCGCTCCACGGTCATCAGTTGCGCCAGTTCATGCTTTGCATGCTTGAACTCGTGGGGCTTCTCTAGCTGGCGGGTACCTTTCTTGAAACGGAGTTCGAACAATTGCCGTTTCACAGCCAGAATTTGATCTTCAAGCTCCTGATCGCTGAGCTTGCGTGCATCTTCAATATTAGGAAGAGACATAGCTTGATTAACCCTCCGTCTCAGCAGCTGATGTGGGACGTGTAATAAACTTGGTCTTGATCGGCAGTTTGTACTGAGCAAGACGCATGGCTTCCCGTGCCACTTCTTCGGGAACACCCGCAATTTCAAACAAAATCCGACCTGGCTTCACAACCGCTACCCAGTATTCTGGAGCACCTTTACCGGAACCCATCCGGGTTTCTGCGGGTCGAGCCGTCACAGGCTTATCTGGGAAAATACGGATCCAAATCTTACCACCCCGGCGGATATAGCGGGTCATGGCACGACGGCTAGCTTCAATCTGACGGGAGGTAATCCAGCTACATTCCGTAGCTTGCAGACCAAATTCTCCGAAGTTGAGGCTGCTACCACGGGTCGCCAGACCGCTCATCCGTCCGCGTTGCTGTTTGCGGAACTTAGTTCTTCTTGGACTTAACATCTTTGCTTACCTACAAAGGACGAGGGAGGGAGGAGAGAACTCTGGCGGAATGGGTCAGAGTTCCCAAGCCTCAATTAACCTTCGTTAGAACGATCTTCAAACTGCTGACGACGACGCTGTTGGCGACGGCGAGGCTGCTGGTTTGTGGGAGCAGCTTCAACAATTTCTTGGCCAGGAATACGCTCACCGTTGAACACCCAAATCTTAATGCCAAGGGTTCCGTAGATGGTTTGCGCAGTGCAATAGCAGTAGTCGATATCCGCCCGCAGGGTATGCAGGGGCACACGACCTTCCCGAGTCCACTCCGGACGGGCGATTTCCGCACCGTTCAGACGGCCACTGACTTGGATTTTGATCCCTTCAACCCCAGCCCGTTGAGCGCGTTGGATAGCTTGACGAACCACACGACGGAAGGAAACCCGACGCTCCAGCTGTTCTGCGATGTATTCCCCAATCAGGGCTGCATCGGCATCGACGCGGGACACTTCCACAACGTTGATGCGAATCTGCCGATCGCCACCTAGAACCTTTTGTAGTTTGGTGCGCAGTTCTTCAATCCCAGAACCGCCACGACCTACCACGACCCCAGGACGGGAGGTGCGAATTTCCAGATCAATTTGATCCGCCTTACGCTCAATCCGAATATCGGAAATACCGGGCTTATTCAGGTTAGCGAGGTTAAGAGGATTCTTCGTGAAAAACTCCCGAATTTTGTGATCCTCTTGCAGCAAGGCTGGGTAGCGATTGGAATCAGCGAACCAGCGAGAGCGGTGCTCTTTAATAATGCCTAGGCGTAAGCCATTTGGATGAATCTTTTGTCCCACGGTTTTATCCTCTTGCGATGTCTACTTAGTCTTCTGCACCGGGTGCCACGGTGATTGTGATGTGGCAAGTCGGTTTACGAATTTGATAAGCACGACCTTGGGCACGAGGACGGAACCGCTTGAGGGAAGGCCCCATGTCTGCAAAGGCTTGGGCCACCGTCAGGGACGCCCGATCGATTCCCATATTGTGTTCCGCATTGGCTGCCGCAGACCGCAGAACCTTGAGAATCGGTTCACAGGCGCGGTAGGGCATAAATTCCAGGATAATCAACGCTTCCCGGTAGGAGCGGCCTCGAATTTGATCCAACACACGACGCACCTTACGGGGAGACATGCGGATATATTTCGCGGTCGCTTTCGCTTCATTGGGTTGTAGTGCAACTGCCATAGCTCAGGTCTCCTTAGCGACGCGCCTTCTTATCAGCACCGTGCCCCTTAAAGGTACGGGTGGGAGCAAATTCACCCAGTTTGTGACCCACCATTTGTTCCGACACGTAGACGGGGACGTGGGTTTTGCCGTTGTGTACGGCGATCGTCAGACCGATCATGTTGGGCAAAATGGTGGATGCCCGAGACCAGGTTTTGATGACGGAGTTATCATTTTTGGCCTTCGCCGCCTCAACCTTACGCAGCAGGTGGTCGGCAACAAAGGGGCCTTTCTTCAATGAACGAGACATTTCCGAGTTCTCCCTTTAACTTATGACTCACGACCGCCGCGTCCACGCTTGGACGACTTACGGCGACGACGAACAATCAGCGCACTGCTGAGTTTCTTCTTCTTACGGGTCTTCTTACCCAGAGCCGGTTTACCCCAAGGCGTAACAGGGCCAGAACGACCGATGGGAGCCCGACCTTCACCACCACCGTGGGGGTGATCTACGGGGTTCATGACGCTACCCCGAACTTCGGGACGACGACCGCGATGGCGAGTCCGACCCGCTTTACCCAGGGTCAGGTTGCGGTGCTCGGTGTTGCCGACTTGACCAATCGTGGCCATGCAATTACGGCGCACCATGCGAACTTCCGTGGAAGGCAACTTCAGGGTGACGTAATCGCCATCTTTTGCAGCGACTTGGGCACCCGCACCTGCGGAACGCACCATCTGGCCACCACGACCGGGATAGAGCTCGACGTTATGCACGATCGTCCCTAGGGGAATCGCAGACAACGGCATTGCATTACCGACTTCGATCGGCGAACCTTCGCCAGAAACAACCGTCGCACCAACTTCTAAGCCAACGGGATGAAGGATATAGCGCTTCTCACCATCTTGGTAGTGCAGCAGCGCAATCCGAGCGTTGCGGTTGGGATCGTATTCGATCGCCACAACTTTAGCGGGGATCCCTTGCTTGTCCCGCTTGAAGTCAATGATGCGGTACAGCTTTTTGTGACCACCGCCGCGATGACGGCAGGTGATGACCCCACGGTTGTTCCGACCCTTAGAACGGTGGATGGAAACAACCAGCGACTTTTCGGGTTCGCTCTTGGTAACTTCTTTAAAATCCGCCACGCTACGATCGCGAGTACCTGCGGTGTAGGGGCGATAGTTCCGAATACCCATAGTTCACTCTCTCAACTGCTGACTAAACTTCGGGGAACAGGGTGATGGAATCCCCTTCCGCCAGCGTCACGATCGCTTTTTTGTAGTGCGGCTTCCGACCTGCAAAGCGACCAACGCGACGAGATTTGTACGGCGGGTTCTGGGTGCTGATCCCAGTCACTTTAACGTCGAACAAAAACTCAACAGCGGCCTTAATTTCCGGCTTCTTGGCCTTGGGATCAACTTCGAAGGTGTACTGATTGTTTTCCAGCGCAACCGTGGCCTTCTCAGTGATAATCGGGCGACGGATCAAATCCGCCAAATCACGGGGGTTAAAGTTAGTCGTCACCGTAAACCTCCTGAATTTTTGCGATCGCAGATGCAGTCGCTACGATTTGATCCGCAGCCAAAATGTCATACACGTTCAGGTTGCTTGCAGAAATAATCCGCACCCGCTCTACGTTCCGAACCGACAACCAAACGTTTTCTTGGCGCTCAGAAACAATCAACAGCACCTTGGAATCCGCTTCTACGCCCCAGCGTTGGAACGCAGCCAACACTTCTTTGGTCTTGGGACGCTCTAAATTAGCCGCAAAATCTTCTACCGCAATCAAGTCAGCCACGCGGCTTTGCAATGCGGTACGCAGAGCTAACCGACGCTCCTTGCGGTTCATCTTCTGGCTGTAATCCCGAGGCTTCGGCCCGAAGATCACACCACCGCCGCGCCACAGGGGAGAACGGTTAGAACCTGCCCGAGCACGACCCGTTCCCTTTTGACGCCAAGGCTTGCGGCCACCCCCACTGACTTCAGAACGAGTCTTGGTGCAGGCAGTCCCTTGCCGAGCATTGGCCAATTGACGAACTAGGGCGCGGTGCACGATATGAGCTGCGCTTTCTTCTTTTGCAACTTTGAGATCCAGCGAGGCGTTGCCTTTATCTGCGCCTTGCCAGTCTTTCACGACACAATCAACCATTGTTTTATCTCCTGTCTCGTTTCGTCAGACTTGACGATCGCCTCGCTTACTTACCACCAACCAATTTGGCCGGAACGATTTTCACCAAGCCACCGGGTTTGCCAGGAATCGCACCTTTCACCAACAGCAGGTTGCGATCGCTATCGACACGCACCACGGTCAGCTTTTTCACCGTGACTTGCTCGTTCCCGTACTGACCGGCCATCCGCTTACCAGGAAAAACCCGACCGGGAGTTGTACCTGCACCGGTCGAACCGGGCAGACGGTGGTTCTTAGAACCGTGCGCCATGGGTCCACGCTTGAAGTTATGGCGCTTTTGATAACCTGCGAAGCCACGACCAATGCTGGTTCCGATTACATCTACCAATTGGCCAGACTCAAATTGCTCAACGGTTAGTGCTTGACCTAATTCGTAGCCGGACACATCCTTCAAACGACACTCCGTCAGATGACGCAGAGGAGCCGATTCAGATTTTTTCAGGTGACCCTTTTCAGCTTTGCTCAGGTTCTTTTCCTTCACATCGCCGTAAGCAAACTGAAGTGCCACATACCCATCAGTTTCTTTGGTCTTAACTTGAGTAATCGGGCAGGGACCTGCCTGAATCACTGTGACAGGGATTGCTCTCCCTGCCTCATCAAATACTTGGGTCATCCCAAGCTTTGTGCCGAGAATTCCAACAGCCACGATGTCGGGTCTCCTTTAACTAAACATCCCGTACTGGGCAGCGGTTGCAGCACACAACTTACCCTGGACAAAACAGCACGCTCGGAAGAATTAAATTCCACCGATCGCGCACACGCAGAAACAACCTCCAAATAATATAGGAGGCTACCTCTACAAACTTGATCACTCCATCTTCAGGCGATAGACGCACCTCACAAAAGGCGCTGAATCACTCCGACAGTCAGTTCCAGTGGACTTAAACAGCAAGCTGCTCAGTATCCAAACCAGAAAGGAGTCCTTCCAAGTAGTGAAGGGATTTACCCTTCCTCAGAAAACTTCAAACAATTGCCTGAAGCTAACCTCACGCTGTTTCCTCTCATCACGGGTGCGAACCTGTGCTACACGTACCGAAAAGCCATGATGCTGAGAGTTTCAGTACCGCAAAGGTGGGCGGGAAACAAGCTGCGCCGTAAAATCACGACAATTAAACATTCTACCTAAGGTGTTCAGTTCTGTCTAGCAAGACACAAAATTTTCTGGATCTTTTTCCGGGCATCTCGCCTGGGGCTCTCGGACAAAGCTAGAGCCAAACTCTCAACACTAAATCTATATCTATCTAGCGATCGAGCAAGCTATCTAAGCCCAGCCAAAAATACCTAAGGAGATATCTAGACATCTATTGAGAAGCTAGGAACTGTGGACACTAGATAATTCTATGGCCTCGGGTGAACAAGGGCGATGAAATCGCTGCAAGAACGATTAGACTAGAGTGCAGTGGGTATTAAAGCTTATTGATATGGCACTAATTACGACTGGCGGCAAACTAATCCGAGATTTGGAGTCCCATGGTGCACTGGGCGTCTATGTCCCACTAGAAGGGGGCTTTGAAGGTCGCTATCGTCGCCGCATCCGATCGAAGGGATACGTTTCCCTCAGTCTGACGGCACGGGGCTTGGGCGATGTGGCCATGTACCTGACGGGCGTCCATGGGGTACGTCCACCTCACCTCGGCAAAAAAAGTGCAACCTCCGACCCCGCAGTCGGCTATCGCTACTTTATCCCTCCGATTATCGAAACCCAGTTGGCTAGCCTGCCGCCCAAGTGCAAGGGACTCTTGCTCTGGATTATCGAAGGTAATATTTTGTCCAACGAAGAATTAGACTTTTTGGCGAACCTGCCTAAGCTGGATCCGCGCGTTAAAGTCGTTGTTGAACTGGGAGGCGATCGGTCTTTCCGTTGGACTCCGTTAAAAGAAACCTTAGCTGCTGCTTAGCCTCTGTTTGCTTGGGGTAAAAATTTAGGTGCAGATTAATTGAGGTGCAGATTAAAGTATGAAAACAGCCTCTTCTAGAACAGGAGAGGCTGTTTTGTGCTGGTATTTTTTTGTTCGTACTTTTGTGCTCGTGTTTATTTTGCAGATTGCGCTTCACCAGACATCATCAGCTCCACCAGTTCACAGAACCCCGCCCCTTCCTCTGCCTGGGTGACAAACTGGGGGAGCTGGGACAATTGATCAACATAATGCTGCACATTAGCCACACCCACAGAAAGCGGCATCTGGAACAAGCTTTCATCATTGGGGCTGTCCCCAACCGTAACCACCTGCTGGGGGTCGATCGTCGGAAACGCCAGCCGCAAAACTTGCTGCAAGCCCTGCAATTTACTTTGTTTTGGAAGTTTAATATGACATTGCACAGTGCTGTAGACCATCGTCCATCCCTGGGCCTCGCAGCATTGGCTTAGGGCTTGCAACTGCTGACGGGAAAGCCCTTGCACATCAAACGTCCAATCTGTGAGCCGAAAGCGATTGTCTGACGATTCCTGAAGCTGGGGAAAGTGAGATTGCAAGGCTGCAAAGGTCTCTGACAAGGCTTGGCGATGCTTCTGTAAGTCTGAAATGGGCACCAACCATTCCGAACGATCGCCCTGATAGAACAGCCCCCCATTTTCCGCGATCGCCCCTGCAATGGGCAGGTAATGACTGATGGCACTGACCCAGCCCGCCGATCGACCCGTCACAATCACCACAGGAATGGCGCGATCGGCCAACCGTTCAAATGCCTGTAACAGGGCTGGACTGAATTTGCCCTGTTGAGTCAGTGTGCCATCCATATCCGTTGCAACACATTGGATCGCAGAAAACTCACCCTGAGCCTGCGCGATCGGCCTTAGGAACATACAGCCCCCCTGTAAATACCACCCCTTGGATAATACAAGGACTGCTGCCCGATCTATTTTTAGGGAATTCGACGATTGAAGAGAAATTACCGTCGTCCAATCCCCTCAAGTTCGCTGGAACCGATTAGGTAACATAGAGTCAGCAATAGAGGCAAAAATCCCCTCTGATGAGGGATAGATTCTCTAATTGTTGTTCCCTACAGTTTTATGGGAATACTCCCTTAATAGTTTCAACCCGTTGTCCAAATAGTGATTCTGTGGTGAATATGTCAGTCCCGATTATCCCGACGGGAACCTGGCTTGCTCAGGCCGCCCCAAAAACGACCAAACCTAAGACCGCAACAACCCAGCCAGCTAGTTCTTCCCCTCAGGCAGCCAGTCTGCAAACGTCTCCAGTGTGGATGCACACTGCGGGTGGGTTATTAGTGCTATTGGTGATTCTGGGCGCGACCTCCGCGTTGCAGTACCGTCGCCTGAACAAAAAGCTCCGGTTTGAACTCTTGAAAAATCAGGAACTCCAGAAAAAATATAAATTTGCGGTCGATACGATCGGCAAAATGGAGCGCAATCCGGACTTAATTCACTCACGGGAATTTAATCTAGATTATCTCAGAATGCGGATGGCAGAAGAGGTCTTCCACTTCTCGATCGTCAACCAAATGAAAATTAAGGTTAAAGATCGAATTACCATGGCTCTGCGCCCACAGCAAGCCAGCCAAGGTGAACTGGGCATTGCCAGCAGCACCGGCCGACAAGTGGATGAAGTCTTTGATGTGGAATATGAGCCCCAGGATGCCCCCAAGGGAACCAAGCGTGTGCTGTTCCGCGTCTGCATTAAAATTCTCAAGCTACCTACCCAACCCACATCCCAAACGATCGGGCAAATCATTGATTGCATTGAAACCTTTCTCAGCCCAGGGCATGAAAACGATACCTGGCAACCAACGATTCAGGGGCGCATCGCCAATATGCATTGGGATCAAAAGGCTAAACCCACGCCTCTTTTGGTGCTAGAACAAACCCAGGAAGGATCGAACGTGACCTTCCGGACGAACCGGATGGCCAAAGCTTAACGGCCTGCCAGAGCGACGAAGCGATCGTGGACATGACCTTCCGGGGGGAAGTCACATCGCCCAAGGTTCCGGGTAATCCCGTAGACAATCCATTCCTTCCTACAAAAAACCCCCAACCCACTAGGCATGAGTTGGAGGTGGAAATCAGGGTGCATCTACCATTCCGCTTTACTAAGCATCGACCTAGGGTTCGGGACTAGTTCCATAGAGTAACCATGAAGTTACTACAAAGTTTCTTTGAAGCCTGCGTACTTTCTCGGATCCTCAGATCAGGTCTCACCCTGACTTAGCTGGCTCTCTGCCTGACCGAGTTCACAGAATTTCCGTAGATTGGAGATAAGATTGACTTCGACAAGTCTCAAATTTACCGCTATAAGTACAACAGAAGTGTAGGAGCGGAAGGTTTCGCATCAGGGGGTGGGACAATGGAACGTTTAGAATTACTGGGAGAAAAAAGGCTGTGACCCAAGAATTCTCACTGTCCGTCACCCCTGTTAAAGAGGAAACCTATCTCGTGAGAACGGAGCGGGTCTCCCCTGGAGTTCCCTTGGCAGAAGAATTGGTCTCTTGGCGCGTAGGAGACTGGTTACAGCAAGCAGGACAGTTGATGAATGACCCTCTGTTGGGGTTACTACGAGGACGCGGCCAATCTGGGCCGGCTGGAGAACCCGCTTCGGTGGATTTGGTGACCTTGGGGCAAGATCTCTACAATGCGCTGTTTCAAGGGACCGTGCGGGACAGTTGGATGGTGGCCCAGGGGATTGCCCAGCATCAACAGGATATTCTGCGGTTACGTTTGGGATTGAAGGGCGATCGCTTACCCAGGCTACCTTGGGAAGTCTTGCATGCGGGCGATCGGCCCCTCTCGACCGGAACCGACGTGGTGTTTTCTCGCTACCATTCCGCCTTTACCGCTGTTGGCAGCAAACTCTCTCTGCATTCTACGAATACTCAACCAAACCAGCCTCTACGGATCCTGATGGTATTGGCCGCACCGACGGATCAGGAAATGCTGCAACTGCACCAAGAAGCGGTTCATTTGAAAGCTGAGCTTCAGCGAGAGCAGGATCGTCGCTTTGATGGCCCTACGATCGAACTCCAAATTCTCGACCAACCGGGACGGGAGCAACTGACGCAATCCCTAGAACAGGGGCATTTCGACATTTTGCACTATGCAGGCCACAGCAACTTGGGCAGTGCAGGGGGGGATCTCTACCTCGTCAATGACAAAACAGGGCTGACGGAAGTCCTCAATGGCGATGATTTAGCGGGTCTCTTGGTGAATAACGGAGTGCGGATGGCTGTGTTTAACTCCTGCCGAGGGGTGCATGGAGCCACCGCCGGAGAAGATAACAGCAATAATTTGGCCGATGCCCTGTTGAAGCGGGGGGTGCCTGCGGTGCTGGCCATGGCAGAACGGATTCCCGATGATGTGGCCTTAAATCTCAGCCGCCTGTTCTATCGCAATCTGAAGCAACGCTATCCCATCGACCTCAGCTTGAATCGGGCTAGACAGGGGCTACTATCCTCCTACGGTTCCAGCCAGCTTTATTGGGCGTTACCCATTCTCTATCTCCATCCGGAATTCGATGGCTATCTCCGGCCTCATCAGACAGCCAGTCGCGATCGATCGGGGGGCAGTCCAGTTGATTCCATCGATCCTGCCTTTTTGGAGTCAGAGCAGTTAGATTCCCTGGGCCAGTTAGATCCCGCAGGTCTAACCGCTAAGCATTTTGCCGTCAGCGGCTTAGAACATGACTTAGGAGATAGTGAGTTAATTAACAGTGAGTTAATCAATGGGGATTTCGTGGAAGAAATCAACCTAGATGACGACCTGGACTATGCAACCGATCGGGCAGAAATTGCGGGTCTGTTCAAGGAACTTTCCAGCAACGGGAGTGTAACTGCCTCAGCACAATCGATGCAGACAGCCCAGCAACCACCTGGCAATGCATCTTCTAGCAATGGCAATGGTGGCCTTGTTCCTGCGCCAACCGCGGCGATCGCCAACGAGAAAGCCCGTGAATTGAATCAAATGGCACAGGTGCTCCAACAACAAGGAGACTTGACAGGAGCGATCGCAACCTATGGAGAAGCCCTCAAGGTTGCGCCGGACTGCGGAGAAATCTACTACAACCTGGGCACTGCTTTTCAAGCCTACGGCAACCTACCGGAAGCGCTGACCGCCTATAAGATGGCCTTGCGCTTGGAGCCAAACCACGCCCATGCCCCTACACGCCTGCAACAACTCCTAGGTCAGACTCCCGCAGCGACACCAGACACCGGCCCCCAGACGGGCCAAGACCATGCAAATCGGGCCAATTTTGGCCAGCAGCAGGAGTCTCGACCGCCCCTATCTAAGGCATTGCTGGGCACGATCGGCATTACTGCGGCCAGTTTACTGGGCATTGGAGTTGCTGTGAGTCGCTTAGGATCCAAGCCTCCCACGCCACCAACGCCCTCCATTTCAGCAAGTTCGCCTCAACCCTCCCCAGGCAATCCTTCCAGCCCAAGCACGCTCCAGCCCAATAATTCCCAGCCCAATCTGGCAAATCTTGTCGCGATCGCCCAGCAATCCTTCAGCAAAAATAATTTGCGCCCAGCCCAGGAAGCGGTAACAGCCTTGCTCGATCAAGGGGCGCTAGTAGAAGCCCAAGCTGCCTTGGAGAACGCTTCAGTCAAGCAATTAGAAACTGCACCCATTCTGTTTTTGCGGGGACGGCTGTCCTGGCAATTTTGGCAACAGAACTCCAATGGCAATCACAGCCTAGATGATGTGCGGCGTTTTTGGGGCATGACAACCCAAAAGGATCCCAACAATCCGCTGTATCAAATAGCACTGGGCTTTGCCTTTTACTCCGAAGGGAAGCTAGCCCCCGTCGATTTACCCCGAGCGACCGATGCTTGGTTCCAAGCTGCTAATCTAACTGCTCAGCAGCCCAATTCTCCTGAAGCGCTGACTGCCTATGCAGGATTAGCCCTCAGTGCTTTCAAAACCGCGCAGACCAAGACCGGCGCTGAACAGAAACGCCTCCAGGCCGAAGCGATTAAACTACGGGATCAAGTGATGAAAGCTAATCCCGATCGCTTTAGTCCGGCTAATTTAAGCCAAAACTGGCTCTGGACAGAGGCCGCGATCGCTGACTGGAAAAAGTTACAGGCGCTGTAGTCTAGGCCTTTTCCCAGTCCAACCCACATTCCGCAGGTTTTGGCATAGAGTTATTGTATTTTTGATGCATGAATGCATCTGAAATTAGAGTACAAGATATTGACCACAGCGGGATTGTGGCCGGTGTGATTGACGAGATGGGGTTGG